>CAZVOI010000531.1:0-6956 GCA_964628275.1 uncultured Acidobacteriota bacterium | reverse complement strand
ACTCGAAGACAGGGGCGACGGTCGATTTTCTGATCGCGCCTGGCTCTGGTGTCGGCGAGGGCAGGCTTCAGGATCTCGAGGCCGACATCGCCGCCGTGGTCGTGCCGGGCCTGGCGCTCGCGTTTCGCGATCGGGAGATGGTCGCTCTAGCCGGCCGGACGCTCGATGCCGAAAGCACCAAGCGCGACATCCCGGTCTGCGGAATCGGGTCCTTCGTCGTCTTGAAGTCGCTGGCGCTCCACAACCGAGGCGAGCCCAAGGACGCCTACGATCTCTGCTACGTCCTTGGCCATTTTGGGGACTCCGTGGATGACGTGGCGGTGCGCCTGCGCCCTTTGCTGGACGACAAGGCCGCGCAGCAGGCCGTGGAATGCCTGCGGGAGGACTTCGCGAGGTTCGATTCGATCGGGCCAAGCCGCGCTGCGGAGTTTCTCTCTCGCAAGGGCGATGAGATTTTCGCGCGGACGCATCTGGAACCGTGGCGCGACTGCTGAGAGGGCTCACGTGACACGAATCGACGACCACCACGGCGCCGGCGGAGCCACGCTCTTCCGACCTCGCGAGCGCCTACACTCGGTCCGGCGGAAGGATTCGATGATGAGGATCTGGCTGGTCGCGGTGCCGCTGGCGGCACTGTGTTGGAGGGCGGTCGCTCAGGAGCCGGCACGGCAGGTGTTCCGCGATCCCTCGCAGCCGATCGAGGTGCGCATCCGCGATCTGATCGGCCGGCTCACGCTCGAGGAGAAGGCGCAGCAGCTCAATCACCTGAACAAGGGGCTGCCGAGGCTCGGCGTGCCGGCGTGGGGCGGCTGGAACCAGACGCTGCACGGCGTCTGGTCGAAGGAGCCGACGACGCTGTTCCCGATTCCGACCGCGATGGGCGCCACCTGGGACCCTGAGCTGGTCCGGCAGATCGGCGACGCGATGTCCGATGAGGCGCGCGCGCTGTACAACGCCAAGAAGGACGGGCCGCGGTCGCCCCACGGCCTCGTGTACCGGTCGCCGGTCATCAACATCAGCCGCGATCCGCGCTGGGGCCGCATCCAGGAAGTCTTCAGCGAGGATCCCTACCTCACCGGCCGCATGGCGGTCGCCTACGTCAAGGGGCTGCAGGGCGAGGACATAGCACACCTGAAGCTCGCGTCGACACTGAAGCATTTTGCGGTGAACAACGTGGAGTCCGGACGCCAGCACCTGTCGGTGATCGTCGACGAGCGCAACCTGTTCGACTTCTGGTTCCCGCACTGGAAAGCGGGGTTCATGGAAGGCCGGGCGCAGTCGGTGATGTCGTCCTACAACGCCATCAACGGCGTGCCGGCGGCGGTGAACCGCTGGCTGCTGACCGATGTGCTGCGCCAGCAATGGGGCTTCGACGGCTTCGTCACCGACGATCTGGGCGCCGTGCAGCTCCTCACCTCCGAGCGCCCCAACGAACCCGGCCACCGCTTCTCCGACGACCCGGTCGTGTCGACGGCGGCGGCGATCAAGGCCGGCAACGACAGCGACGATCAGGAATTCGAGGACAACATCCCCAAGGCGGTGCAGCGCGGCCTGCTGACGATGACCGACGTGGACCGCGCACTCGCCAACGTCCTCCGCGTCGGCTTCCGCCTCGGCGCCTTCGATCCGTCGACGCCGTACGACCGGATCCCGATGAGCGTGGTGAGGAGCCCGGAGCACCTCGCCCTGTCGCTGAAGGTGTCGCAGGCCTCGTTGACGCTGCTGAGCAATCGCAGCACGTCGAGCACCCCCATAGCACCGGGCACGAACCCGACGTTGTTCCTGCCCCTGAAGAAGGACGAGATCCGGACGGTCGCCGTCATCGGACCGGCCGGCGATCAGGACTATCCCACCGGGAACTACTACGGCACGCCGGTGCTTAAGGTCGGTGTCGCGATGGGGCTGCGCGAGCTGCTCGGATCGGGCACCCTTGTGAGCTACGAGAAGGGCGCGGACTTCGTCGGGCCCGCCGATCCCGAGGCCCTGGCGAAGGCCATAGCACTCGCCAAGCGGTCCGACGTCGTGGTGCTCTGCCTCGGCACCGGCCTGCAGGTCGAGGCCGAAGGGCGCGACCGGCGTGAGCTGAGCCTGCCCGGCGCGCAGCAGCAGCTCCTCGAGGCGGCCTTTGGCGCAAACCCGAAGGTCGCGCTCGTCCTGCTGAACGCCGGCCCGCTCGGCATCGGCTGGGCCCATGATCGGCTGCCGGCGATCCTGGCGGCGTGGTTCCCCGGCGAGGCTGGGGGCACCGCCGTCGCGCGCGCCCTCTTCGGCCTCGACAACCCTGGCGGCAAGCTGCCGTACACCGTCTACGCCAACCTCGACGGTGTGCCGCCGCAGAACGAATACGACGTCTCCAAGGGCTACACGTATCAGTACTTCAAGGGCGTGCCGCTCTATCCGTTCGGGCACGGCCAGAGCTACACGCGCTTCCGGTTCTCGAACCTGAAGCTGTCAGAGGCGAGCATCGCGCCGAGCGGGCGCGTCGACGTGTCGTTCGACCTGACCAACGTCGGCGACCGTGCTGGCGACGAGGTCGCGCAGCTCTATACGCACCAGGTGAAGAGCCGGTCGTATCAGCCGATCCGGACGCTGCGGGCGTTCCGGCGGGTGACGCTGCAGCCCAACGAGACCCGGCGCGTGACGTTCACCCTATCGGCGGCGCAGCTCGCGTGGTACCAGGGCGGCAGCATCGGCTCCGCCGTCGAGCCCGGCGTGTTCGACGTCGCCGTGGGCGCCTCGTCGGACAACCTCCGGCTCCGCGCGCCGCTCAGCGTGACGACGGGTCTCCGTCGCTGACGGTCTCGGGCGCGCGGCGGTTTATTTCTGTTCGGCGAACACGTCAGCCAGTTTCAGCGCGAGAGCGGCCGTGTTGGCGTGCGCGACGTTCGACGTCACGGCAACGACGATCCCGTTGTCGCGCGTCATCAGCGACATCACGCTTCCGCCTGCGAGCTCGCCGTTGACGCTGTTTGCTTTCGTCGCCGAGGCGAAGCGGACCAGATCGGACGGCGTGGAATAGAACGCCATCCCACTCGCGCAGCACGCCAGGTCGCGCATGTACATCAGTCGCCGTCCACGGCGGGGATCGTTGTCATCGGATCTCGGCACGTAGAACGTCGCGCGATCGCCCGGCAATGGGTACTCGGCGGGGGCCAGGCCGATCGGCTGGAAGATGACGTGGCGGATGAGCGTGAAGAGCGGGAAGTCCTCTCCTGGCTCGCCGATTGCCTCCGGGCTCCACACGGCCGCCGATTCAGTGCCCGTGTGGGTCAGCCCGAGCGACGCAACAACGGCGGCAGTGACCGCTGATGCCGCCGTGCCGATGTTGAATCGGGTATTCGGCGTGACCGGTGTCTGGGTTTCAACGTCCCTCCAGCCGAAGCCTTCCGCCCAGACGACGGTGCCGCGGGCGCCGACCGCCACCGAAATCCCTGGCAGGTTCTGCTCCACGATGGCCGCGCGCACCATCGGCCGCGCGCGAGCGACCGCTGGCGCCCATTGTGGCGAGGGCAAAGGCTCGCTGACCGACCGCACGTCCGGCGGTTGCGCGAAGAGAGGCGCTGCCACGGTGACCGCATGGGTGAGAAATGCCGCGAAGGCGGCAATCAGAATGCCGACCGCCAGTGCGGTGCGCCCGCCCCAGATCGGCAGCCGGTTCCGCGCGGTCCTCACGCCGAACAGGACCGCGGCCACCATCAGCAGGAATCCGATGACGGCCGCGCCGGGCGCGTCATCGGCGTTGGCGACGTAAATGCCCATCGCGGCAATGGCCAGGCCGAGGGCGATGAGGGCGAATGCCTTCATGGGGTTCGTCACAGATGATGTCATGTGCTAACACTCCCCAAACCGGCGTGGAAACGCGGAGCCGCTGCCCGGATTCGGCCCCAGGAACAACTCAAACCTGCCGCCACGAGATCCCGGTCAGCATGACGGAAGCATCGCCCGCGGACCTGCCGGTGTCTTCACGCAGGGTTGACCAGTCCGTGAGATTCCGGTGAACGAGGCCCCAAAAGAAGAATTTCCGGACGTTTGTCGAATTCTGGCCCCGCCGTTCGTCGTGGTAGTGAAGACGGGGTAAAAGGACGATCACTGGAGAAGCCCATGCCGCAAATACCTGGTTGCCATTCAACACCCCGAAAACTACGACCCGTCGGCGGAAGGTGAAGCGACCAAGGCGGCACCGGCTGGAGCCGGCTTCTCTCGCCTGACATCAAGGCGGCGGAGTGGGTTGACCGACATGACCACTCATGACCATAATAGGTCATGAGCAAGGTTGGAATCGCTGACCTGAAGGCGCACCTCAGCCAGCACCTTCGCAAGGTGCGCGCCGGTCGCACGCTGACGGTCCTCGACCGGGACACGCCCGTGGCGCAGCTCGTCCCCTACCAAGCGGACGCGCCGCTCGAAGTCCAAAAGGCGACACGCTCGCCCCGCGACCTCCGGTTGCCGCCCCCCGTGACGCCTCCCACGGACAGTCTCGCCGTGCTCCTGAAAGGCCGCGCGTCTCGGTGATCGCCTACCTCGACACATCGGCGCTGCTGCGTCTCGTCTTGCGCGAGCCGGGCGCCCTCCAGGAGCTGCTCTCCTGCGAGGCCCTCGTTTCGAGCGAGCTGATCGCGGTCGAGTCGCTCAGAACGATCGACAGGCTCCGCCTCCAAGGGGTGTTGTCGGCGGAAGATGCGGCTTCGCGCCGCGCGACGGTTTCGGAATGGCTGGAAGCCGTCGATCTGGTGCTAGTGCAGCGTCCGGTCCTGAGTCGGGCATCTGAGCCCTTCCCCACGCCGCTCGGAACTCTCGATGCGCTCCACCTCGCGACAGCGCTCGTGTGGCGGGACAGGACCCACCAGGCGCTCGTCATGGCAACGCACGACCGCGACCTCGCCCTGGCCTCGCGTTCCTTTGGGCTCGAGGTGCGCGGCGCCTGACGCAACTCGTGCGTGAGAAGTGGCCCTCCCGCGCCCCGGCGCGCATCGAGCACCAGGGTGGGGCAGCGCACGAGGGCCGGCCGAGCGACGGATCACGGTGGTCGCGAGCATCACCGGCGTCAACTTCGGGCGCCTGGCCGCGAAGGGTTCAGCGGTTACGACCCGATCGGCGCACTGGAGGCGATGGCGAAGCAGCGCATGAGTTCGTCACGGGATGGCCAGCACGACGCTGCGCAGTCGTTCCAGGCGCTCCTTCAGATCCGGAACGGCGCTGGCGGCCTCAGGGTAGTCCTCGACCAGCGTGAGGATGTCCAAGAAGTCCTGGCGCCGCTTCTTGGCGCGTCGCCGGGGCTCTTCGGCGGCGGCAAGCTTCAACACTACCAGGTCGGCTGGGATCGCGACCCGCAAGGTCATCCCGTCGATTTCCACGCTGCGTGCATGTTCGACGGCTGCCGCGATCCCTACGTCTTCAGCAGAGAACTGGATCGCCGTTCGGCGCGTGCGCGGCTCGGAGCCGGGGGCCCGCCAATTGTCGCTGTGAGGGAAACGCTGCTCATGCTCGAATCCGGCCGATTCGAGCGCCTCGACGGGAATGTCGGAAAATGTCGGGACGGCCAGATCTATGTCGAGGGTGGTTCTCGGTTCTTCACTATGCAACTGAAGAGCCACTCCTCCGATCAGCGCGTATGCCGTGTGCGCCGCTTCCAGCACCGCGATCACTTGCCGCAGCGGGCCTTCCTTCGTGTCGCCAGGCGGCAATCCCATGGTCTCTCTCCGAAGCAAATCGAGAGCGTAGCTATCCCGCAGGCGCTGCCCTACTTCAGATGCGGTTGGCGCGGCCATAGCCAGCAGTGTAGCCCGACTGCCGGGGCTGAACGCCTCGGCCGCGAACCCGATCGAGCGGGTGCATCTATGACGTCCGGAACCCTCTCCTCGAGGCAGTCGTTCGACAGCCTGCCGGCCGCCCAACGCAAGGATCGCAACGGAACCAAAATGGAACCACGCGGCTTCCGGCGGCGCATCCCGTCACTCTAGATTGTTGATCTAGTTGGTGCGCCCGGCGGGGCTCGAACCTGCAACCTTCGGCTCCGGAGGCCGACGCTCTATCCAATTGAGCTACGGGCGCACGAGGACGTGAAACGACGAACGATCATAACACCGCGGCCGGGGCTAAGATTCGCGGATGAGCAATCCCATGACGCGGCGGCGGTTCATCGGAAGCGTGGCGGCGACGTCGGCTCTGGCGGCGGTGGCGCGGGCGCAACCCGCGGCGCCTTCGGTGATGGGGAAGCCGGTGGGCCTGCAGCTCTACAGCCTGCGGCAGCACTTCCCGAAGGACGTGCCGGGGACGCTCGCCAAGATTCGCGCGATGGGGTTCACCGAGATCGAAGGCGGGTCGGACTACAAGCTCGGCGTCGATGCCTTCAAGGCCGAGGTCAAGAAGGCGGGGCTCACGCTCACGAGCGGCCACTTCGGCTACGAGGACTGGACCAAGGACACCGACGGGATGGTGAAGCGGGCGAGCACGTACGGATTGAAGTACGTCGGCTGCGCCTGGATCCCGCACAAGGAGAGCTTCACGCTCGAAGACTGCAAACGCGCGGCGGCGGACTTCAACAAGTGGGGGAAGGCGGCGAAGGCGGCGGGGATGCGCTACTTCTACCACCTGCACGGATACGAGTTCGCGGCGTCGCCCGACGGGAATCTCTTCGACACGCTGGCGAAGGAGACCGATCCGGCGCTCGTCTCGTTCCAGGCCGACGTCTTCTGGGTGAGCCACGGCGGGATGGACCCGGTGAAGCTCTTCGAGAAGCATCCCAAGCGGTTCGTGTCCACCCACCTGAAGGATATGAAGAAGGGAACGCCGGTCGGGCTCAACACCGGTCGTGCCGACGACGACACCAACGTCCCGCTCGGGACCGGGACGATCGACTGGCCGGCGGTGCTGCGCGCGGCGGCGAAGGCCGGCGTGGAGAAGCACTTCATCGAGGACGAGCACGCGAACTCGCTGGAGCAGATCCCGAAGACGCT
>CAZVOI010000530.1:0-2466 GCA_964628275.1 uncultured Acidobacteriota bacterium | reverse complement strand
CGTGAAGACGACACCCGTGCACCAGACGGCCGACTTCGCCGAGCTGGTCTGTTCGAACAGCCTTCGCGGTGATGCGCTGGATCAGGCGGCCGGCCTCCTGAAAGAAGAAATGCGGCGCATGGAATCGCTGATCCTGCGCGTTGCCGACAGCGTGCGAGTGCCGGCCGGGAGCGCCCTTGCCGTGGACCGAGGGCTGTTTGCGGCCAAGGTAACCGAGGCCGTCACCGGCCTGCCTGGGATCCGCGTTCATCGGGCGGAGATCAGCCGCATTCCCGACGCGGATCTCGCGATCGTGGCCACCGGCCCGCTCACTTCCGAATCCCTCGCCGCCGACGTGGCCCGCTTCGTGGGCGCCGACCATCTGTACTTCTTCGACGCTGTGAGCCCTGTGATAGAGGCCGAATCGATCGACGTGACGAAAGCATTCCGCGCGTCACGCTACGGAAAGGGCGGCGACGACTACATAAACTGCCCGCTCACCGAGCCCGAATACGGGGCCTTCTTCGAGGCCCTCACCCGCGCCGAAAGCGCCGAGCTCCACGCCTTCGAGCACGAGTTCTTCTTCGAGGGCTGCCTGCCCGTCGAAGTAATCGCGAGCCGAGGGCTGGAAACGCTTCTGTTCGGGCCGATGAAACCGGTCGGGCTCGTCGATCCTAAGACCGGTCGCCGGCCGTTCGCGGTCGTCCAGTTGCGCCAGGACAACCTGGCAGCCAGCCATTTCTCGATGGTCGGCTTCCAGACCCAGCTCAAGTGGGGCGAACAGCGGCGGGTGTTCCGCATGGTCCCCGGCCTCGAGAACGCGGAGTTCGTGCGTCACGGGATGATCCATCGCAACACTTACGTCAACGCGCCGAGGACGCTCCAGCCGACGTTCGAGACCCGCGCCCGCCCGGGGCTCTTCTTCGCGGGTCAGATGTCCGGTGTCGAGGGCTACGTCGAGTCCGCCGCGTCGGGCTTGGTTGCCGGCGTCTCTGCGGCCGCGCGAGCGCTTGGTCAAGAGCCCCGTTCTTTTCCGGAGGAGACCGCTCTCGGGGCGCTCGGCCGATACATCTCGAAGAGCGACCCGAAGAACTACCAGCCCACCAACATCGCTTTCGGCCTGCTCCCCGAGCTGCCCCAGCGGATTCGAGACAAGAGCAAGAAGCGCCGAGCGATCGCAGCGCGAGCGCTGGGCGCCCTCGCCGTCTTCCTGACCGAGGGGGTCCCCGGGGAGGCGATCAGCCGTTGACACGGCACGCTCGGCTTCAAGCGGCCCTGCCAGCGTTCGTGAGACACCTCGAGCGCGAACGCAACGCCTCGAGCCACACGATTCGCGCGTACTCCCAAGACCTGGACCAGTTCCTGGCCTTTCTTGGCGCCGACCCGCAAGGGACGCTCCCCGTGGATCACCTGACGATTCGTTCCTTCCTGGCCCACCTCCACGGCCTTCGTCTGGCGAAGTCCTCTTCGGCCCGCAAGCTCGCTGCCCTGAGGACCTTCTTTCGCTTCCTGTGCCGAGAAGGTATCCTCGACCAGAATCCAGCCAGAGCCCTCCTGTCTCCCAAGCTGGAAAAGAGGATTCCCCCGCGACTCGAAGAAGCCGATCTCTCCCAACTCGCTGAAATCAAAGAGAAAGACAGCCGCTCCCTTCGAGTCCGGGCCATGATCGAGCTTCTTTACGGCACTGGAATCCGATGTGCGGAGCTGACGGGACTCGACGCCTCGGAGGTTGACCTCAACGGCCGGCTCATTCGAGTACTGGGCAAAGGGAGAAAAGAACGTCTTGTTCCCTTTGGGCGAGCAGCACAATCAGCCATCGAAGCGTACCTCCCCGTCCGAATCAGTGCGATAGACGGCAGTGGAGCACTCTTCACCAACCGCCGCGGTGGGCGATTGACCGATAGGAGTGTTCGGCGAGAACTCCAGCGACGGCTTCGAGAAGTCGCCATCCATCAACGAGTAAGCCCACACACGCTTCGCCATGCGTTTGCGACCCATCTCTTGCAGCGAGGAGCCGACCTCCGGTCGATACAGGAGTTGTTAGGCCACGCCAGTTTGTCGACCACTCAACGCTACACTCATGTGAACACCCGTCAACTACTGGACATCTACCGCAAGAGTCATCCGCGGGCCTAGTGCTCTGGATCGGACATCCGACTTTCGCAGGGTCGGGGACGTCATAAGCTGGTGGAAGGCATGGGGCCGACCGACGAAGACCTGGTAGCCGCCGTGCAGGCAGGGGACGCGTCTGCGTTCGACGTCTTGGTGCGGCGCTGGGATCGCAAGATCCAGGGCGCCGCCTTCCGGGTTCTAGGTTCGCCCGACGAAGCCAGGGACGTCTCCCAGGAGGCTTTCATGAAGGCCTTTAGGGCGCTCCGGGGCTTCAAGCAGGAGGCGCGGTTCTCGTCATGGCTCTATCAGATCGCCATGAACGTGTGCCGCGACAAGCTGCGCCGGCGCCGAGGCCGAGAGCACCTCAGCCTGGAC
>CAZVOI010000529.1:0-1670 GCA_964628275.1 uncultured Acidobacteriota bacterium | reverse complement strand
ACGATGGCGAGGCTTCAGCCGATCCTGAGCGACTCCGAGACAGCGCTGGTGGATCAAGTGGCGACCCTGACCCGAAGCCGGAGGACCGACGTTCTCAAGAACGCGCTGACGGTCTACTCGTGGATGGTGCGCCAGTCCGTGACCGGGTCGCGGGTCTTCGCCCGCAAGCCAAGCGGCGAAGAGGTCACATTCGAGACGGCGGAGCTGGCCTGCCTCGAGGCGAGCTCCCAGCTCCTGAGCCCCAAGGAGCTGGGCCTGCTGGCGAAGAAGCTGGCGCGCGCGAAGGACGAGCGCGAGGCGACCAGGCTTCGTGAGCGGTTGACTCGAGGCTTCTACGGGATCTGACGGGTGCCGCGCGTCCGGCGAAAAGACGTCCCGCCCGGCCTGCTCCAGCACTTGCTCGACCGGATCCAAGATCGCCGGATCGAGGCTCGGCAGCTCGAGCTGCTGGCGCAGTGGCTCGACAGTCAGCCGGAAGTGCCTGAGGGCGCGTGGTTCAAGCGCTTTTCCGGGATGACGGTTTGTGGAGAAGGAGAGTTGATCAAGACCTTTCTTCTTCGCGGTCAACCAGCCAAGGGCCGTCGTCTGGAATGATCCGGGCCGTGTAGCCGCGCCGCCGCCCCGCATGATCGGAGCCGCGAGTCGGTGAACGTGCGAACTGGGTCTCGAGGACGAGGCGCCGCCGACGTGGCTGTCATCGGCGGCGGGCCGGCGGGCGCGACGGCCGGCCGGTTGCTCGCCGAGTGGGGCCATTCGGTCGAGGTCCTCGATCGCCAGCCGGCCAAGCACAGCCTCGCCGAATCGCTGCCGCCGAGCACACGCAAGATCCTCGGCCATGTCGGCATCCTCGAGCGAGTGGAGGGCGCGGGTTTCCTGCCGGCGACCGGCAACACGGCCTGGTGGGGCAAGCCCGCGGGCCGTTCCGAGAGCTTCGCGGGGGCGCCCGGCTACCAGGTCCTGCGCCGCGATTTCGATCGGCTGCTGCTCGACGCCACGGGGGCTTCCGGGGCCAGGCTCCGCTCTGGTGTCACCGTGCGGCGCGTCGACCTCGACCGTGCGGACGAACTGATCGTCGAGTACCTGAATCGCAACGGCACGACGGCACGCTTGCGAGCGCGCTTCGTCCTCGACTGCTCCGGCCGCGCGGGTGTCATCGCGCGGCGCTTTCGCGTCAAGGACAAACGGCTGACGACCGTCGCTCTCTCCGGCGTGTGGCATGGCCAGGGCGGGTTCCGAGGAGTAGACGATACGCACACGCTGGTCGAGGCCTACAAGGACGGCTGGGCGTGGTCGGTGCCCTTGTCCAAGGAACAGCGCCACGTCGCCGTGATGGTGGATCCGCACGCCAAGGGAGAAGCGGCGGGCGGGACCGCCGCGCGCTATCGAGGGGAGCTGGCCAAGACGGCTCACTTCAACCGGCTGCTCCAGGGCGCGAGGCTCAGCGACGCTCCGTGGGCCTGCGACGCGTCGGTCTATGGATCGCGCGCGTTCGGCGGACCGGGCTTCCTGCTCGTCGGCGACGCCGCGAGCTTCCTCGACCCGATGTCGTCCTTTGGCGTGAAGAAGGCGCTGACCTCGGCCTGGATGGCCGCGGTGGTCGCCAACACCTGTCTGCGCTGGCCCGAGCGCCGCGCTGCCGCTCTCGACCTCTTCTCACGCCGAGAACGCGA
>CAZVOI010000528.1:0-15205 GCA_964628275.1 uncultured Acidobacteriota bacterium | reverse complement strand
ACCGTATGCCGAGGACGAGCCGTCGTTGAGCGGCACGGCCTTCCACATCTCCTCGCGGGTGGCTCGGGTCAGCGGCGCCTCGGTGTAGAGCGCGGCATCCCAGCGCGCCAGATCCTCGACCGTGGACAGGAACGCGCCGCTCGGCCGCAGCGATTGGTACTCGACGGCTCGAACGAAGGCGCCGTTGCGCCATTCGTAGCCGTCGGCTCGATTCGGCACCAGCGCAGACGGCGTCGTGGCGCGCGTGGCGTTCATCGCCAACGGCTGAAAGACGCGGCGCTTCATGAACTCCGGCCAAGGCTCGCCGGACACGCGCGCCAGGATCTCGGCGATCGTGAAATAGGGCACGTTGGAGTACAGCCACTTCTCGCCCGGCGAGAACAGCAGCGGCAGCGGGTAGGCGCTGCGGATCACGTCGATCTCCGGTTGCGCTTTGAAGGGCTGGAAGGCCGGCCCCTCGCGCACGATGCCGCTGGTGTGGCTCAGCAAGTGACGCAACGTGACGCCGCTCCAGGTCTCGGGGGCGTCCTCGAGGTGCTTGCGGACGCCGTCGTCGAGCCGCAACTTGCCGTCCTGGACCAGGATCATCGCGCCGGAGGCGAGCAGCTGCTTGCTGACGGAGCCGATAGCGCTGGCATACTCAGCACTGATGCTCTCCCGTGAACGCGCGGCGCTCCTGCTCCGCGAGCAGGGCAACGCCTGCGGCGCGTTCGGCTCGCCGCTCTACGCCGAGCTTCTGGGACACGCCGCCGCCGACGTCGAGGCGGGCGGAGTCGTCTTCGACTTGATCGCGCCGCACGACGTTGCCAACGCGCGTGCCGATGCGCTGGCCCTGCGCTTGATGGCGGCGGTACACCGGCTGGTGCTGGCCGGCGAGGTGCCGGCGCTGGCGGCTCACTATCCGAGCATGGGCGGCGATTCGCCGAACGCGTGGCCGACGTTCCACGACGTGCTCGTTCAGCGCCGCGAGCGGCTGGCGCCGCTGATCGCGCTGCCGTGCCAGACGAACGAGGTCGGCCGCGCGGCCGCGCTGGCCTTCGGCTTCTTCGAGGTGGCGTCGGCGGCGCGCCTGCCGCTCCGGCTGCTGGAGGTCGGAGCGAGCGCCGGGTTGAACCTGCGCTGGGACCAGTATCGCTACGGAGGCGGCGGTGCGACGTGGGGGTCGATCGACAGCCCGGTGGACCTCACCGGACTCTGGCTCGACGCTCCCGCCGTCTTGCCGTCGGCCGTGGGCGTCGCGGACCGCCGAGGCTGCGACCCGCGGCCGGTGGACCCGACGTCGCCGGAAGGCCGGCTGTCGCTGCAAGCCTCGCTGTGGGCCGACCAGGTGGACCGTTTCGCGAGGCTGCGCGGCGCCCTCGACGTCGCCGCGCGCGTGCCCGCGACGGTCGATCGCGAATCGGTGCAGGCCTGGCTGCCGCGGCGGCTTGCCGAACGCGCGCCCGGACTCGCCACCGTCGTCTATCATTCGATCGTCCAGGAATACTTCAGCGCCGAGGTCCGCGACGGTTTTCACGCCTGCCTGAAGGAAGCAGGGGAGCGCGCCACGCCCGAGGCGCCCTTCTTCTGGTTGCGGCTCGAGCCGATCTCCGATCCGGAGCTTCGCTATGCGGTTCGGCTGACGAGCTGGCCAGGCGACGCCAAGCGCGTGGTCGCCTGGTCGGGACCGCATGGCAGCGACGTGCGCAGGGCCGACGTTTGAGCGCTCCTCCGTACCTCCGGCCCTACGTCCGCGCCCGCAAGCTCGCCGGGATGCACACGCTGCTTTGGGAGGACCTGGACGCGCAGGAGACGCGCTTCGACGCGATCGTCAGCCACTGCCGCTTCGCCGGGCTGCACGTGCTGGACGTCGGCTGCGGTCGCGCCGACCTGCTGGCGTTCCTGCGCTGGCGGGAGGTCCCGCCGGCACGCTACACCGGCCTCGAGGCTCTGCCGTGGTTGGCTCGCGCCGCGCGGCGCCGGCGCTACGAGAACTGCTCGATCCGCATATGCGATTTCGTCCGTGAGCCGGGCGCCCTCGACGTCGGCGCCGACGTGATCGTCTTTTCGGGATCGCTGAATCTGCTGTCGTCGCGGGACTTCTACCGGAGCCTCGAGACGGCGTGGCGCGCCACTCGTCGCTGGCTGGCGTTCAATTTCCTCTGTTCGCCCGACCTTGCCGGTGCCAAGTACCTCAAGTGGCGGCACCGCAGTCGCGTGCTTGCCTTTGCGCGGCGCTCGGGTGCTATCACCGTGGTCGATGACGGCTATGAAAAGGGCGACTGCACGGTCGTGATGAAGAAGGGCTAACGCGTGTCTCGCTCGCGATCCTCGCAATGCGGTTTCAGCCTGGTCGAGGTGCTGGTGGCGATGGTCGTCACCGTCATCTGCTTGCTGGGCGTGGCGCTGCTGATCCTCTACGGGACGCGCCTCGGAAGCGCTTCGCGCGAGGCGGCGATCGCCACGGCGCTCGCCCGCGCGGAGATCGAGCGGCTTCGCGTGATTCCGCGAAGCGAGCCGGAGCGGCAGACGGGCGGCAGCCTGTCGGCGGACGTCGCGGGTCACTTCCGCCGCCAGGGCCGCCTGACCAGCCGCTGGGTGGTGGCGCCGGGCCCGGCCGGAACGCAGGAGGTGACGCTGGCCGTCGCCGTCCTCGACGACGCGCACGTTCCCGCGGCGCAACTGCGAGTCCTGCTCCGTTGATCGAGCGAAGCAGGCGGGAGTCCGGTTTCAGCTTGATCGAGCTGGTCACGACCACGGCGATCCTGGCGGTCGTGATGCTCGTCGACGGCCAAATGATGAGCGGCATCCAGAGGAACTACGACGCGCAGCGCGTGCAGATCGAGGCCGTCGACAACGTGCGCGCGGGCCTCGACATGATGCTGCGCCTCGTCCGCATGGCGGGCAGCAACCCGCGGGGGATGGCGAACCTGCGCGCAATCGATCCGGATCCCGGACACGACGGCGCGAGCGACAGCATCGTGGTCCAGGCCGACTGGAACCCCGCGGACGGCAAGCTGACCGCCCTACGAGAGCATCCTGTTCTTCGTCCACGGCGGACGCCTGATGAAACTGGAAGCCGGCGACCCGCCGGAAGGAATCGAGTTCGCGCCGGGCGTCGAATCGATGCGCTTCGCGTACTTCGACAGGCAGATGGCGCCGATCGCGAACCCGGCCCAGGCGAAAGGCGGGGTCGCCTACGTCTCGATCACGCTGACGCTGCGGACGGCCGGCGCCGGCGGCCGCTCGATCGAGCTCGGCTCCGGCGCAGCGCTGCGGAACGAGGAATGAGCGCGCGGCGCGAAGCGGGAGCGGCGCTGGTGCTGGCCCTGCTGGTGCTGCTGGTGGTGACGTTCCTGGGCCTCGCCCTGACGACGATGAGCGCGGTGTCGATGGCAGTGGCGGTGAACGAGCGCCAGGCGGCCGACGCGTTCTACCTCGCCGACTCGGGCGTGGCGCACGCGCTCGCGCTGCTCGGCTCGCAGGACCCCTGGTCGGGCTTCGACGCTTTCCTCGCGTCCGGCGAGGGCCGAGCCTGCACGGGCGACGAGCTGGCGTCGGAGCCGCGGAACGCCACGGCCTACCCGCCGCCGAGCGAGCGAATCCCCGTCGCGGGCCGCCCGGTGCCGCGCTTCGGCAGCTACCAGGTCCGCCTGTGCGACGACGAGTCGGTCGAGGCGAACGGGCTGGTTCCCGACCTGGACCCGGACCACGACGCGAACGGCCGCATCCTGATCCGCTCGATCGGCAGCGGGAGGGAAGGCGCCAGCGCGACCGTCGAGGCCGCGGTCGCGCGCGTGAGCCTGCCGGCGTTGCTGGTGGACGGCCACCTGCGCGTGCGCGGCAGCCCGAGCGTGATGGGCGAGGGGGGCAGCGTTCACGCGAACGGGACGCTCGAGCTGGAGGCCTCGCCGTGCGCCGAGAAGCAGTGGAGCGCGACCGCCACGATCGGGGGCGCCGCCCTTGGAGGCCCCGGCTGCACCTCGGGCGAGGCGCAGCTTCGGCCGGCGCAGCGCTCTATCCCGCTGCCCGATCTCGTTCCGTCGAGCTTCAAGTCGCGCGCGGACTACGTCCTCGGCTCCGACGGCTCGATCCGCGACGCGGCCGGAACCAGCGTCAGCGTCTCGGGCTGGTCGTGGAACCCGCGGGACCACGTCTGGTCGACCAACGGGAACGTCGCGGCCGGCACCTACTACGCCGAAGGCAGCATCCAGGTGTTCGGCGACCAGCGGGTGATCGGCGCGCCGGTTCGGCTGACGCTCGTGGCGGAAGGCTCGGTGGACCTCGCGGGCGGCGTCCGGATCGTGCCCGCGACGGCGGGCCTGACGATGGGTCACGCTGGCGTCGCCGTCGTCGCCGGCGGCGACCTGCGGATCGCGGGCGACGAATCGACGTTCTACCTCGGGGTCTTCTTCGCTTCCGACCAGCTGGAGATCGTGGGGAACCCGACGATCACCGGCCAGCTGTTCGCGAAGAACCGCGGGGATCTCGGCTACCCGCCCGACCCCGCGAGCGCGGCCACGCGCAATCTGGTCCGGCTCCAGCGCGGCGTGATGGAGACGAGCGGCGATTTCGCGCTGCGCTACGATGGCGT
The DNA here is from genome assembly GCA_964628275.1 of uncultured Acidobacteriota bacterium. GTDB lineage: Bacteria > Acidobacteriota > Vicinamibacteria > Fen-336 > Fen-336 > CAZVOI01. The sequence continues at coordinate 10,632 of CAZVOI010000528.1, read as the reverse complement.
CACGGGCCTGGTGTCGACCCGGATCACGACGTGGCGTGAGTGCCGCGGACAGGACCCCGACAACCCCTGCGGTGTTCCCTAGCGTCCCGGCGCCGCGTCGCGCAGCGTTTCGACCAGCGCCGACATGTCCTTGTCTCCGTGGCCCGCGGCAATGCTGCGAGAGCCGTGGCCGCGGTCGTGAGCTGGACACCGTGCCGGCGGCCCTCTGGCCATCACCACGTGGTAGTTGCGCATCTGGCCGGCGTGCGAAATCAAGAGCACGCCGTGCGCCTCGGCCAGCGCCGCGATCTTGCGCGCCTGGGTCAGGCCGCCGACGCGGTTGGTGTCGAACTGGATCACGTCCAGCGCGCGCGCTTCCAGCAGATCGCGGAAACCGTGCAACGTGAACTCGTGCTCGCCGCCCGAGATCGGCACGCGCCCATACGCCTTCAGCTCGGCGTAGCCGGGGATCTCGTCGGGCAGCACCGGCTCCTCGAGCCAGCGGGGGTGGAACGACCCAAGCAGCGGCAGCATCCGTTTGGCGTAGTCGAGGCTCCAACCCATTAGGCGTCGGCCATCACGTCGATCCCGTCGCCCACCGCGTCGCGCACGGTTCGCACCAGCTCGACGTTGCGCTGCATGCCCGCGGCGCCGTCCACCGGCCCCAGCCGAAGCGCAGCTTCATCGCCCGGCAGCCTTCTTGCTTGTAGCGCCGCGCCTCCGCGGGCAGCTCGTCGGGCGGCGTGCTGTACAGGCGCTACGAGGACAAGTTCATCGCAACCCGAAGTACCACGTCTTCGAGATGGCCGATCGGCTGCAGTAGGCGGTTGCCGGGCCTTTCGCCGGCTTGACGCGCGCCGCCTCAGCTCTGCCGCCCGGACCTGGGCGATGCGGCCAATCCGAGAAAGACGACGACTGCCCGGTTCAGTCTCAGGATGTCCTCATCATCCAATCGCCCGACACGACTTCCGATCTTCGACTTGGGAAGCGTCGTGATCTTGTCGACCATCAGCCGGCACGGTGTTCGCAGGCCGTTCGCTTCGTTCGGCTCGACGGGTAGGCGGAACAACGGCGCTTGCGTGGCGTCCGTGGTGAAAGCGCAGACCGTGATGGAATCGGTCGCGTCGAACGCATCGTCCTGCACGATCGCGGCGGGCCGCGGCTTGCCGGCATAGTCCTTGCCACCGGCGACAGTCCAAATCTCGCCACGCCTCATTCATCGCTCCGATCCGAGATGGCGTCGATGAAGTCCTGATCCGACTTGGCGTGGGCGCTCGTGGCCACGGCACGTGACTGCCGATGCGCCTGGGCCTTGAACGACCGAGAGCGCACGTCGGGCACCCATATCTGGAGAGGACGCAGCCCCTGCCGGCGCAGCCGCTCCCGATGCGCCCGAACCTTCTCCCGTGTCGAACTGGCCTGAGGTGATGCCATCGCCACTCCTCCCTGAGTTACATGTAACCTAGCAAGATCAGTACGGAGCCGTCCAGCTTGACGGAACAAGCCGTAGACGCTCTACGTCTAAGGCTGTAGATGCTCTACGGCCATGTTCGAGACTCGCGATCGGCGCCTCGATGAAGACGAGTGCCGTCGCCATCGTCGGCGGCGGGCCCAGCGGGATGACCGTGGCGCTACTGCTCGCGCGGGCCGGCCACCGTGTCGTTCTCTATGAACAGGCGGGCGAGCTCGGCGGGCTATGGGCCGCGAACCTCGACGAAGACGGGTTCTTCCTGAGCGAGAACTCGTGCAAGGTCTTTCAATCGACGTACCAGGCCGCGCCGGCGCTGTTTCGCATGCTCGGGACGCGATGGCAAGCGCACTTCACGCCGCGCCACGACCTGGCCACGCAGTGGCTGGCTCCGTTCCTCGCCGACTCCTCGTGCGCGGACCTGGCGAAGATCGCGTTCGCCTTTCTGCTGCACGCGGCGGGCGTCCGGAAGTACCGTGACGTCTCGGTGGCCGAGTTCCTGGAAACGCATCGCATCGGCGAAGCGTGTCAATCTTGGATGCGCGCCACAGCGCTGGGCGGGATCACCGGCACGCTGCGGATGACCATGTGGGAGCTTTTCCACCGTTTGCGCGGCAACCTGGCCTCGGTCCTTCTCGGCGCGAAGGGGCCGTTGCACTGGAACGCGCAGCCGCCGAACTCGAAAGACGGCTTCGTCACGCTCTGGCGCAACGAGCTGCAGCGGCTGGGCGTGAGCCTGCGGGCCGGGTGCGGCGTGACGGCGCTCAGCAGCGCGGACGGCGGCGAGCCGGGAAGCGTCGCGTTCGAGACTGCTGACGGTACGAGAGGCGTGGTGGACGCGGTGTTCCTGGCGATCCCTCCACCCGCGCTGTCGCGGCTGCTGCTGCAGAGCAGCGCCGGCGTGGCCGAGGGATTCGGTCGCAACCGGGAGCGGCTCCGAAGGATGCTGGGCGAGTCTGTGTACCGGCACCTCGGGATCGCCTGGTTCTTCGATCGCGAGCTGCCTGCCGAATTGCCGCTCGGCGGCCACAACGTTCGCCGGAACTGGTATCCGATCCTCGTCCAGCACTCCCAGTATCGAAACTACCTGCGCCCTCCGGCCGCGACGGTAGTGACCGGGTCTCTGAGCCTGGAGACCGATTTCGTGCACGAGCGGCTCGGCACACGCGCCCGCGATCACACGCCGGAACAGCTCGCGCGGATCCTGTGGGAGGACGAACGGCGAGCCGACCGGACGCTACCGGAGCCGATCCGGCACCACGTGTTCGGCCTGTCGAACGCGACCCAGATCGTGCGACACGGCTCGCTGCCGATCAAGGCCAGCGCCGCGCCGGTGTACCTGGCGACCAACTTGAACGGCCACTCGCGCTATTTCACGTCCTCGCTCGAGTCCGCGATCCAGTCCGGAGCTGCCGCCGCGGCGGCCTTCGACCCGTGCGTCGAACGGCTTCCGCAGGGGACCTAGATCCAGCCGCGGTAGTGGCGGTGCTGCTCGCGCAGGTCGCGCCGCATCTGGCGCGCCGACTCGCGAATCTGGTCGCGGATCTCCCGCATCTGCGAGCGCAGTTGGTCCCGCATCTCGTGCACCTGGATCCGGAACGCCTGGGCGTGGCGGCGCGTCGCGTCGCTGTTTCGCATCATCAGACGGCGTTCCCGCCGGGCATCGTCGCGGGCCTCGCGAAGCGCCTGGCGTAGCTCGTCACGGAACTCCCGGATTTCCTGGCCTGGGCGTTCATTCTCATGGATGGCATCGCCTCGAGCGGGGAGCGCCGCCCAGGCGCACGACAACGCGACCGCCAGCATCAACCCGCCCGTGCGCAGGCGCATTTGGACCTCCGGATCGCGACTATTGCGAGCTTAGACGCTGGATCCCGGCACTTGGTTCGGGTCTTTTTGGACAGCCCTGCAACCATCCGGAACAAGCTGTAGACCCTCTACGTCTAAGGCTGTAGATTGTCTACGGCTATGACCAACACTCCCGACGACCGGCGCCTGGAGCTGCTCCAGGGCACTCTCGACATGCTCGTGCTGCGGATTCTCCAGTGGGGGCCGCAGCACGGCCACCGCATCGGCCAGGCGATCCGCCAGCAGTCCGACGACCTGTTGAAGGTCGAGACAGGCTCGCTCTATCCCGCGCTGCACCGGCTCGAGAAGCGCGGCTGGCTGAAGTCCGAATGGGGCGTCAGCGAGGCCAACCAGCGGGCGAAGTACTACCGGATGACCGCCGCCGGCAAGGCTCAACTGTCGCGCGAGCAGGACCGCTGGTCGCAGCTCGTGCACGCGATCGGCCGCGTCATGAACCCGGCGCCGGAGGGCAAGCAGTAGCGTGCTGCCCGACGAGCGCGACCTCGACGACGAGATCCGCGGCCACCTGGCGCTGAGCGTGAAGGAGCGCGTCGACCGCGGCGAGGACCCCAGGACCGCTCGGCTGGCCGCGCTGCGCGAGCTCGGCTACATCCCCGACGTCCGCGACTCGATGCGCCGCGTGTGGATGTCCCGCTGGCTGGAGGCGGCGTTGGACCTCGGCCAGGACATGCGCATCGGCTTGCGCTCGTTACTGCGAGAGAAGGGCCTGGCGGCCACGGTGGTGGCGACGCTCGCGCTCGGGATCGGCGCCAACGCGGCGATCTTCAGCGTGGTGCGCGGCGTGCTGCTGCGGCCTCTGGTCAACCGCGGGGAAGACCGGCTCGTCTACATCCGCCAGAGCGCGCCGGGTCTCGCCGCCGCCAACACGACCTTCTCGATGCCGGAGATCGCCGACTTCAAGTCGCGCGTGAAGACGATCGCCGATTTCGGCGATTTCTCGACGATCGAGTTCACGCTGCTCGGCTTCGGCGAGCCGCGCCTGGTGCGGGCGGGCGTCGTTGGCGGCTCGTACTTCGAGGTGATGGGCCTCCAGCCGGCGCTCGGCCGGCTGCTGGACGCGGCCGACGACGGCCCGCAGGCGGCGCGCGTGGCGGTCTTGACCCACCGCTTCTGGACCGGCTCGCTGGCCAGCGATCCCGGGGTCGTCGGCAAGGCGCTCCAGCTCGGCGGGCTGAGTGCGACCGTTGTCGGCGTGCTGGAGCCTTCGCTTCCGTATCCGGCCGAAACCGAGCTGATCGCCAACGTGGCGGCGAGCCCGCATCACCTCGGCGCGACGATGGTCACGTTGCGCACCCACCGGATGACCGAGCTCTTCGGACGCCTGGCGCCCGGCGCGACGGTCGCGGACGCCCGCGCCGAGCTCCGGTCGGCGCACGCCGCGATGATGCGCGAGCATCCCGAGGCCTACGCGGCGAGCGCCCAGGTCGAGCTGAGCGTCCGGCCGCTGCGCGACCAGCTCACGGCGCCGGCGCGGCCCGTCTTGCTGCTGCTGCTCGCGGCCTCCGCTCTCGTCTTCGTGATCGCCTGCTCGAACGTCGCCAACCTGATCCTCTCGCGCTCGCTGCGCCGCGAGGGCGAGCTGGCCGTTCGTGCCGCGCTCGGCGCGAGCCGCGGCGCGCTGCGGCGGACGCTCTTGGCCGAGAGCCTGGTGCTATGCGGCGCCGGCGCGGTGCTCGGCGTCGCGCTGGCGCAGCCGCTGGTGAGCGTGGTGGCGCGCTTCGCCGCGCGCTTCTCGGTGCGCGGGCTCGACATTGGCGTCGACGCGGGCCTGCTGTGGGTGGGCGCCGGCCTGGCGATGGCGGCGGCGGTGCTGCTCGCCTACGTTCCCCGGCTGCCGTCGTCGCAGGCTTCGACCGGGCTCGGTCTCGCGAGCGGTGTGCGGCTCACGCCGGGGGTCAACCGCCGGCTGCGCCTGTTTGCCACCGCGCAAATCGCGTTCTCGTTCGTGCTGCTCGCCGGCGCGGGCGCCTTGCTGGCCGCGCTCGCCGCGCTCCAAACGGCGAGCACCGGCTACGAGCTGCGCCAGGTGCTGGCCTTCGACCTGCCCACGCCCGCGCTCGGCTTCCGCGACGCGAGCGAGCGGGACTCCCACGAGGAGATGACGCGGCGCATCGCGAAGCTGCCCGGCGTCGTCGGCGTATCGCTCGGAAATTTCGTTCCGTGGCGGGACGCGAGCGGTCTGCTTCCCGCCCTCCAGTTCTCGGCCGAGGGCGCAACACCCGCGAGCGGCGAAGAGAACCCCCGCGGCCGGCTGCGCGCCGTCTCGCCCGGCTTCTTCGGGGTGCTCGGCGTAGAAGTCCTGCGCGGGCGGGACTTCACGGTCGCTGACGGCTCCGGCGGCGAGCTCGTCGTGATCGTGAGCCAGAGCATCGCCCAGCGGCTCTACCCGAGCGCCGACGCGGTGAATCGGAACCTGTGGTGGACCGATCCGCTGTTCGGGAGGCCGCACCCGCGCCGCATCGTCGGCGTCGTGGCGGACGTGGACGACGAGAGCGTGGTGCGCGGGCCGGCGATGACGATCTATCACCCGATCCGGCAGATCGGTATCGCCGGCCGGCTGTTCGTCCACGTGGCGGGCGATCCGTACCGAATGGTGGCGCCGGTCCGGCGGGTGATCCGGCAGATGTCGGCGGATCAGCCGGTGGAGCGCGCCGCGACGCTCGCGGACGTGCGCGCCGAGGTGCTGGCGCCGGAGCGTATCAACGCCTTTGTCGTCTCCGGGTTCGCCGGCGTCGCGCTGCTGATCGCCGTGGTCGGCGTCGCCGGCGTGCTGGCGTTCTCGGTCAGCGCGCGCTCGCGCGAGTTCGGCGTTCGGCTCGCGATCGGCTCGGCGCCGTGGCGTCTCCTGGTCGAAGTCCTGGCGGAGGGAGCGCGGATTGCCGTGGTCGGAATCGCCGCGGGCGCCCTGGGGGGCTATGCGATCGGACGCCTGGCCGCGAGCCACCTCGAGAGCCTGCCCGTTCCGGGCTCGCTGCCGCTCGTGGGCGCGGCAGGCGTCCTGGCTGCCGCGGCGCTGCTCGCTTCGCTGATACCCGCGGCCCGGGCGTCGCGAGTGGACGTGCTGCAAGCGCTGCGGTCGGAGTAGCTCGCGATGTCCCACTCAGCCGCGCCGACTCCTCGAAAGCCGCTCCGGCTGTGGCCCGGAGTGGTCGCGGTCGTGGCGCTGTGGCTCTGCCGGTTCGGCGTGAAAGCGGTCATCCCCGGATTCGCGAGCTTTTCGCGCGGGATGATGTGGTCGTTCGGCGCCGCGGTGGCTGTCGTCGTGTGGTGGTTGTTCCTCAGCCGGGCGCGTTGGTCCGAGCGCCTGGGCGGCATCCTGCTGATGGTCGTCGCCGTGGCCGGGACATGGCAGCTCAGACACGAGTCGATGGGGCCGCTGTGGCTCGCCGGCTACGCCGTCCCGGTCCTATGCCTGGCGCTGGTCGTCGGGGCCGCGGCCGCCCGCCGCCTCGCCGATGGGCCTCGGCGCGCGACGATGGCCGCGGCCATCCTGCTGGGCTGCGGAGTGTGGACGCTGGTCCGGATGGAAGGCATCAGCGGCGACCACGTGGCTCGGTTCCGCTGGCGATGGACGAAGAGCGCGGAGGAACGGCTGCAAGCCCCGGCGGTGCCGGAGCTGGCTCAGCCGGCAGCCGCGCTCCCGGCGCCAGTGCCGTCGGCGAAGCCTCCCGAGAGCAAGCCGGCGGCGCGAACCGTCGCTACGCCCGCTCCGGCTGCGCGAGCCGTGAAGGCGGCGGCCGACTGGCCCGGCTTTCGCGGAGCCGAGCGCGACGGCATCCGTCGCGGCGTGCGGATCGAGACCAACTGGTCGGCCTCGCCGCCGGTCGAGCTGTGGCGCCGGCCGATCGGGCCCGGCTGGTCCTCCTTCGCGGTCCAGGGCGGGCGCCTGTATACCCAGGAGCAGCGCGGTGCCGACGAGATCGTCGCCTGCTACGACGCGGCTACCGGCGCGCTGGTGTGGGCGCACCGCGACGCGGCCCGGTTCTTCGAGGCGAATGGCGGCGCCGGTCCGCGCGGGACGCCTGCCTTGGGCGACGGTCGCGTGTACACGCTGGGGGCGACCGGAGTCCTGAACGCGCTGGACGCGGCCGACGGCTCCGTCGAGTGGTCGCGCAACGCGGCCTCGGACATCGGTGCCAGCCTTCCGACCTGGGGCTTCTCGAGCTCGCCGCTGGTGATCGGGGACGATGTCGTGGTCGCCGTCTCCGGCCGGCTCGTCGCCTATGACCGAGTCGTCGGCAAACAGCGCTGGTCGGGGCCGGCTCACGGAGAGAGCTACAGCTCGCCCCAATTGCTGACGATCGCAGGCGTCGCGCAGATCGTCCAGTTGAGCGGCAATGGCGCGACCAGCGTGGCGCCGGCCGACGGGACGTTGCTCTGGGAGCACTCCTGGAAGGGCTTCCCGATCGTGCAGCCGGCCGTGACCGCCGAAGGCGACGTCCTGATCTCCGTCAGCGGGGAGAGCGGCATCCGCCGCCTGGCGATCGCCCACGGGCCCGGCGGTTGGACCGTCGAAAGGCGCTGGGGCTCGAGCGCGCTGAAGCCCTACTTCAACGACTTCGTCGTTCACGAAGGCCATGCCTTCGGCTTCGACGGCCGGATTCTGGCCTGCATCGACCTCCAGGACGGCGCGCGCAAGTGGAAGGGCGGGCGCTACGGCAACGGCCAACTGATCTTGCTGCCCGAGCAAGACGTGCTCCTGGTGTTGTCGGAGGACGGCGAGCTGGCTCTGGTCGGGGCGACGTCCGGCCAGTTCACGGAGTTCGCGCGCTGGAAGGCGCTCCTTGGCAAGACCTGGAACCACCCGGTGCTGGTCGGCGACATCCTGCTGGTTCGCAACGGCGAGGAGATGGTCGCGTTGCGACTCGCCCTGGCGGGCGAATCGGAATGACCGAGGCGAAGAATGACGATTGATCAGAAGCCGCTCCGGCTGTGGCCCGGCGTGGTCGCCGCGATCCTGATGTGCGTGCTCCGGTTCGTCGTCCCGGTCGTCATGGCCGAGGGGATGATCGCGGGGATCCTCGGCTCCGTCCTCGCCGCGTTGGCGATCCTGTTGTGGTGGGTGTTCTTCAGCCGGGCGTCCTGGACTGAGCGTCTCGGCGCCCTGGTCGTCATGGGCGGCGCCGTCTTGTTGGCGCAGCGCCTCGTTCACCCCTCGATCGCCGGGGCCGGGCAGGGCATGTTGCTCCCGATCATGGCGATCCAGGTGATGAGCCTCGCCCTGGTGGCCTGGGCCGTCGCCAGCGGCCGCCTCTCGATCGGAGCCCGGCGGGGGTCGCTGGTCGCGGCGATCCTTCTCGCGTGCGGCCTCTTCACGCTGGTGCGCACCGGCGGCGTCACCTCCGACGTGATCGGCTCTGAGCTCCACTGGCGCTGGACGCCGACTCCCGAGGAACGGCTGCTGGCCCGAGCCCGCGACGAGCGTCCGGCGCTCCCGCCGGCTACGACGAGTCCCAAGCCGGAGGCCGCGATGGAACCTGCGGGGAAAGCCAGAGCAGCGCCGGCGGCGCTGCCGTCGGCTTCGGCCGCAGCGAAGAAGGAACCGGTCGTTCCGAGCGCCGTCGAGACCGCGGCCGAGTGGCCGGGATTTCGCGGGCCCAATCGTGACAGCGTCATTCGCGGCGTGCGGATCGAGACGGACTGGTCGAAGTCGCCGCCGGCCGCGGTCTGGCGCCGGCCGATCGGGCCCGGCTGGTCATCGTTCGCGGTCTCGGGCGACCTCCTCTACACCCAGGAGCAGCGCGGCGACGACGAGATCGTCGCGTGCTACAGGTTCTCCACCGGCGAGCCGGTCTGGAAGCACAAGGACGCGGTCCGGTTCTGGGAATCGAACGGCGGCGCCGGTCCGCGCGCGACGCCAACCTTGAGCGGCGGTCGCCTCTACGCCTTCGGCGCGACCGGAATCCTGAACGCTCTCGACCCCGCGAGCGGCGCGCTCCTGTGGTCGCGCAACGCCCCCGCGGACACCAAGCGGGAGACGCCGATCTGGGGCTTCACCAGCTCGCCGCTGGTGGTCGATGACGTCGTGATCGTCGCCGTGTCCGGCACGCTGGCCGGGTACGAAGCCGCCACCGGCAATCCGCGCTGGGTCGGCCCCCAGCACGGAGGGACCTACAGCTCGCCGCAGCTCGCCACGATCGGCGGCGTCGCGCAGGTCCTGTTGCTGAGCCCGCCCGGCGTGACCAGCGTCGCGCCGGCCGACGGCACGCTCCTGTGGCAGCACACCTGGGATGGCGGCGCGATCGTACAGCCGGCGCTGACAGCGGACGGCGACGTCCTGATCAACGCGATGGCCTCGACCGGAGGGCTCGGCACCCGCCGCCTCGCCGTCGCGCACGGGCCCGAGGGCTGGACGGGCACGGAGCGCTGGACCTCGACCGGGCTGAAGCCGTACTTCAACGACTTCGTGGTCCACAAAGGCCATGCGTTCGGCTTCGACGGCAGCATCCTGTCGTGCATCAACCTCGAGGACGGCAAGCGCAAGTGGAAGGGCGGGCGCTACGGCAACGGCCAACTGGTCCTGCTGGCCGACCAGGACGTGCTGCTGGTGATTTCGGAAGAGGGCGAGCTGGCGCTGGTCAGCGCGACGACCGACGCGTACAAGGAGCTCACGCGGTTTCCGGCGCTCAACGGCAAGACCTGGAACCACCCGGTGCTGGTCGGCGACCTGCTGCTGGTGCGCAACGGCGAGGAGATGGCCGCGTTCCGGCTGTCGCTCGCGAGCCGCTGACGGGTGTGTTGCGATCTCGTCTCGGTTCACGCTGGGGCGGACGTGAAGATGAAACGTGTGTCGGCGACCGTCCGGCGTGGTTGCAGAAACCGAGGGGCAGAATGAAGACGGCAAGCTGGGTTTTGCTGGCACTGGTTGGTGTGCTCACGCTGTTGCTGAGTCTTGTCTCAGCGTGGAGAGCGTATGGGACTTCCGGCGACCAAATCGGTGGCAGGAGCATGAGCCAGTTGTCGGCTGGGCGACCGGAGGTGGAAACAGCCCTGCGAGCGCGACGGGCGACGGCCGCGGCATACGCCAGTGGCTTCGCGACCCTCTTCCTGCTGATCAGTGTCGGCCCCTATCGGCGAGGCGACGTATGGGCCTGGTGGGCGCTGCTCGTTGGAATGCTGGTGGTCTCGGTGCTGGTCCTGCTCAGGGTTCCCTTGCTGAGCCTTCCGTTGGCCTCGGCGTCGACCGGGGCCGCGGCGGCCCTCACCCAACTTCTCATCGTTGGCGTGGGCTTGGCGCTGGGCGCAGGCCGTTTGAGGCAGCGGCGTCCGGGCGACTCGGCCTGAACGGCAGGGCGCCCTATTGACGCTCTACAGTGTTC
>CAZVOI010000527.1:0-8823 GCA_964628275.1 uncultured Acidobacteriota bacterium | reverse complement strand
GATGCTCGCGATCGGCGAGTACGGGGCGATCGTGGGCTACGCCTGGCGCCACTACGACGAGATGGGGCTCTTGCTTCCCTACTCGAGGTTCGGCTGGAACATCCAGTTGGGGCGCCTGATCGTGCTGTTCGCGGCCGCGCTACTGAGCGTCGCCTCGGTGCAGCGCGCCCAGCGGCTGCGACTGTTGTCGACCACCGACCGCCTGACGGGCGCGTTCAACCGCGGCTACTTCGACCAGCGGTTGGCGGAAGAAGAGAGCCGTTCGCGCCGCTACGGCCATCCCTTCGCGATCGCGATCGTCGACGTCGACCACTTCAAGAACTTCAACGACACGTACGGACATGCGGCCGGCGATCAGGCCTTGCGGACGCTCGCCGAGACGCTGCGCAACAGCGTTCGCAAGACCGACGTGGTGTCACGCTACGGCGGCGAGGAGTTCGCGATCATCTTGCCGGAGACGGCGATCGAGGAAGCCGCGCACAAGCTGGACCTGGTGCGCCGGCTGGTGGCCGCCACCGAGATCGAGATCGACCCGCTGATCGTGGTCAAGATCGACGTCAGCGCCGGCGTCGCCAGCTTCCCGAAAGACGGCAACGACGGCTCGTCGGTGATGGGAGTCGCCGACGCCCGGCTCTACGAAGCCAAGCGCGCCGGCCGCGGACGCGTGGTGGCGTGTTGAGCAAGGGGGGGCCTGCGTCGGCCCCCCCTTGAACCCCCCGCTCGCTCGCCGAAGTGAATTCGGCTCGCTCGCAGCCCGTCCTCTGGTACCTCAGTACTTGATTCCGACCGCCGCCGCTCGTTCCTTCAGCGTTTGCATCACCTGTTCGTCGAAGCCGTCGGCTTTCGTCTCGGTCATCTTCAGATAGGCCTCCCGCTGTTTTTGGAGATCCAGGATCTGGGCCTGCACTTTGTCGCGCCGGCCTCGCTGTTCGCGAAGGTACGTCAGCTGCTCCTCAGCGGTCTTGTTCTTGAGCGGCGACGGCGCATTCGGAGCGTCCGCCAGCAGCTTCTTCTGCTCGGCTTCGGGAAGCGCCACGAGGTCTTTCTCCGCGAGCTTGTCGGCCTTCGCGAAGTAGGACGCCGCTTCCGCCGCGGCCGGAGCGGCCATCGCCATCCGGCCTTCGAGCTTGCGTGACGCGGCTGCCTGCTCGTCGCGGCTGCCGTAGCTCACGACCGTGGTCGCGAGCTCGCGGTTGAGGCGCGCCAACTCGGCGTCTGCCGGCGTCACACGCGCGGGCATGCCGCCGTTCGAGTCGATTCGCGCGAAGTGGCCGTGCGCCAGGGACGCGATCTCGGTCCAGACGCGAGCCGTTTCGGGATCGCCGCCGCACTCGATCGCCTCTACGGTGATGCCGCGTTGCACCGCCTCCTTGGCGTGGCGGCGGTAGTCGAAGCCGTCCTGGTAGTCGATGTGCGGCGGCGCGTCGCCGACCAGGAAGATCGTTCGCAGCGCCCGCCCCTGGGACCAGGACACCCGGTGCACGGCGTCCGAGAGCGCGCGCGAGACGTGCTCGGGCGTGTCGCCGCCGCCTTCCGCCTTGAACGCCGACAGCCGCTCGAAGACGACGTCCATGTCGCTCGTGAAGTCGTGGACCAGCGTCACGTACTGGTCGCCGACGTCGCGGTAGCCGACGAGTGCTATCCGCAGCTCCGGCCGAGGCCGGCCGTCGCCGATCCGCTCCGCGATCGACCAGATCTTGCGCTTGGCGCCCTCGATCAGCCCGCTCATGCTGCCGGTCGTGTCGAGCACGAACGTCACCTCCACGCGTGGCCGCGGCACCGCCGCCTGCGCCGACCCTGCCGCGCCCGCCAGAACCAGCGCCCCGAAGATGAAATGTCGCATGTCTTTCCCCCTCCGAAGCGAATACACGCCGGGGCCCCGGCCTATTCCGCGGGCAAGAGCGTGTAGGCTTTCGGCCCGATGTCCCGGCGGATCGACCTCAACTGCGACATGGGCGAGAGCTTCGGCGCCTACACCACCGGCAACGACGCCGGCGTGCTGCCGTTCGTGTCGTCGGTCAACCTGGCCTGTGGCTTTCACGGCGGCGACCCCCGGGTGATGGACCGAACCGTGGCGATGGCGGCGCGGGCCGGGGTCGCGATCGGCGCGCATCCCTCCCACGACGATCTGCGCGGCTTCGGGCGACGCGCGATCCAGGCGGATCCCGAAGAGGTCGAGTCGAACGTCGTCTACCAGATCGGCGCGCTCAACGCGTTCACGCGCTCGCACGACACCCGGCTCGTGCACGTGAAGCCGCACGGCGCGCTCTACAACCAGGCGGCCGACGACCCGGCGCTGGCGCGTGCGATCGCCAAGGGCATCGCGCGGGTGAGCCTGGACCTGCGCTTCGTCGGGCTCGCCACCTCGCGCATCATGCGCAAGGCCGCGGAGGACGAAGGCCTGCTGTTCACCGCCGAGGCGTTCGCAGATCGCGCTTACACCAAGGATGGCAGCCTGGTCTCGCGCAAGATCGACGGCGCGGTGATCCTCGACCCGCAGCAAGCCGCCAACCAGGCTGTGCGCATCGCGAGGGAGCGATCGGTCCGCACCTTCGAGGGCGGCGTGCTGGCGCTCGAAGCCGACACGATCTGTCTGCACGGCGACAACCCGAACGCGGAGGAGATCGCCTGGGCCGTGCGCAAGGCCCTCGACGAGGCCGCGGTCGAGGTCCGGGCTCTGGGCCGCTGACGACGTACCCTCGAGTCCTCCCCGCCGGCGACCAGGCGCTCGTTCTCGAGCTGGGCGATGCGATCGAACCCGCCCTCAACGCGCGCGTGCGGGCGATCGACGACGCGCTGTGTGAAAGGCCCTTCGAGGGGTTCCTCGAGTCGGTGCCGACGTACCGCTCGCTGCTGGTCGTCTTCGATCCGGCGCGGATCGCCGCGGCGGAAGCCGGCAGGGTCCTTCTCGAGCGGACCGAGCGCATCTCGAGCACGCAGCCCGCGCCCCCGCGACGCCACGTGATCCCCACGCGCTACGGCGGGGAGTTCGGCCCGGACCTCGAAGACGTGGCGCGCGCCAAGGGGCTCTCGCCAGCTGAAGTCGTCCGGCTTCACACCTCTCTCGACTTCACCGCCTTCCTGCTCGGGTTCCTGCCCGGCTTCGCGTACCTCGGAACGATCCCGGAGGCGCTCGCGATGCCGCGTCGAGCGTCGCCACGTGCCAGAGTCCCGAAAGGGTCCGTCGCGATCGCGGGACGCCAGACTGGCATCTACCCCGCGGTGACGCCGGGCGGCTGGAACCTGCTCGGCCGCGCCGCCGTACGTCTCTTCGATCCGCACGCCGAGAGGCCATCGCTGTTCGCTCCTGGCGATCTGATCCGCTTCGAGGCCACCCAGGAGTGGCCCGCCGCGCAGAGCGACCCGAGCCCGCCAGGAAGGCCCAAGCTCCCGGTGGTCGAGGTGCTGGAGCCGGGCCTGCTGACGAGCGTGCAGGATCTCGGACGCCCGGGCTTTCGCCGCTTCGGCGTGACGCGCGGCGGCGCGCTCGACGAGCCGGCGCTGCGCGCGGCGAATCGCGCTCTGGGCAACGACGAAGCCGCGGCCGGCCTCGAGTGCACGATCGCCGGACCCACACTGCGCTTCCTTCGCACCACGCGCTTCGCGATCACCGGCGCCGATCTCGCGCCACACCTCGACCGCTCCGACATCGGTCGCTGGCCGGTGCCTCTCGGCCCGCCGGTGCTGGCGCGCGAGGGCCAGACCCTCTCATTCGAAGGACGCCGCTGCGGCTGTCGAGCGTACGTCGCGTTCGAAGGCGGCCTCGACGTGCCGGTCGTCGTAGCGTCGCGCTCGACGGATCTGACCACCGGCTTCGGCGGGCACGCGGGGCGGGCGCTCCGCGCGGGCGACGTGCTGGGCTCGCTCGCTCCAAGTCAAAAAAGAAGCGAGGCAACGACCCGGAACGCGCCGCTCGCCGCCGAGGTCACGGCACGCGTCGTCCTCGGACCGCAGTCGGACCACTTCGAGGCCGCCGCGATCGCGCGCTTCCTCGGCGACACCTGGCGTGTCGGCGCGACCGCCGATCGGATCGGCTGCCGACTGGAGGGCGAGCCGTTGCGCCACCGCGCGGCCGCTGAGATCGTCGCCGATGGAATGGTGCCCGGCTCGATCCAAGTGCCGCCCAACGGCCTGCCGATCGTGATGCTGGGCGACGCGCCGACGACCGGCGGCTATCCCAAGATCGCGACGTTGGTGAACGCCGATCTCGCGAAGCTCGCCCAGCTCGTGCCGGGCGAGGGGCGCGTGCGGTTCGAACTCGCCTGAGGACCGAACGGCTCAGCGATCGAGCGTGCGCAGCAAGCGCGCCTTCTCCTCCTCGCGATCGACGAAGCGGATGCCCTTCTCCATCCACTCGGGCTTCGGAGCGCCCTTCAGGAAATGGTCGAAGAACTGCTGCATCCGCAGCGAGTAGTCCTTCTGGTTGTGACGGCGCCGCAGGCCGTGGAACTCTCCGTTGTAGCTCCAGAGATAGGCCTCCTTGCCGTTTCGGCGCAGGGCCAGGAACAGCTCGATGCCCTGGTACCAGGGCACGGCGTCGTCCTGGTCGTTGTGAAGGATCAAGAGCGGGGTCTGGACGCGCGGCACGTGGAAGATCGGCGAGTTCTCGATGAACTTGAGCGGCGCCTCGTAGAGCGAGCGGCCGATCCGGCTCTGCGTCTGCTCGTACTGGAACTGCCGCGGCAACCCGGTGCCCCAGCGAATCCCCGAGTAGGCGCTCGTCATGTTGCCCACCGGCGCGCCCGTCTCCGCCGCCTTGAAGCGGTTCGTCTGCGTCACCATGTAGGCGATCTGGTAGCCGCCCCAGGAGTGGCCCTGGATCCCGATCGCGTTCTCGTCCACGAAGCCCTTCTCGACGACGGCTTGAATCGCGGGCAGCACGCATTTGAGCGCGCTCTGGCCGGGCTGGCCGATCGTGTACACGATGTCGGGCGTCAGGATCAGGTAGCCGTTGCTGACGTAGAGCGAGAAGTTGACGTTGTGGCTCGGCCGCGGCTCGGCGAAGTTGTGGACGTTCTGCGAAAGGCGCTCGTAGATGTAGACCAGCAACGGGTACTTCTTCTTGGGATCGAAGCCGTCCGGCTTGTAGAGCGCGGCCTTGAGCCCAACGCCGTCGGTGTTCCTGAAAGGGATCAACTCGCCCTTGCCCCAGCTGAAGCCATCCTTCTGAGCGCCGCCGTTCGTCACCTTGAGGGGGGTTGTGAAGCTCATGTCGGTCGTGTGCAGGTCGGGGTACTCGTCGAAGCGGGAGGCGCTCACGAGCAGCACGTCGGCTTCCTGGGCCCGGCCCGCGAGGCGGTAATTCCTTTCGCCCCACACCAGCCGCTGCGGCGGCGCGCCGCCTGCGAACGTCGTGCGCAGGAAGCCGGTCGCGCGCGTCTCCTGGCTGGTCCCGCGCAGCGTCAGCGGTTTCTGTGTGTCGATCCCTCGCTCGTCGTCGTCTTCGTCCTGCGGTTCCAACCGCTGCACACGCAACTCGACCCTCGTCTTGCGCCCATCGCCGGCCGTAAGGTTGCGCGCGGCGCGGCCGTCGGCGAAGACCTGCCACACGTCGTAGCGGTCGTTCAAGAGGAACGACTGGCTATCCCGGGCCCAGCCGGCCTGGCCGTAGCTCGACGCGGGGTCGGGCGTGTCGTCCTCTTCGTCATGGAAGGCGACGCCAAGCGAGCCCGTGACGTTGCGCGGCGCGCCGGTCAGAGCGTCCAGCAGGTGCCAGTGCCGATCCTGGTAGTAGAAGGCGTGCTTCCCGTCGGGCGCCCATTGAAGGGGTCCGGCGAACCCACCGCCGCCCCCGCCGAAGCCGCCGCCACCTCCCCCGCCGCGAAGCTGCTTGACGGCGAGCCTCCGCTGGCCGGTCTCGGTGTCGATCAGGTAGACGTCGTTGTAGCCGCCGTCGTAGTCGATCATTCGGCGATACGGGGAGTCGTCGAGGCCGAGCGCTCGCATGCCGTCGTCGGAGAAGCTCGCGGTGCGCAGCGTCGAATCGGCGATCTGCACGTAGCGCTGCTCGGCGATGTGGAGAACGCCGCGATAGCTGCGGTTTCTCTCCTGATTGGCCCTGACCTTCTGCATCGGCTGGACGAGGTCGTCCTTCCAGTGCCAGAGGTCGGCGAGCACCTTGTCGTCGGCCGGCGCTTCGCCGTCCGAGTCGGCGGCGGGTTTCGCAGGCGGCGCCGCCGCGACGTAGAGCTTGCTGCCGTCGCGCGAGAAGGAAAGCGCGCCCTTGTCGCTCGGCAGGAGGCCCGGGGAAACGCCGGGCGTGTCCCAGCTCAAGACCTGGGCGGCAGCCGGAGCCCCTCGTGTCCAGCGATAGACCTTGAAGCGCGGCGCCTTGGCGGCGACGTCGTCCCTGTCGCTCAGGAAGGCGGCCTGGCCCTGCTCGCGGTCCCAGGCGAGCCGCGCGTACTTCCCCTTGCCCGAGGCGAGCGCCACCGGCGCCGCGTCGGTTCCCGGCGTGACCGCGTAGACGCCGTTGTCCTCTTCCTTTCTCGAGGAAACGGAATAGATCAGTGTCTTGCCATCGCGAGCGAACGAATAATCGAGGACGCCCGGAAACACCCGCTCGCCACCGCTCGCCTTCGCGAGGTCCCGCAACACGAGCTCGGTGCCGAATTCCTTCCGCTCGCCGCGGCCGGGGCGGGCGGGCGCGGCCGCTCGTCGATCCTCGGAGCGATCGGGCGCCGGAGCCTCTCTCAGATAGGCGATCACGCTCCCGCCCTTCGACGGCACCTGCACGCTCTTCACCGCGCCGACGCGGGTCGTTCCGCCGCCGACCAGATCCAGGATGACAAGCCCGCCCTTCGGCATCTCCTCGGGCCCCTTCTTCTCCTTCTTGGCTTTGTCGACTTCGGTCTTGGTCGGATAGGACGTGGCGACGACGAAGCGGCCGTCGGCCGTGAAGGAGATGCGGACCCGGCGCGGCTGCGGCGGTTCTTCAGGGTTCACTTCCTCGGGGCTCTGGATCAGCGGCGGCGGCAGGGCGCCGACATCCTCGCGCCGCTCCTTGCCCGTCTTCAGATCGCGCACGATCAGGTCGCCGTCGCCGTCTTGCGGCATGTACGAATAGGCGAGCTGGCGTCCATCGCGCGACAGCGTCTGGCTCGCGATGCTGCGCCAGGGGTCGAAGTCGCTCTGTTGCAGCGGCCGCCTGGCGGGCTGAGCCATGACCGCGGCCGGCAAAGCCAGCGTCGCCGCGAATGTGAACGCCAAGACGCGCCCCGAAAGCCTCGGAGAAGTCATCGTCCCCCCTTCTGGCTACGCGACGGCGAGCCTCGCCATGAAGTCGCCCTGGACCTTGGCGAACGAGCGAAAGCCGTCGAGGATCCACCCCTTCACGGCCTCGGGCGTATCGCTCCCCGTGTAGAAGCGCAGCGCCTTGTTCACGCCGGCGAGCGCGGCGTCGAAATGGTCGGCCTCGACGCTCGTGTGGATGAAGATCCAGTAGTACGCGTTGTGCTTCTCGGCGCCGAACGCCACCCGCATGCTCTTGAGCGCCTGAACCATTTCGGGCAGCTTCGCCCGCAGCACTTCATCGATCAGCGTGAACTCCTGGTCGGCCAACACCTCGCTGCCGACGTGAAAACCCATGCCCGCGAAGAGCCGCTGGTCGGAGAGCTTCTCGCCGACGCCATAGCCGTCCCAGACCGTCGCCATCGCGTTCGCCGTCGCCGCGCCGGGATCGAGGATCGCGTTCAGGTGCGGGAGCGTGAAGCCGAAATAGCCCCCCATCCCCTTGAGACACGCCTGCGCCAGCGTGCGGTGCGTGTCACGCCACGGCGTCGCCCGATCGTCGAACTCGTCCACGGCGGCGTGGAAGAAATCGGCGGCGACTTCGGAAGCGCGATCCGCGAGGATCGTCACGACTTCATCCCTGTCGCGGAACAACCCCTGGCGCGCGGCGATCTCGCCCGCCAGGTTGGCGAGCCCCGCCCCGAACGCAGAGTTGAACTGGATATAGCGCGCCAGCACGTTAAGCAGCGCCTTCGGCTCCGCGCACGCCGCCTCGAACGCGGCGCGGAGCGCTGCGTTGCCTTGGTGAGATGCGAGTACCGGCTCCAGATCCGCGCGACCGATGGACGCCTGTGTCATGTCGACCTCGGGCGAGATCTTATCGCTCGGTGAGGAATCTACGGAGGAGCGAGGATAGATCATCCTCTGGCGGCCTTCCGGGAAACTCTGCGTGGGTGTAGACGAGTAGCAGGATCGCTTCGTCCTCGCTAGGAGAAAGCAGGAAGATCAGACGCACCAGGCGCGCCTCTCTCTCGAAGCGCGGATACACGGTCCTGAGCTTCCGGAACGTCCATCCGGGTGGACGTTCGATGCCTTCTGGCCATGGCTCCTCGGAAAACTGACGGGGGTTTTCTGAGATTCGGCGTTGGATCTCTCCGAGGACGAAGTCCAGGAACTTCTTCTGGAGATGACTCCCCTGGCGGCCGTGTGGAAAACGACCTGGGGCCAGAAGGATGTTTTCGAGGCTTGCTCCGAAACTATCGTGAAGCCTGATCTGGCAGTTTCCGGGCAAGCCTCTCTCGGAGTTCTTCCATGGTCAGAGGCGGGGAAACGCCGATCCCACGTATCGCTTCGCCGATGGCCGCAGATGTCTTTGCTTGAAGCACAGGGTTTTCTCGCTCCACCGCGTCAAGCGTGGCCGTCAACAGCTTCGCGACCGCGCCGGCAAAGGCGTTCGACTCAGCCTTCCAACGAGGACTCAGGATGCCCTGTATGAAGGACGTGACCCCGAGGAAAAAATCCAAGGGCGGACTCACGAGGGATTCCTTTTGAAAAAAGAGACCGTGCGCGAGGTCGGAGAGAAGCTTCTTTTTG
>CAZVOI010000526.1:0-3140 GCA_964628275.1 uncultured Acidobacteriota bacterium | reverse complement strand
GGGTCGGGGCCATCCGGAGCGCGGGCGGCCGTGCGCGCTTGGTACCGCAGGTGCCGGAGATCGTGAAGGACCTGGCCGCTGCGGCACGTCCCAACGATGTCGTCGCGGTCCTGTCGAATGGGGGCTTCGGCGGCATTCACGGGCGGCTGATCGAGGCGCTTTTGGCAGGGTAGAGTCTGGTTTGCTTGACGATGCTGTGTCATAGTTGTCGCAACTTCTGGAGGCCTGAATGAACAGGGTTTGCTTCGCATTCGTGGCTCTTTTGGGCCTGGCCGTGCCCGCGCTCGCGGCAGACGTCACCGGATCCGTCGTCGACCAGTCTGGAGGCGCCCTTCCGGGGGCGACAGTCACCTTGCAGGGCCCCGGTGGCACACAGACCGCGGTCACGCAGTCGGATGGGAAGTTCTCGATCGGCAACGTCGCCGCCGGCACCTACAAGGTGACCGTGACGATGTCGGGATTCGGGCCGGCGACCAAAGACGGCGTGAGTGTCGGCGCTGCGGCGATGGATCTCGGCTCGTTCTCGATGAAGATCGCGACGCTGGGCGAGACGGTGATCGTCAGCGCGTCACGAGTCGAGTCCACGATTCAGAACGCACCGGCAACGATGAGCGTGATTACGGCCGAGACGCTGCAGTCGGCGCCCAGCTCGAACTTCGGAGACCTGCTGCGGAGCGTTCCGGGCGTCAACGTGATCCAGATGTCGGCGCGCGACGTGAACCTGGCCAGCCGCAAGTCGACCGGAACGCTCGAGACCGCGCAACTCGTGCTGCTCGACGGCCGCTCGTTGTATCTCGACTTCTTCGGCCTGGTGCTGTGGGACCTGGTGCCGAACAACCCGGGCGACATCAAGCAGATCGAGGTCGTGCGTGGCCCGGCGTCGGCCGTCTGGGGCGCGAACGCGCTCTCCGGAGTCGTGAACATCCTGACCAAGACGCCGCGCGAAGCCAAGGGCACTTCGATCGGCCTCTCCGGCGGCACCTTCGACCGCGACGGCGGTTCGCGGGCGGCCGACGGCAGCGGCCAGGCCTTCAGCGCCAACATCTCGATCGCCCGCGCGCCGAGCGACAAGCTGTCGTTCCGGTTGAGCGGCGGCTACTACGACTCGGATCCGTACTCGCGTCCGGTCGGCCAGATCCCGGTGATCAAGGATCCGCGCCTGGCCAATCCGGTCTGCGCGGTCACCACGAACGCAGCGGGGTTGCAGGTCGGGACCGGGCCCAACTGCATCGGCGGCGCGATCTACCCGCCCGACAACGACAGCGGCGCGACGGGGACGTTCGGGAACGAGGGCACGCAGCAGCCGAAGGTCGACCTGCGGGTGGATCAGGAGATCGGCGGCGGCGGCCGGCTCAGCTACAACGCCGGCTACGCGGGCACGCAGGGCCTGGTTCACACCGGCATCGGCCCGTTCCGCCTCGAGAACGGTTCGTACATGGGCTACGGCAAGATCGGCTACACCAAGAACGCGCTGCGGATCACGACGTTCGCGAACTTCCTCGACGCCGAGGCGCCGAACCTGCTGCTGATCGACCCCGCGACGTTCAAGCCGGTGCAGCTCAACTTCAAGACGCAGACATTCGACCTCGAGGTCGCCAACAGCAACGTGCTCGGTGGCAATCACATCCTGAGCTACGGCGGCAACGCGCGCCGCAACAACTTCGAGATCTCGCTGACACCGACGGTCGAGGACCGAAACGAGTTCGGGGCCTACATCCAGGACGAGTTCCACGCCGGCAAGTTCCGGCTGTCGGCAGGCGGGCGCGTTGACAAGTTCGGCAACATCGACGACCCGGTGTTCTCGCCGCGCTTGACCGCGATGTTCAAGCCGACCGAGGACCACTCGATTCGTGTCTCGTTCAACAAGGCGTTTCGCTCGCCGTCGGCCGTGAACAACTACCTCGATCAGTCGATCTTCTTCCCCGCACCGGTTGACCTGCGGGCGCTCGCGCCCCTGGCGCCGCCCGCACTGCAAGCGGCGCTCTCGGCTCCGTTCAACCTGGTCGTCAGAAATGTCGGCAACCGGGTCGGCAGCACTTCGGGCACGACGTCGCTGAAAGAAGAGTCTGTCAGGGCCTACGAGATCTCCTACACGGGCACCTTCAGCAAGAAGACGACGATCGGCCTCGCCGTCTACCAGAATGACTCCAACAACAACATCAACTTCACCACGGTGATACCGACCTCGCTCGGTGGCCCCGCGGGCTTCCCGGCTGGCATCGTGCCCCCGTTCGACTTCTATACGACGGCGAACGCGCCCGCGGTCATCGGGGTCAATCAGCGGGGCATACCGGTGCCCGGGCCGGCGTTGATCGGCTTCCTGACCCAGGTGAACACGATCCTGCCCCCCGCGCTACGGGTCGCGCTGCCGCGGACCGCCTCGACCTACTTGAATCTGGGGCCGCTGCGCCAGCGCGGTTTCGAGGCCTCGCTCGATCATCGCTTCAGCAACCAGCTCTCGGCGTCGGCGAACTACTCCTACCAGCAGAAGCCGAAAGCGTTGGAGCCCGACCCGGGCCAACTCCGGTACTTGAACGAGGAGCTGGCCCTGCCGCCCAAGAACCGCTTCAACGTGGCGGTGAACTGGAACTCGCCCCGACTGGTCGGCTCCGCTTCCGTCAACTACGTGGACGAGGGGCTCTGGACGGACGTGCTCACGAGCAGCTACCACGGTTTCACCGACTCCTACACCCTGCTGAACGCGAGCTTCGGCGTGAAGTGGAACCAGGGCAAGATCATCACCACGCTCAAAGGCACGAACTTGGCCAACTCCGAGATCCAGCAGCACGTCTTCGGCGACCTGATCAAGCGCGCGGTGTTCCTGGAGGCCCGGATCAACTTCTAGAACCTTGGCCGGCGAGAGGCCCCTGCCAAGCGGCAGGGGCCTTTTCATATTGGGCCCGATCCTGCTGGCTGCGGCGTGCCTGCGCCTGCTCGGGCTCGGCTGGGGAATTCCGGACTACACGACTGAGCTCGCGGCTCACACGCAGGCCCGGACTTCGTTCCATCCTGACGAAGACAAGATCCTCTGGCAGCTCGAACGGATGCGGCCGTCGCAACTCGATCTCGACCCGAAGGATTTTGGCTGGGGCAGCCTCGAGACGTACGTCGTCGGAGCGAGCCTCGCCGTGGGCGACCGC
>CAZVOI010000525.1:0-15557 GCA_964628275.1 uncultured Acidobacteriota bacterium | reverse complement strand
ATCTCGACCGCGGCGGTGGTGGTCCTGGCCGAGCCGCTCCTGGGCAAGGGCGTCTTCAAGGACAAGATCACGGCTTATCGCGGAACCCTCAACCAGTTGGTGGTCCGAGAGCTGCTCCTGGAGGAAGCGCTGGCCCGAAAGCTCGTCGCCGACGACAAGGCCGTTCAGCAGGCCTACGACGAGTCACGCGTTCGATTCAAGGACGACGCCGGTTGGGCGGAGTTCCTGAAGACGCAAGCCCTGACACCCGAGAGCTTCCGGGCCGAGATGCGCGCCAAGCAGACGATCGCGGTGCTGCTCAGCCAGGAAGCGCAGCGGGTCCCGTTGGTGAGCGAGGCCGACGCCAAGCTCTTCTACGACCAGAACCCAAACCAGGTGCAGGTGGGCGAGAAGTTGAAGGCAGCCCAGATCCTGATCCCGGCGCCTCCCGAAGCGCCGGCTCAGGCTCGCGCCGAAGCGCGCGCCCGGGCCATCGAGCTGCGCGGCCGGATCCTGGCGGGACAAGACTTCGCGAAGCTCGCCGGGCAGTATTCCGGCGACACGGCGACCGCGGCCAAGGGGGGAGTGCTCGACCCGTTCGGCCGCGGCGAGGTGCCACAGGCGTTCGCGGACGCCGCGTTCGCGATGATGCCCGGGGAGCTATCGCAGGTCGTCGAGTCGCCGCTCGGGTACCACGTGATCCGCCTGTACGAGCGGATCCCGGGGACCGTCCCGAGCTTCGACCAGGTCAAGGACTCGCTGCGGCAGCAGCTCAGCATGGGCCCGCGGCAGGAGCACCTGCAGGCGTTCATCAACGAGCTCAAGGCCAAGGCGAAGATCGAGACATTCTTGTGAGCGCACGGGCCGCGGTCAGCGTCCGCGATCTGCGCAAGAACTACGGCGCCGTCGAGGCCGTGCGCGGGCTCTCCTTCGAGATCGAGACCGGGCATTGCTTCGGGCTGCTGGGTCCGAACGGGGCCGGCAAGACGACGACGATCGAGATCCTCGAGGGCTTGCTGGCTGCGACCGCCGGCGAAACGGTCGTGCTCGGCCGCCGCTGGGGCCCGGACGATCAGGAGATCCGCGAGCGGCTCGGCGTCTGCTTGCAACAAACCGTGCTCTCCGAGAAGCTGACGGTGCGCGAGACGGTGCGGCTGTTCCGCGCCTTCTATCGCAGCGGCCGCCCGCCCGCGGACGTCATCGCCGAGGTGGAGCTCCAGGAGAAAGCCGGCGCGAGGGTCGGGACCCTCTCCGGCGGACAGAAGCAGCGGCTGGCCGTGGCCTGCGCCCTGGTTGGCGACCCGGAGCTGCTGTTCCTCGACGAGCCCACCACCGGCCTCGACCCGCAGTCGCGCCGCCAGGTGTGGGACATCATCAACGGTTTCAAGGCCCGCGGTCGCAGCGTGCTGCTCACCACCCACTACATGGACGAGGCCGAGCGGCTGTGCGACCGGATCGCCGTCGTCGACCACGGCCGGATCATCGCGGAGGGCACGCCGCGCGAGCTGATGACGTCGCTGGGCGGCGACCACATTCTCGAGATCGAGGTCGCGGCCGGAGCGCCGCTGGCCGTCGCGGATCTGCTTGGGCTGCCCTCCGTCAAATCAGCGCAGCTCTCGGGCGGCCGCTTCGTGCTGGCCGTGGCGGAGCCGCACGTCGCGATTCCGGCCGTGCTCGAGAAGCTTCGCGCCAAGGGTGTGGAGCTCAGCAACCTGATCACCCGCCACGCCAGCCTCGAAGACGTCTTCGTCTCGCTGACCGGGAGGCACCTGCGTGACGAGTGACCGCTGGCGGGCGTTCCTGGCGCTCGTCGACGCGCGCTTTCGCGAGTTCTTCCGCGAGTCCGAAGCGATCTTCTGGACCTTCGTGTTCCCGGTCGTGCTCACGGTCGTGCTGGCGATCGCGTTCCGGAACCGGCCGGTGGAATCGTTCGCCGTCGCCGTCAGCGAGGGCCCCCGCTCGACCGAGCTGGCGGCGACGCTCAGCGCGACCGGGCGCTTCGAGGTCCGCCGGCTGAACGAGGCCGACGCCAAAGACGCGCTGCGGCTCGGCAAGGTCGCGCTCGTCGTGCTTCCCGGCGCTCCAGGCGTCGAGTACCGGCTCGACCCCTCGCGGCCCGAATCCGCGCTCGCCCGGCATGAGGCCGACGCCGCGTTGCAGCGAGCCGCCGGCCGGAGCGACGCGCTGCCCTCGAAGCAAACCGAGGTCAGCGAGCCCGGCAGCCGCTACATCGACTTCCTGGTGCCGGGGCTGATCGGCCTCGGCCTGATGAACGGCGGCATGTGGGGCGTCGGCTTCAACCTGGTCGACATGCGCATCAAGAAGCTGCTGAAGCGCCTGCTGGCCACGCCGATGCGGCGTCCCGACTTCATGCTGGCGCAGATGACGCTGCGCCTGGCCGCGATGTTCGTCGAGGTCGGGTTCCTGCTGGTGTTCGCGCGCTTCGCGCTGGGCGTTCCGATTCTCGGCTCGTGGCTCGCGATCTTCGCCGTCGGCGGCATCGGCGCCCTGACGTTCGGCGGGATCGGGATCCTGCTGGCGTCGCGCGCGCAGCGCATCGAGACGGTGATGGGTTTGATGAACGTGGTCACGATGCCGATGACGATCGCGTCCGGCGTCTTCTTTTCGGTCGAACGCTTCCCGGCGATGCTCCAACCGCTGGTGCGCATCCTGCCGCTGACCGCCCTGATCGACGCGCTGCGCGCCGTCACGCTCGAGGGCGCCACGCTCGGCTCGCAAGCGGTGCCGCTCGCGATCCTCGCCGGCTGGGGCGTCGTCAGCTTTGCGGTGGGAGTGTGGCTGTTCCGATGGAACTGAGGGCCTTCGCAGTCCTCTCGCTGGCGTTGTGCGCTGCCGGTTGCGCTCGCGGCGCGCCGCCGCAATCGAGCCCCAGCACAGCTCCTTCCGATCTCGGCACGCAGGCCGGCAATATCGCGGCCGACACCCAGGTCATGCGTGCCGCCCAGGACGCCGCCAACGCCGTCGTTCGCAACGCCGCCGACTGCGACGCAGCCAAGGCCGGGATGGCCGAGGCCAACCGCAAGCTCGACGAAGCGGCCGGCCAGCTCAAGACGTCGACCGCGCGCCTGACCCTCGACAACCTGCGCCAGCAACTGCGCCGTATCGGCGAAGCCTGTCCCTGACGGCGGACACAGCTTGTTCAGACGCGCACCGCCGACCATCCGAGGATAGTGCCGGCCGTCGTACTCGTTCCGGAACGAGTTGCGATTCGCTCAGCGCGACGGATCTCGTCGGGCCGAAGCAGACCCGAGCCTAGGGAATTGCCCCAGGAACCTGCGCCCTTGCATAGAGTGGCGTCAGGCCGAGGTCGGGCCAGTCGCGTCGTCGACGCTGTGGGTCGAGCGCTTCTTGTAGAACTCCTGCAGCACCACACGCACGTTGGGGTGCTTGGCGGCGATCTCGTTCAGCGTTCGCTGGTCGAGCTCGAGCAGCTCGCAATAGGTCGAGGCGGTGATCGTCGCCGAGCGCGGCCGGCCGGTCAGGATCGACATCTCGCCGAAGAAGTCGCCGTCGTGCATCTCGCGCACCGGCACGTGCTTGCCGCGCTTGTCGCGCATATAGGCGCGCACGCTGCCGGTGGTGAGCAGGTACAGGCTGTCGCCCGGCTCGCCGGCACTGACCAGGATCTCGCCCGCCTCGAAGGTGTGGAGGCGCAGGCCGCGAATCACAGCCAACAGCTCGTCCTGGGCGAAGTCCTTGAAGAGAGGCGTCTCAACCAGCTTGGTTTCGCCCTTTAGTGATTCGGATGGTCCGGCCGCGGGGGTGAAGACCTCGTCGAGCATGCCGGCGAGCTGGTCGCGCGACGCGTCGTCCGAGAAGAGCTCGGCCAGGCTCGGCTCGGCGGTCGACTCCGCGGCCGGAGCACCTGCCGCCGCTGCCTCGGGTGCCGCGGCCGGCGGGTTCGCAAAGGCGGGGTCGGGGGTGTCCGACATCTCCTCCATCCCGAACGCGGGCTCGCGGGGAGGTGGCGGCGCGTCGTAGGGCGCCGGAGCGGTGTCGATGCGCTTCTTGGAGCGCGACCAGGGGTCGAACGCAAGGCGACTCTGGTGCTTGATCAGGTACGACAGCTTCTCCTCGATGTCTTCGCGGCCCGGGGCCAGCTTCTCGATCTTCTTCAGCGCGCTGATCGCCTTGCCCGCCTGCCCGACCAGCGCCAGGTCGTCCGCGAGGGCGTTTAGCACCTCGACGGCCTCCTTGACGCGACCCACCAGGGCCAGCGTATCGGCGAGCTGGATGCGCAGGCGTTCGTCGCCGCGGCGCTTCTGCAGCTCGCCGCGCAGCGCCTCGATCGCCTTTGGATACTGTTTCTTCGCGATCAGGTCGCGGATGTGGTTGGCGGCCGCGCTCGACGCGGGCCGCAGCCGGGGCGCGGGCTTTCCGGGCTTTCCCGAAACATCGACCAAGCGTGCCTCCACGCGTACCTTATCAATCTCCGAGGGCCTCGGGACCCTCGTCGCCCGCGGCCGGTTGCAGCAGCAGCCGCAACAGCAGGCTCTGGAAGGTCGGCTCGCTGTAGATGCCGTGATGATCGGCCGCGCCGAAGAACGCGTGGCTGATCTCGGGGATGCCGGAGCCGAACACGTTGCGGGACGCGCCCGGAAGGTGCGAAGCCAGGACGCTGGCGCGGGTGACGCGGCCGTCGCCCGCCTCGAACATGGCTTCCGATTCCTTGCGCGTGCGCGGCTCGGTGCGCGGCGCCGCGCCGCGCTTCTCGCTGATCAGGGTGCGGGTGAGCGTCGGCAGGCAGTCGCCGCCGAGCGCGACCACGCGCACCGGGCAGGCCGAGCCAGGCGTCTTGGCGAGCGCCGCGTGGAAGGCGCCCGCCCGCTCCAGGAGCGCCGCGGTGAACTCCTGCTCGGAGCCGTTGCTTCCCGGCCGCCACGGTCCCCAGCCGCGCTCCTCCCAGAGCTTCGGGGAGTGCAGGTCGACGTCGAGCGGCTCCGCGGCCGTGTTGACCAGCGGAGACGTCCCGCGCGGCGGCAGCAGTTGGTAGATCGACGGCATCCGCGCGATCACGTCCGCGGCCAGCGTCGTGGACGAGAGCCCGACGCGGTTGCCGTTCAGGATCGCGTCGAGCGCGGGGATGCTGCCGCCGCTGGGCGTCGCGACCAGGATCAAGTTCTCGATGCGCCGCGCGCCCGCCCAGGTCACGGGGCCGCCCGGTTCGGCGCCGCCGTAGCGCAGATAGTAGCGGGCCAGCAGGCCGCCCATGCTGTGCGCGATCAGGTTGAAGCGCGCGTCAGGGTCGCCCTTCTCGTCGGCGCGCGCGTCGAGCGCCTCTCCGAGTACGCCGGCCGACTCGACCAGGTCGCGCCGCCAGTCGTAGGTGAAGATGTGATGCACCGCGCCGTGCCCGCCGCCCGGCCGCGCGTCGCGATGAAACCCGGCGGTCTCGAGCAGCGCCAGGATGTCCGCGTACTCGGTGAAGCCGAACAGCCGCGGCAGCACGGCGTCTGCTCCGATCAGGCCCCCGGCCACGAGCGCGTCGCGGCTCTCGCGCAGCGGCAGCTTGATCGGCAGCCGCAGGTCGTGGTAGCCCAGCGCATTGCCGGAATTGAGCCACGCCTCCCTTCCGTCCGGGCCGCGCAGCTCACTGCCGAGGAGGCCCGGCACGATGACGGCCCCCGGGATGTCGGGGTCCTCGCGCGAGCCGCGGATCAGGTGGGGCGAGAAACCGCGCTTGCCGGCGAGTGCCTCCCACAGCACGACCCCGGCCGCGCCGAAGAGCGTGCCCAGGGCGAAATACCAGTGTCCCTTGATCTCCGCCACGGCTTCATTATCATTCGGCTTTCCGCATTTCACCCACGGCCCGTTGAACGCGGCCGGAAGGAATCTCCGAAGTGAAAATTCACGAGTACCAGGGCAAGGCGGTTCTCGCCCAATACGGCGTGCCTGTGCCCAAGGGCAAGGTCGCCTATAGCGAGGCCGAGGCGGTCACGGTCGGGAAAGAGCTGGGCTTCCCGGTCGTCGTCAAGGCGCAGATCCACGCCGGCGGGCGCGGCAAGGGCGGCGGCGTCAAGCTGGCCAAGACCGCGGAGGATTGCGAACAGCTCGCCAAGGCGATGCTCGGCATGACGCTCAAGACACACCAGACCGGCCCCGAGGGCCGCGTGGTGCGGCGGCTGCTGATCGAGCAGGGGATGGACCTCGAGGGCTCGCGCGAGATGTACCTCGCGATCCTGGTCGACCGCGCCGCCGGCCGGCCGGTGTTCATGGCGTCGTCGCAGGGCGGTGTCGACATCGAGGAGGTCGCGGCCAAGGACCCGAAGGCGAGCCTGAAGGAGCACATCGACCCCGCGGTCGGGTTCCAGGCCTTCCAGGCGCGCAAGCTCGCGTTCGGCCTGGGTTTGCCGCCGGCGGTGTTGCCCAAGGCGGTGGCGTTCATGCAGGCGCTGTACCGCGCCTTCGAGGGCGCCGACTGCTCGCTGCTCGAGATCAACCCGTTCCTGCTGACGAAGGCGGGCGAGCTGTTGGCGCTCGACGCCAAGATCAACTTCGACGACAACGCGCTCTACCGCCACGCCGAACTGAAGGAGCTGCGTGACACCGACGAGGAAGACCCGCTCGAGGTCGACGCTTCGAAGCACAGCCTGAACTACATCAAGCTCGAGGGCGGCAGCGTCGGCTGCATGGTGAACGGCGCCGGCCTGGCGATGTCCACGATGGACGTCATCAAGCTGGCCGGCGGCGCGCCCGCGAACTTTCTCGACGTCGGCGGCGGCGCCAACGCCGAGCAGATTCGGAACGCCTTCCGGATCCTGCTCGCCGACGCCGAGGTGAAGGCGGTGCTGATCAACATCTTCGGCGGGATCCTGCGCTGCGACGTGCTGGCCGAAGGCGTGATCGCCGCGGTGCGCGACCTGCACGTCAGGGTCCCGGTGGTCGTGCGGATGAAGGGCAACAACGAGGATCGAGGCAAGGAGATGCTGCGTGAGTCCGGCTTCAACTTCACGACCGCCGAGAACATGACCGAGGCCGCCAAGAAGGTCGTGTCGCTGGCGGGAGGCGGCCATTGAGCGTCCTGGTCGGCAAGGAAACACGGCTGCTCGTCCAGGGCATGGGTAAGCACGGCACCTTCCATGCCATCGGTTGCCGCGAGTACGGCACGAAAGTCGTCGGCGGCGTTACGCCCGGCAAGGGCGGCACGACCACCGAGGGCTTCCCGCTCTTCGACAGCGTGGCGGAGGCCGTCCGCAAGACCGGCGCCAACGTGTCGGTGATCTTCGTGCCGCCGCCCGGAGCGGCCGACGCGATCATGGAGGCGACCGACGCGGGTTTGCCGCTCGTCGTCTGCATCACCGAGGGCATTCCGGTGCTCGACATGGTGAGGGCGCGGGCGTTCATGACGGGCAAGCCGACGCGACTGATCGGCCCGAACTGCCCCGGCATCATCTCGCCGGCGGAGCAGTGCAAGGTCGGCATCATGCCCGGCCACATCCACAAAGGCGGCGGCGTCGGCGTCGTCAGCCGCAGCGGCACGCTGACCTACGAAGCCGTCGGCCAACTGACGGCGCTCGGCATCGGCCAGTCGACCTGCATCGGCATCGGCGGCGACCCGATCATCGGCACCACCCACATCGACGCGCTGGAGCTCTTCAACAAGGACAAGGGCACCAAGGCGATCGTGATGATCGGGGAGATCGGCGGCAGCGCCGAGGAAGAGGCGGCCGCCTACATCAAGAAGAACGTCAAGAAGCCGGTGGTCGGCTTCATCGCCGGCCAGACCGCGCCGCCCGGGCGCCGGATGGGCCACGCCGGCGCGATCATCGAAGGCGGCAAGGGCACCGCCGACGAAAAGATGAGGGTCATGAAGGCCGCCGGCATCCAGGTGGTGAAGTCGCCCGCGGACATCGGGGCGGCGATTGCCAAAGTCTTGAAGAAGAAGTAGGGGAACTCTTGAGCCAAAGGACTTTTTCGATCATCAAGCCCGACGCCGTGAAGGCGAGGAAGGCAGGCGGCATCCTGTCGCGCATCGAAGCCGCCGGCTTCCGCATCGTCGCGCTCCGGATGCGCCAGCTGACGCGCCTCGAAGCCGAGGGCTTCTACCACGTCCACCAGGCGCGGCCGTTCTTCGGCTCGCTGTGCGACTTCATGTCCTCGGGCCCGTGCGTCACGATGGTGCTGGAGAAGGACAACGCGATCGCGCAGCTACGCGACCTGATGGGCGCCACCGACCCGGCCAAGGCCGCCGCCGGCACGATCCGCAAGGACTTCGCGGAATCGATCGAAGCCAACGCGATCCACGGCTCCGACGCCCCCGAGACCGCGACTTTCGAGATCGGCTACTTCTTCCCGGGGATCGAGCTCGGCTAGCCCTTGAACGAGCTGCAACCGCTCGGCCGCGGCCTTGCGAGGAGCTCGTCGCGGTGAAGCTGAAGCCGGTGGCGAGAGCGCGATGAAGCCGTCAGATGTCCGATGCGGCGCTCACCGGCTTTCCGTCGACTTCGTGATAGCCGCGGCTGCGTCTTGGATTGCCTGCGAGCGGGTGCTAGCGTCCGCGCCGATGCATCGTGCGTGGCGCGGAATCGTCGCCGGCCTGCTCGTCCCGACAACCCTTGGGAAGGGAAGTTCCACCTGGAGATGCACTGGTGGCACGCCGCGCAGTTCGCGCTCTGGGGTCGGCTGCCGCTGCTCGAGCGCAGCCTCGGCTACTACGACTCGATTCTCGAGCGCGCCAAGCGGACGGCCCAGCGCCAGGGCTATCGGGGAGCGCGTTGGCCCAAGATGACGGATCCGCGCGGCGCCGAGTCGCCGTCTTCGGTCGGTCCGTTCCTGGTTTGGCAGCAGCCGCACCCGATCTTCTACGCGGAGCTGGTGCGACGCGAGAAGGACACCCGCGCGACGCTCGAGCGCTTCAAAGACGTCGTATTCGAGACGGCCGAATTCATGGCCTCATTCCCGGCCTGGGACGGAGGCGCGAAGCGCTACGTTCTGGGTCCCACGCTGCAGTGCGCGCAAGAGATCTTCCCGAAGGATCGGACGCTGAACTGCGCCCTCGAGCTGGTCTACTGGCGCTGGGGCCTCGAGACCGCGCAACGCTGGCGCGAGCGCCTCGGCCTCGCGCGCGACGCGTGACTGCGGCGCGGCTCGGCAGGCCGCGGGAAGCCGTCGACGCGCTGCTTCTCGACACGCCGAAGAACGTCTATCGCGCGAATGCCCACAACCATCAGCGTCCGGGATTGACCATCTATCTGCCGGGCAACGGCGGCCTGCTGTACGCCGTGGCGCTGATGGCGGCGGGTTGGGACGGCGGGCCTGCACGACCGGCACCCGGCTTCCCTGACGACGGGAGCTGGAGCGTCCGCTTCGAAGGCCTGCGGCGCGCTCCCTAGGCGAGGAGGAGATCGATGATCCGCAAGGCGTTCCGGATGTCCGTCCACGCCGGTCGCGAGGCCGAGTACGAGCGCCGCCACAGCCCGATCTGGGACGAGCTGCGCGACACGCTCTTCGAGCACGGTGTGCTGGACTACTCGATCTTCCTCGACCCCGAGACCGGTGACCTCTTCGCCTACGCCGAGATCGAGAGCGAGGGGCGCTGGCAGGCCATCGCGCAAACCGAGGTGTGCCGGCGCTGGTGGCGGTCGATGGGCGAGCTGATGCCGTCGAACGCCGACTCGAGCCCGGTCGCGCGCGACCTGCGCTCGGTGTTCCATATCGAAAAGCCGGCTTCTTGAGCGAGCCGGCGTGAAGTCCTGGCGCGTCGCGATCGACCTCGGGGCCGGCAGTGGCCGGGCCCTCGTTGGATCCGTCGGAGCGCGCGGCGTCCATTTCCAGGAGGCGCACCGCTTCCAGTACGCGGCCCGGCCGAGCGCGGGACACCTGCGCTGGGACGCGGCGCGGCTCTTCGAAGGCGTCACGGCTGGCCTTCAGATGGCCGCGGCCCTCGCGGCGGACCACGGCGCGCGGCTGGCTTCGGTTGGGGTCGACTCCTGGGGGGTGGACTACGGCCTCTTGGACCGCGAGGGCCGGCTGGTGGAGGAGCCCATCTGCTATCGCGACGAGCGCACCGAAGGCATGCTGGATGAGGTCTTCCGGACCGTGCCGCGCGCCGAGATCTTCGAACGCACCGGCATCCAGTTCCTGAGGCTGAACACTCTGTATCAGCTCCTGGCTCACGCGCGTGCAGGAGTGAACCCGGATGCGGCGCGCCTGCTGCTGATCCCGGACTTGTGTCACCACTTCCTGTGCGGCGCCCAGGTCTCGGAACACACCAACGCCACCACCACGCAGCTCCTCGGCTTGGATGGCCGCTGGGACGAGGCGCTCTTCTCGCGACTCGGCTTGCCGCGCCCGCTGATGCCCGACGTCGTACCGGCAGGAAGGCGCCTCGGGGCGCTACGGCCGGAACGCCGCGCCGAGACCACGATCGATGACCTGGAAGTGATCGCTCCCGCGACGCACGACACGGGCAGCGCGGTCGTGGGCACGCCGCTCCTGCCCGGATGGGCCTATATCTCGTCGGGGACCTGGTCGCTGGTCGGCGTCGAGCGTGACGCGCCGCTCACCGGCGAAGCCGTCGCCGCCGCCAACTTCACGAACGAGGGCGGCGCCTACGGGAGCGTCCGCTTCCTGAAGAACGTGATGGGCTTGTGGCTCCTGGAGTCGTGCCGCAAGGAGTGGCGGAGCCAGGCGCGCGTCTCGAACATCGACAGCCTGCTCGCTGGCGTCGCCAGCCGCCGCCAGCCCGCGGGCCTCGGCTTCGGCTTCATCTATCCCGACGCGGATCGTTTCTTCGCTCCGAAGAGCATGCCGCTCGAGATCGGATCGGCGCTCCGCGCGTCGGGATTCGAGTCGCCCGAGGACGAAGTGGGCCTCACGCAGGTAATCCTGGACTCGCTGGCGCTTCGCTATGCCTCGGTAGTGCGGACGATCGAGCGCCTCACCGGCCGCGAGATCCCCGGCATTCACGTGGTCGGCGGCGGCTCGCAGAACGACGCGCTCAACCAGGCGACCGCAAACGCGGCGGGGAAGCCGGTGCTGGCGGGTCCCGTCGAGGCGACGGCGATCGGGAACCTGCTGGTGCAGTCGGTAGCCGGCGGTGAGATCGCGTCGGTCCGCGAAGGCCGGCGCCTGGTGTCGGAGGCGCTGCCCCCGCGCCGCTTCGAACCGCGGGACGAGGCCTACTGGCGTGAGGCCGCCTTGCGCTATGCAGAGATCGAAGCCCGGGCGTAGAAACGCTCGACGAGGTTCGGCACACGCGGCGGGCGGTGTGCGTTGAGTGGCGGCTCGACTCAGGGGATTGAGGACGCGCCTGGCCTGACCCGGCTCAACGGCCGGCTGGCAGGGCCTTGCGCAGCTCCCGGTCCCAGCCGGTGACGACGCGCAGCTCCGTGGGAGCCTGCGAGCGCTGCATCTTTACCATCAGGAACCGACGTCCGTCCGGGGTGACGTCGTAGTTGATCGGGCCGTCCATCACCTCGTACAGTCCCTCGAACAGGGCTCGGGGCTTCGAGATCTGGAGAGCGGGCTCGGTACGGACCTCCGCCACCATCATCTTCTGCCCTTCTCGGTAGAAGATGTCGCCGCCGCCTCGCGACCAGCGGGGCTCGGTGCCGCCATCGAGCGACACCCGCGACTCGTCACCGCCCCCCGCGACCGACCGCACGTTGATTTCCGGCCGGCCCGACGCGCGCGCGACGTAGACGAACCACTTCCCGTCCGGTGATAAGTCCGCGGCGTACTCCGAGCTGTCCGTGACGAGCAGCGGAGTGCGTCGAGCGTCCGCGTCCAGAGGGATCAGGAACAGGTCCAGACCGGTCCTCGGGTTCATCTCGGTGACCACGATCGTCTTTCCGTCCTTCGAGAGCGTCTCGGGGAACTCGGTACGCCCGCCCGGTCCCATTCGCACCGCCTCGCCATTCCCCGCCACGGGCTGGCGGTAGAGGGCCTGCACCCCGGACTTGTTGGACGGGTAGATGAAAGCCTTCCCGTCGGCGGTCCACAGCGGGCCGTCCTCGTACCCGTCCGACGTGAGCCGCGTCAGCGCTCCGCGCTCGATCTCGTAGCTCCAGATGTCGGTCGTGTCCTCGGCGATGCGTACCAGGATCGACTTCCCGTCGGGAGAAAGCCGCGGCGTGGCGTAGGCGCGCTGCTCACGGGTGATGGGTGTCTCGCGGCCGTCGCGGTCCACCCAGCTGAGCGAGCGGCCTTCGGACTGGGCCCCGGCCGGTGCGTAGGCGAGGACGCCGTTCTCCGACGCGGAAAAGAGGGTCGAGTGGAAGAACCCGCCGGCCCAGACACCCTCGATCATCTTCTGCGGGCTGCCCACGATCTCGGAGCGCGCGGGATCGAACGCGGCGGCCCAGATCTCGTTGCCGCGCCCGAAGACCAGGTGCCCCGAGCGGAGATAGTGCGCGTTGTTGGCGTCTTCGAGGAGGATCTTGCTCTTGTCGGTCGCCGTCTCGTAGAGGCCGACGCGCGCCGCCTTGCCGCCCAGGAACGCCGTGAAGAGCAAGGACTTCCCGCCGGGAAGCAGCTTGGGCAGGCAAAGGACCAACTCGCCGGCGGCGGCGTGGGGCGGCTCGAGGCTCTCGGCGTTGCCGCCCGCGACGGAGGCTGTCCAGAGGCCGGAGAACTCGAGCGGCGTGAAGAAGACCGTGCCGTCGGCCCGCCACGCTCCGCCCCTGAATCCCGGCGCGGAGCCGAACGTCTGCGGTAGGCCGCCGGCCAGGGAGAGCTTCTTCAGCCGGCCGTCCGCGGTGAACGCGAGGGACGCGCCGTCCGGCGAGAGGAAGGGACCGAAGCCGTTCTCGGTGCCCTTGATCGGCAGCGCGTCGAAAGCATCGAGCTCGCGAAGGTAGAGCCGCCGTGTGCCGTCGCGGACAGTGGAGTAGACGAGGCGCGATCCGTCCGGTGACAGCGCCATCAGGTTTTGCGCCAGCGTCACATCGATCATCTCGGCGTCGCTCCAGCCCAGGCCGGTGATCGACAACCGGCGCACGGGCTCGGCCGCGTCGGGCGCGGCTCTCCGGGACCACGCGACGCCGCTGGCAACGCCGGCCAGCCCGGTCGCGGTAGCGAGCGCGGCGAGCGCGAGGCGGCGCCGAAGGCCAGACTTCGCCGTCGCCTCCCGCTCGCCCGGCCTCGAAAGGTCCTCCGACCCGTCGCCCCGAGCCCGAAGCGCCTCGTCGATCTCGAGCCGGGCGTCCGCGATGTCGTGGAGGCGCTGGTCCGCGCTCTTCGCGAGACAGCGGCGCAGCAACCGGCGAATCGTGGCCGGCGCCTCCGTGGGCAGGCGATCCCAGGCCGGTTCCATGTGCACGACCGCCGCAAGCACGTCGGTCACGGTCTCCCCCGCGAACGCCTTCTCGCCCGTGAGCAGCTCGAAGAGCAGCGCGCCGAAGGCCCAGATGTCCGTCCGCTTGTCCATCCGCTGGCCGCGCGCCTGCTCGGGGGACATGTAGCTCGCCGTCCCCAGGATCAGCCCAGCCTGGGTGCCGGTTCGCGCCAGGGTGGGGGAGTGGGAGAGGTCCGCCGCGGAGCCCGCGGCCGCTTCTCCGGCGTACGCCTTGGCCAGGCCGAAGTCGAGCACCTTGACCTTGCCCTCCGGCGTCAGCTTCACGTTGGCGGGCTTGAGGTCGCGGTGCACGATCGACTTCTCGTGCGCGGCCTCGAGGGCTTCCGAGATCTGTCGCGCGATCGGGAGAGCTTCGGCGATCGGCATCGGTCCGCGCGCGATCCGCGCCGAGAGGTCCTCACCCTCGACCAGCTCCAACGCGAGCGCGACGTTGCCGTCCGATTCCTCGAGACCGTGGATCGCCGCGATGTTGGGATGGTTGAGCGAGGCCAGCAGCTGCGCTTCACGCCGGAACCGCGCCACCCGTTCTGCATCCTGCGCGAAGGCCGCCGGCAGCACCTTGATCGCGACGTCGCGGTTGAGCTTCGTGTCGCGCGCGCGGAACACCTCGCCCATCCCGCCCGCGCCGATGCCGGCGCTGATCTCGTAGGGTCC
Organism: uncultured Acidobacteriota bacterium; assembly: GCA_964628275.1. Lineage (GTDB taxonomy): Bacteria > Acidobacteriota > Vicinamibacteria > Fen-336 > Fen-336 > CAZVOI01. The sequence continues at coordinate 1,606 of CAZVOI010000525.1, read as the reverse complement.
GAAGCGTGTTCCAGGGGAAAGTGGCATCAATCAGCGGAGTGTAGTGGCTGCTGAACCCAGTCTTGATCTCGACGACATTGTCGAAGCGGTTGACGACGAGGCCCGGCCGCTCACGGCCTGGAGCTCAGCCCGCGGCGATCTCGACGGGTTCTCCGGTTCGCGCCGAGCGGTACAGGGCTTCGACCAGAACGACGCTGCGCCGGCCCTCGGGCCCGTTGCAGCGCGGCTCACCGCCGCCCTGGATCGCGCGCAGGAAGTCTTCGATGACGGCCTTGTGGCCGCGCACGTCCGAGACGATCGGCGACGAAGCCGCGGCGTTCTCGCTGGCCTGGCCGCCGGCGAGGTCGGCGCGCGGCGTGCGCAGGTCCGCCGAGGCGATGCGGTCCTGCTGCACGATGATCGTGCCCTCGGTGCCGCTCAATTCGATCTGCCGCGGATAGCCGGGGAAGGCCGCCGTGGTGGCCTCGAAGGTGGCGAGCGCGCCGTTTCGGAACTCGAGCGTGGCGACTAGCGTGTCTTCGACCTCGATCGCGTGAAACGCCGCCGCCTGTCGCGCGAAGACGCGCTTCACGTCGCCCCAGAGCCAGAGCAGCAGGTCGACGGTGTGGACCCCCTGGTTCATCACCGCGCCGCCGCCGTCGAGGGCGGCCTTGCCGCGCCAGCGCGAGGCCGAGTAGTACTCGGCGGGCCGCCACCACTTGACGCGCGCCGAACCGAGCAGCGGTCGGCCGAGAGCGCCTTCGTCGAGCGCCGCTTTGAGCTTCACCATGTCGGGCGCGAAGCGATCCTGGAAGAAGACGCCGAGCTTGACGCCGGCGGTCGCGCAAGCCCGGATCACGGCGTCGGCCTTCTCAGTCGTCACGTCGAGCGGCTTCTCCACCAGCACGTGCAGACCCGCTCGCGCGGCGGCGACGCCCGGATCGGCGTGGAGCGCCGACGGGGTTCCGATCAGCAGGACCTGCATCGGCCGATGCCGCAGAAGCGCGTCGACGTCGGTGTAGGCCGCCGCTCCGTAACGATCCGCGAGCGCCTTCACCTTCGACGGATTCGCGCCGCCGATGGCGACGACCTGCACGCCCTCGATCTCGGACGCCGCGCGGGCGTGGCTGTCGCTGATGCCGCCGCCGCCGAGGATTCCGACGTTGACCGGCATGATGTGTTCTCCTGTTTACCGCGCCGCCGCGGCCGCCTCGAGCGGCGGCAGCGACACGCACTCGATCAAGACCGACTCGCCGCGCGCGCCCGAGTCCCAATACCGCCGCACCAGATCGATCGCGGCCGGAGCCGTGCAGGGCACCTCGACGGTGGCCGCCAACTCGCCGCGCGTGAGCATGCGCTTGCCCTCGTGCTCGAGGCCGTCGCAGCCGACCAGCGGAATCGCGGCCAGCTCGCGCCGGCCGCTCGCCGCGGCGTGACGCGCCAGGGCCTTTCTGGCACCGGCGGCCATCGCGTCGTTGTGGCAGACGACCAGCTCGGGGCTGCGCTCTCTTTCGGCGCCGCGCTGCAGCCATTGATCGAGCACCTTCTCGGCATCCCCCGACGTCCAACGACCGTCGAGCATGTGGACGCTGAAATGCGAGCCGATCGCGTCGAGGAAGCCGGCCCG
>CAZVOI010000524.1:0-4736 GCA_964628275.1 uncultured Acidobacteriota bacterium | reverse complement strand
GAGGTGCGTGTCCACGCCGGACAGCAACATCGAGCGCGTCGGCGAGCAGCTCGCGTGCGTGTAGAAGCCCGTGAAGCGCACGCCCTCCTTGGCCAGCGAGTCGAGGCTCGGCGTCCGGATCTCGCTGCCGAACGAGCCCATGTCGGCGAAGCCCATGTCGTCGCCCAGGATGATGACGATGTTCGGCCGCCGCCCGGGCGCCGCGGCGGCGGGTGCGGCGATCAGCCCGGCGACTCCGAGGACGCCCAGCGTCCTCAGCAGCCGGCCCAGGATGCCCGGCCTCACGCTCTCCATTGCCCACTCCCTTCCCGTCGCCCGAGCTCCGAGCCTGTTCTGGGGCGTCGGGCTGGAGCGGCTCAGAACTCGACCTCGCATCTCCGCGCCTTCGCCACTTCGTAGATCGCATCGAACGTCGCCGCCCTGTCCCAGGGCGCGTCGGCGGGCTCGCTGCGGAACTCGCGGTAGGCTCGCTCGACGTTGGCGTACAAGCGTGCTGGGCAGCGCCACTGCGCGTACGGTCCCAGTTCAATGCGCCGGGACGCCTCCAGCGCGGTCAGTCCGCGGTCAAAGAAACCTCTCGACTCCTCGCGCACGTACTCGAGGTAAGCCCTCATTTCCATCGCCCCTTCGACCCCGCACACCGGTCCGTGTCCAGGGACAATGACATCCGGATCGAGCCAGATGATGAGATCGAGAGCCTGGAGCCACTTCGCGTAGGTGCCGGTCCAGCCCATGGGGACGCACTGGCGGAAGATCACGTCGCCGGCGAACACCATCCGTTCCGCGGGCACGTGAACGATCGTGTCGCCGACCTGGTGGCACGGCCCCACATAGATCAGGTGGACTTCGGTACCCTCGAGATCCAGCACGTGCCGCTCGTCGAACAGCGTCGTCGGCGGCACCAGCGTGATCCCCGCGAAGTCGTAGTTCTGTTGCAGCTGCCGGGCGAGGGCGAGCGCGCCCGGGTGAAGGGCCCAGAGCCACATCCGAGGAAGCAGGCGACTGGCGTCGTCGAGCAGCTTCTGGAACGGTCTCGGGTCGGCGGCCTCCTTCATGCGAACGGGCACCGTTCGATGCGCGATGATCTCGGCACCCTCGAACAGCTGATTCCCCCACACGTGGTCCCCGTCCTCGTGGGTGTTGACGACGCGCCGCGGCATGCCCGGCCAGACCCTGCCGAACAGCTCGATCATCCGGCGCGCGTGGGGCAGGTCCGACTGAGTGTCGATCACCAGCCCGCCACCCAGATTGATCAGCCCCGAGTTTGAGTCGCATGCCCGGTTCCTCTCGTTCAGGGTCGCAAAGCAGTTGTCGCTGACCTGTTGCAGCTTCATGAGCTCGAGCGGAGGTCGGAGCGTCCCGCGTACTCCATGCTCTTGTCCTCAAGGGACGCAGGCCCGGGGGCCTGGCCATCACGAGTGATACGATTCCGCAACGATTCCCGTCGGTGTAACGTCCTCCCGCGCTTGTGCGCGCGGGTCAGGCTGCAGTTTCCGGCGGGTCAGGCGAGCCGTCTATCGGAATTCCGCAGAAGATGGAGTCGAAATCGATGGAGCGGGGCGTCAACCTCGACCAGCCCGCGGTCACGGTCGTCGAGATCAGCGATCCCGCGATCGCCGGACAGGGCATCGAGCTCATCGACCAGGATGCCGTGCTGCTGACCTCGACCCCTTTTCGGGCCCGGCGGGTCGTCGTGCGCCTCGAGGGCGGCGTGGTCCTCTACCATTCGACCAACCACCGCATTCGGACGCGCACCAAGGCACAGCGGGGCCTGCTGGCCTACGTCACCTTCGGCCCGCGGGCCAAGGGGACGGTGAACGGCCTGCCCGTCCACTCCGAGCTGATGCTGGCCGTCGAGCCGGAGACGGAGGCGGTTTTCGTCACCGATGCCGGATACGAGAGCATCACGTTCCTGCTCCCGCCGGCGGACATCCGCGCGCACCTCCGCGACCGGCGCCGCGAGGGCGACTTCCACCTTCCGAACGGCGCGGAGACGCTGCAGGCGGACGCGGTCATGGTCCGGCGGCTGTTCGACTGGGGGAAGAAGCTGGTGGACACGGCCGCCCGCCAGCCCGCGCGGTTCAACGACCGAAAGGACCAGCGGGCTGCCGCCCAGGTCGAGATGGTCGAGACGATTGTGGCGACCCTGGGTGCGGCCAGGGAATTCGAGCCTACCCGCGCCGACCATGCGCATCAATCCCAGACCCTCGTCGTGAAGACCGCCGAGGACTACGCCCTGTCGCACGCGGACGAACGTGTCTACGTGACCGACCTGTGCCGAGCCGCCGCGGTGAGTGAACGAGCCCTGGAGTACGCGTTCAAGGAAGTCATGGGATTGACGCCGGTGGCTTATCTGATCCGGCTCAGACTGCATCGCGTGCGCCAGGCGCTCCTGGCCGCGACTCACGGATCGACCACGGTCTCGACCATGGCGCTCGACTGGGGTTTCTGGCACTTCGGCGAGTTCTCGCGCGCCTACAAGGACTGCTTCGGCGAGCTGCCGTCGGATACGCTGCGACGGAAGCCGTCCGCGGCTGAGCGCGAGGCGTAGGATCAGCAGGGTGAAGATTCCGAGGCTCGGGCGATTGCAGGCCTGGCTCGGGCGTCTCGTGGCGACCCCGGAGACCGATGGCGACAGGGCGCGAACCGTCGTGGGCACGTTCGTGCTCCACCTCCGGCCGGTTCGTGTGCCCGCGGCGACGATCCGCTTCACGCACACGTTCGGCCTCGGAGGGATGTCCCTCGTGCTCCTCGGCATCCTCGTCGTGACCGGCTCGCTGCTCATGCTCGGCTACACGCCGGTGCCGGGCGAGGCGTACGCTTCGATCGAGAGGCTGGAGGCGCAGGTCCTCTTCGGGGCCTTCGTGCGTTCCGTCCACCATTGGAGCGCCAACCTGCTGGTGCTGGTGTCCTTCCTGCACATGCTGCGCGTCTTCTTCACCGGCGGCTTCCTCGACGGGCGCGCACTGAACTGGCTCGTCGGCCTCGTGCTCCTCGCCGCGATCGTTGCGTCGAGCTTCACCGGCTACTTGCTGCCGTGGGACCAGCTCGCGTACTGGGCGGCCACGATCGTCACCGGGATGGCGGGATACGTTCCGCTCGCAGGACCCGGGCTCGCCAGTCTCCTGCGCGGCGGGCCCGAGATCGGCCCCGAGACGCTCGGGACCTACTACGCGCTCCACACGCAGTGGCTCCCCGCGGCACTCCTGGTCGGCACGCTCTTCCACTTCTGGCGGGTGCGTCGGGCGGGCGGGGTCGTGCTGCCCCCGGACGCCGTCCGCGACGAGAGGGGGAAGCCCGAGCAGGTCCTGTTCCTGCCGCACCTCTTATGGCGTGAGGCCGCGGTGGCGCTGCTGCTGCTCGCCGCGGTGTCGCTCTTCGCGGCCGTGGTCCCGGCCCCGCTCGGCCCGGCCGCCAACCCGGGCCTGTCGCTCAACCCCGCGAAGGCGCCGTGGTACTTCCTCGGCTTCCAGGAGCTTCTCGTCCACCTCCATCCGCTCTTCGCGGTCGTCGTCGTGCCTGCGCTCGGCGCGCTCGCGCTCGCTGCGCTCCCGTATCTCGGCTTCTCCCGGGACGAGCCGCGCGGGGCGTGGTTTCTCTCGGAGAACGGCCGGCGCACCGCACGGCTTGTGGCCGGGGTCGCGCTGGTGGCGACGCCGCTGCTCGTCGTGGCCGACGAGGCACTGCTCGGCGCCTCCGGAGCTTCGGCGGGCGGGGCCACCCTCGTGACCCGAGGCGTTCTGCCCGTGGCCGCGCTGCTCGCCGTATGCGTTCTGGGCTTCCGCCTCCTGCGCTCGCGGCTCGGCGCGACGCGCCTCGAGGCGGCGCAGGCGCTCTTCGCTTTCCTCGCGGCGGTCTTCGTGGTCCTGACGCTGACGGGGATCTGGTTCCGCGGACCCGAGATGAGGCTGGTGTGGCCGTGGCGCGCGTGACGCCAGCGCCGCCCGCCGGGACGTCGCAGCCGCGCCGATCCTTTCTCGGGCTCGCCTGGCTCGGGATCGGCGTCGCGGCCCTCGGGGAGGCCGCCTGGATCGTCGCGTCGTTCCTGAAGCCGCGACGCAGCGCGCCGAAGGACGGTGCGAGCCTCGTCGTCGCGGGGCCGTCGGACGCCTTCGCACCGAGCTCGGTGACGGCCTTCCCGGCGGGGAAGTTCTACCTCGTACGGCTCCAGGAGGGCGGCTTCCTCGCGCTGCACCGGCAGTGCACGCACCTCGGCTGCAGCGTCCCCTGGGACGAGGCCTCGGGCCGCTTCGCCTGCCCGTGCCACGCGTCCGTGTTCGACCTGCGCGGAGACGTCCTCGCACCGCCGGCGCCGCGTCCGCTCGACCTGTTCGCGGTGCGGATCGAGAACGGCATCGTCAAAGTCGACGTCTCGGCGCCGATCCGGCGCTCGGGCTTCGAGCCGTCGCAAGTGACGGCGGGCTGACGGGATGGCCGACGAACTCGCGGGCTGGCGAACCGCGGCGCTCGCCGGCGCCGCGCTCGTCGTCGCCTCCTGTCCGCTGTACCTGGTCCGCCAGTCGTCGCGTGCCCCCGCTGCGACGGTCCCGGTCACCGCCGAGGCGGGCTTCGTCGGGCGCGCGGCGTGCGCCCGCTGCCACGAGAAGGAGACGAAGGCGTGGACCGGGTCGCACCACGATACGGCGATGACCGAGGCGATCGAGGCGACGGTGCGGGGCGACTTCTCCGGAACCACCTTCGAGGGCGACGGGATGAAGGCCCGCTTCTTCCGCGAC
>CAZVOI010000523.1:0-2689 GCA_964628275.1 uncultured Acidobacteriota bacterium | reverse complement strand
CCGCGACGTGGGTGAAGTGCCCCTTGCCGTCGTTCGTGAAGACGAGCGGCATCGTGCCGGTGGCGAGGACCAGGTCCTGGTCGCCGTCGTTGTCGACGTCCGCGAAGAGCGACTGCGCGGTGTCGTCGAGGACGGCGAGGCCTGCCGCTTGCGTCGCGTCCTCGAAGCTGCCGTCGCCGCGGGCCCGGAACAGGCGGTTGGGCAGCCCCGCGGGCTGGGACACGTACAGGTCCTCGAGCCCGTCGCCGTCGGCGTCCCCGACCGAAACTCCGTGGTGGCCGTTCGAGTCGCGCGTGAGCACCGAGTCGAAGGTGGCGCTCCAGGCGTCGAGCGGCACGTCGAGCTGGCGGCGGAACGAGTCGTTCGCGCCGAGGGCGGCCGCGGTGACCTCGCTGAAGACGGGGGCCCGGGCGCGGCTTTCGACGTGCGAGTCCGCCGTCCACTCGACGACGCGCCAGCCGGACGCGTTGCGCCGCCACTTCATGCGCCACAGGCCCACGTGCTGGACGCGCCCTTTGTCCTTTCCCGGCCCGACGATGTCGTAGCGCACCTCGGTCGTCGCTAGCCCTTCGTCCCGCTTGAGCTCGATCGCGGTGATCAGGAACTCGGCGACCGCGACCTGGCGCAGGCCCTCGACGACTCGGCTCAGCTCCGCGGCGAAGGTGCGGGAGTCGAGCAGCAGGTCCTGGGGCAGTGTCGTGCCCCGTCGAATCTCGAGCGAGGCGCTTCGCGGGTCAAGCGTCCCCGCGACAGGCCGCAGGCGACCGCCGCGGAAGCCCGGCGCGAGCAGCCAGTCGCTGACGTTCGGCGCGCGATCGGGGCTCGCCTTCAAGCGCTGGCCGAGCTCCGCGAGGCGCGCCCCGAGCTCCGCCGCCTCTCGCTCCTCGGGGAACGAGTCGCTCCCGGGCTCGACGTATTTCAGGAACGGCTGCAGCGTCTCCGGCACCACGAGCTTCGGGCGGTAGTAGGTGGGTGGGCCCGGGCTGGATTCCTGCGGGCCGGCGGCCGACGTCCCGAGCGAGAGGAGTCCCGTGGCGACGAGGGCAGCGGCGAGGAACCGTGTCGTGCGCATGAGTCGCGGATGGCCCGCAAGTACTACGGCGCGACGGGCTTCGCCGCTCCCGTGAGCTCGAGGACAGCGGTCAGCACCATCGTGGTCGCCGCGTCGGCTGTGCCCGAGAGCCCGGGCTGCTTGCCCCCGACCGCCACCTCGAAGCGGCCGGGCTCGACGACGCGCCGGCCGTCCTTCCCGATGAGCGACAGCGCTCGCTCGTCGAGCGAGAAGCGCACCACGCGCCTTTCGCCCGGCCTGAGGGAGACGCGCTCGAAGCCCTTGAGCGCGCGCAGCGGCACCGGGGCCGACGCAAGCAGGTCGGTCACGTAGAGCTGCACCACCTCGCCCGCCGCCACGGCGCCGGCGTTGCGCACCTCGACCGAGACCGCGACCGGCGCGCCGACCGCCGCCTGCTTCGGCACGCGGAGCTTCTCGTAGGCGAACCGCGAGTAGCTGAGGCCGTGGCCGAAGGGGTAGAGCGGCGAGCCGGTGAAGTAGCGGTAGCTGCGGCCCTGCATGGCGTAGTCGTCGAAGGGCGGGAGCTGGTCGACCGAACGGTAGAAGGTGAGCGGGAGTCGGCCGGCCGGGCTCGCGTCGCCGAAGAGCACCTCGCCGACCGCGCTGCCCGCGGCCTGCCCGCCGTACCAGGCCTCGACGATCGCGGGCAGGTTCTGGTCGGCCCAGCCGATCGAGAGCGCGCTGCCGTTCAGCAGGACGAGGACCACCGGCTTGCCCTTCGCCGCGGCGACTACCGTCTGCATCAGCTGCTGCTGCACCTTCGGCAGATCGAGGCTCGTCCGGTCGCCGCCGGCGAAGCCCTCGATCTTCACCGGCATCTCCTCGCCCTCGAGGCGGGAGCTCAGGCCGAGGACCATCACCACCGCGTCGGCGGCCTGCGCGGCGGCCACCGCCTCCGCCACTTCGTCGCCCCGCCCGCCGGGCGTCTCCCACAGGAGCTGCGCCACCGCGTCGTACTTCTCGTGCTCCATCTCCAGCCGCACCGGGTAGGCGACGCCCTTGCGCATCGACACGGCGCCCGTGATGGTGGCGGGCTCGTGGTCGTTGCGGTTCTGGGCGACCGGCTTGTTCCCGACCAGGATCCGGCACTGCGTGGCGCAGCGCATCCCGAGCGTGTAGCGGCCGCTGACCGGCGCCGTGAGCTGTCCCGTCCAGCGCACGCTGAAGGCGTCGTCGTCGAGTGCTGGGGCCGGTGCCCTGTCGGCCCAGTCGAAGTCGATCGCGGCGTCGACGCGCTCGAGGACGGGCGCGCCGTCGAAGTGACCGCGGTAGTAGGCGCCGGTCAGGCCGGGCTTGCCGTCGCCGGTCGAGAGCGCCGAGCCGGGCACGACGTGCAGGTCCGGGAGGCCGGTGGCGAGCGGCCCGCCCCGGGCAAAGGTCACCTTGGTTCCCGTTCCCGCCGCCGCCCGGATCCCGGCGAGCACGGTGACCGGCGCGATCGGCGTGCCGTTGTAGTTCCCGGCTAGCACCTCGGCGTCGTCGGCGTTCGGCCCGATCACCGCGATGGAGCCGAGCCCCTTTCGGAGCGGCAGCGTGCCGTTCTCGTTCTTCAGCAGCACGATCGACTTGCGGGCTGCCTCGAGGGCGAGCTGCCGGTGCTTCGCCGAGTCGACGACC
>CAZVOI010000522.1:0-2421 GCA_964628275.1 uncultured Acidobacteriota bacterium | reverse complement strand
TGAGCACGCGGCCGTTTACCACGATCCCGCCCCCGGTGCCGGTGCCGACGATCACGCCGAACACGACGCGCGCGCCCGCGGCCGCGCCGTCGGTCGCCTCGGAGAGCGCGAAGCAGTTGGCGTCGTTGGCGCAGCGCACCGGCCGGCCGAGCGCCTGTGCCAGGTCGCGGTCGATCGCGCGGCCGATGAGCCAGGTCGAGTTCGCGTTCTTGACGAGCCCGCTCGCCGGCGACAGCGCCCCCGGCATGCCCACGCCCACGCTGCCCTCGCGCCCGGTCTCCTGCTCGATCCCCTTCACGAGCGACGCGATGGCGCCAATCGTCGCGTCGTAGTCGTGGCGCGGCGTCGCGACGCGCCGCCGCGCGAGCTCGCGGCCGTCGTCGTCGAGGGCGATCGCCTCGATCTTGGTCCCGCCGAGGTCCACCCCGATCCGCATCCAGTCCGGATTCTCGCCCCTCGTTGCCTCAGCTTTCAACCGGGGCCGCGGCCAGCGTCCGCACCCGTGGCGCTCGGCTGTTGCCTTGCCGTGAGCCATCGTCTCCGCGGCGGGTCTCGCGCACCCCACCCCGGCGCACGGACGAATCCGAACGGTGACGCCGGGGCGGGGTCCCCCGCGAGGAACTCCGCCGCTACCCGTGGCCCTCGGCGATTGCCTTGCCGTGGCCATCGTCTCCGCAGCGGGTCGGGTACACCGTCCTGGCGCATGGACTGGTGTCAACGCAGCGAGTGACTCGCCCCGGGGCGAGTTGAAGGGCTGTCGGGTGACACCGGGGCGGATACAATCGCCGGCGGGTTGAGTCCTTGAGCCGCTTCTGGATCTTCGCCGGCGCCCTGGCCGTCACGATCGGTGCGCTCGCGCTCGCCTTCTGGCTCGGCTCTGCGAGCTTCGACGTGCGCCGCTATAGCCAGCACAACGGCCGGCTGGCGAGCGTGATGCGCGAGAAGCCGAGCGCGGATCGCCTGACCCGCGGGCTCGAGGCCGAAGGCACCCCGCTGCTCCTCATCGCCGCGACCGCAGAGGACGAGGAGCGCGCGGCGGTCACTCGCGGCGGCGCCCGGCTGGCCGAGATCCGCGAGAAGGCGGCGCGGCACGCGGGGCTGCGCGTCTACCAGGCAGGCGACATGCTGTACTTCGTCTTCTTCGACAACGAGGGTGTGATGCGGGACTTTACGTGCGTCAGCCGGTAGCGCCGGTGCCTGACAACCCGCACGGCGAACACGCCGGTCCCGTCCGGGCTTGCTGGAAGCGGCCGGCGTGCGGTGCCGCGCTCCTGTCGCTCCTTGCGGGACTCACGTGTGTCGCGGTGTCGAGAGCCGAGCCGCCCTCGACGCCGTCGTCCGCCATCGTCTCGTCCGGCTTCGTGTTCGAGCATGCGCCGTTCGCCTCCGCCCACGCCTCGACGATCGTCGAGACGCGCGAGGGACTGCTCGCGGCCTGGTTCGGCGGCAGCGACGAGGGCCAGCCCGACGTGTCGATCTGGTCGGCGCGTTACGACGGTGCGCGCTGGCTCCCGCCCGTGCTGGTCGCCGACGGCCGGCAGCCGGGTGGCGGCCGATTCCCCTGCTGGAACCCGGTCCTGTTCCAGCCGTCCCGCGGACCGTTGCTGCTCTTCTACAAGGTGGGCCCGAGCCCGCGTGCGTGGTGGGGTCTCGTCCGCACGTCGACCGACCAGGGACGCACCTGGTCGGACGCTCGGCGACTCCCCGACGGAATCTTCGGCCCGATCCGCGCGAAGCCCGTCGAGCTCTTGGGCGGCGTGCTCCTGGCAGGGTCGAGCAGCGAGCATGCGGGCTGGGTGGTTCACATGGAGCGCGCGACGCTCGCGGAGCGAAACGCCCCCTCGGCCTGGACGAAGAGCCGGCCGCTCAACGACGCGAAGGTGTTCGAGGCGATCCAGCCGACAATCCTGGCGCACTCGCCCGCGCGGCTGCAGATCCTGTGCCGCAGCCGCCAGCGTGTCATCACCGAGGCCTGGTCGGAGGACGCCGGCCGGACCTGGAGCGCGATGACCGCGACGGCGCTGCCGAACCCGAGCGCCGGGATCGACGCGGTGCGGCTCGCGGACGGCCGCTTCCTGCTCGTCTACAACCCCACGCCGAGCGGCCGCTCACGGCTGGAGCTCGCGGTGTCGCGCGACGGGAGGGGCTGGCGCAGCGCCGTGGTTCTCGAGGGCCTGCCCGCCCACGCCACTCGCGCGGTTGAGACGCTGGGCGAGTACTCGTACCCGGCCGTGATCCAGGCGCGCGACGGCCGCGTGCACGTGAGCTACACCTGGCGGCGCGAGCGGATCAAGCACGTGGTGCTCGATCCGGGGCGCATCGACTGAACCACCAGGCGTGTGCGACGAGGTGAAGGCGGGGTCGGGGGCTTTGACGGAGTTGACGGGAGCTGACGGAGGCAGACGGAGGCAACGGAAGCAG
>CAZVOI010000521.1:0-3178 GCA_964628275.1 uncultured Acidobacteriota bacterium | reverse complement strand
GGCGACCCGCGCTCCACCCGCTGGCGCAACGTCATCATCCACGAGATCGCCCACCAGTGGTTCGGCAACTCCGTCACCGAGAGCGACTGGGACCACGTCTGGCTGAGCGAAGGCTTCGCCACCTACTTCACGCTGCTCTTCATCGAGCACGCGTATGGGCACGACGAGGCAATCGCGGGCTTGCGCACGAGCCGCGACACGATCCGCGAGTTCTACGCCAAGACCCCCGACTACCGGATCATCCACGACAACATCTCCGACATGGACAAGATCCTGAGCGGCCCCGGCACCTACCAGAAGGGCGCCTGGACCCTCCACATGCTCCGCGGCCTCATCGGCGACAAAGCCTTCTGGACCGGCATCCGCGACTACTACAAGCGCTTCCGCGACAGCAGCGCCACCACCGCCGACTTCCGCCGCACGATGGAGCAAGCCTCCGGCCAGGACCTCGCCTGGTTCTTCGACCAATGGCTCACCCGCGGCGGCTTCCCCAAGCTCCGCGCCAACTGGTTCTACGACGCCAAGGCCAAGCAGCTCCGCCTCGACATCGAGCAGCTCCAGCCCGGCCCACCCTTCCGCCTCCCGATCGAGTTCGGCCTCGAGTTCGAGAGCGACCCCCGCACCCGCACCGAGCGCATCGAAGTCCGGCAACAGCGCGAGACCCTGACTCTCCCCCTCGACCGCCACCCGAAGTCCCTCACCCTGGACCCGAGGACGTACGTGCTGATGGACGCCGACGTCGCACGCGCCACGAGCCCCTAGCCGTCCGGACCCCTCAACTCACCGAGCCATGAAGCGCGGCACGAACACCGCCACGGCCACGCCGACCAGCGCCACCACCACGAAGATGTTCACCACGCCGATCACCACGGACAGGGGCCGCCAGAGGTCCGTGGCCTGGGCAGCGAGATGGCGGCTCGACGCATCCGACGAGAAGGCCGCCTTCACCTCGGGTTTGAAGAGGTAGACCAGCAGGAACACGCCCAGTAGCGTTCCGACAGGTAACGCGAGCAGGGTCACCGCGGCGTAGACGATGGCGAGCAGTCGCCCCCAGGGCTGCAGCTGCCTCAGGCCCACCGCCGCCGCGAGCGACGCGAGCACCACAACTCCCATCATCGCGAGAATGAAAGGCCGCGGCATGACGATCATGTACACGGCCGCAACGGCCGCCTGGAGCAGCAACAGGGTAGAGAGCCGCTCGACCACCACCGGCCGCCCGGCCTTGCTGTGTGCGCCACCGGACGGTCGTGCGCGTGGGGCCGTTGTCGTCGGTCTCCTGGCTGCGGGCCCAGCCGCCGCCCCTCCCGCCAGAGGCTTCCGGCACCGCATGCAGAAGCGTCCGGACTGATTCGCAGCTCCACAGTTCGGGCAGTCCATCTTTCCCCCCGTGCCGGTTCCCTACTCTCGCCCTCCAGCGTGCCAGCCGGTGTCCCACCAAGACCTGGTGCCCGTCGGCTGAAGCGGCCCGCACAAGGAGCGGGCATGCTGGTGGAGGCTACCCGGCGTTGGCCTACGATACACGGCTGCCTGTGACACTGTCGCGTGCGTCACAGCTGCGAGCGGCTGACCAAGCCGGCGGCCCCGGCCATGGCGTGTCTCCTGAGAACCGCCGTCAAGGTCTTCACAAGGGCCGACTACGTCATCACCGACCAGGGCGGATTCTCGGGAGCGGTCTTCCGCAAGACCGCCGCACGACTCGGAATCGTCCACCGCTTCGGAACCGTCGGCAGGATTCCGACCGCATCAGGGACTCCACGGCGCCACACCGGCCGAAGCCTTCCTCGCAGTCGTGCCTTCGTGCACCAAGGCCATCTCGACGACCGGGGCCGCAGGGATGAGGGACCCCAAGAGCCGCCCTTCACGATCCGCTTCCTCGATCCCGACAAGCGCGCGCTCCCGATCCTGAAAGGGGCGTAGCCGGGCGATCTCGACGTCACACGTCACAGCCACAGCCACGCGCTCGCGCCGCGGCAGCGGAGTCGTGCGCGTGCCGCCCCCGCGTCGCTCCCGATGCTCGCGGCTGGCCCGTCCCTGACACCCAACCTCGCCCATGAAACGACGCCTCGATCCACCCCACTCCTCGCCTCCGAGCCGCCTCCAACTGCCGTTGCCGGGCGACCAGTACTGCATCACCGACCAGGGCAAGGAGTTCTCGGGAGCCGCCTTTCGCAAGGCTGCCGCGCGATGCGGATCTCGTCCACCGCTTCGGTGCCGGCGGCAGGAAAGGTCACACGCCAGGAGCCGAACCGCCCGCCCGCGAGTCGCCGCACCAGCGACGCGACTACAGCTCGTCGCCTTCAGCCTCAAACACAACGATCGTTCCGTCGGCACACGCAGCGTACAGCCGGTTGTCCTCGAAGACTGGAGATAAGAGCCGATCCCGGTGCTCGTACCACCACACCAGTTCCCCGTCTGACAGACGAAACACAGCCATCAGCCCTGATCTGGAAGTGAACACGACATGGTTCCTGCAGATCGTTCCGCCGTACGCTTCCTGGACACGCTTGAACGCGTCCCCGTGGGGCGCCAGCGGGCGATTGGCTACAATCTTGCCCGACGTCTCATCCACGATGACGAACCGGTTCTCGCTAGCAGCGGGCTCCGAGCGCACCCGAGTGACCTGGCGGGAGTCAAGGTCCAACGTCACACGAGTGGATGTCGATGCTGAAGAAGGCGCCGACCAGACGTACAGGCGACCGTCCCTGACCAAGGGCGCACTGTACGGCATGGGAATCGCCTGCCCCCAGCTTAGCTGCCCGTCGGCAAGAGATGCCCCTACGAGGTGCTCGGCCGACTTCGCCACGAACTGGCCAGGGTAGCTCGCCATGAAGGCGAGGCCGCGGGAACAGCTGTCCCCGTAGCGCTCCTTTATTTCGGAGATCATGTGTCTTCGCCACAAAGGTGTCCGCTCGGCAAGGTCGACTGCCTGAATCGGGTCACTCGTGCCGTCGGCGTTTGTCAACAAGAGGATGCCATCGTGCATGAGGTTGGGCCGCCCCGGAGGACATGCAAACTCGTCGACAACCTCGGCTGTTGCGAGATCGATCGTTTGGAGACTCCCCATTTCGTTGCGGAGCAGAGGCCGGGATCAGGTTCGCCGCAACGGCGTCCTGCGCGAGCATCAGCGAACCTCCTGCGAAACGAGATCCGCGATGTGGAACGCGCAGCGCGAGCCTCG
>CAZVOI010000520.1:0-4685 GCA_964628275.1 uncultured Acidobacteriota bacterium | reverse complement strand
AGCGCTCGCCGCCGTCGAGGGCCTCCTGACGGCGCGCGCGCTCGGCGTCGAGCTCCGCATCGGAGAGATTCTGCGCCTCGTGCGAGGAGTCGAGGAATTCCTCGCGCTTGTCGATCGTGCGGCGCTCGAGGTCCCGGGGACTGCGAATGATGTGCGGGGTCAGGAAGACCAGCAGGTTGGTCTTGCCGACCGCGTCGGACTTGCTCTTGAAGAGCCAGCCGAGCACCGGGATGTCGCCCAGGAAGGGCACCTTCGTCTCGGCGTTGGAGTCGGCGTTCTTGAGCAGTCCGCCGATCACGACCGTCTCGCCGTCCCTGACCACCACGGTGTTCTCGATGCGGCGATTCGAGAGCGCCGCGCCGACGTCCCCTACTGCGCCGACCGAGGACTGCAGGCCTTTGTTCACATCGGTGATCTCCTGGAAGATCTCGAGGCGCAGGGTGTCGCCTTCGGTGATCTGGGGCGTCACGCGCAGCGTGACGCCGATGTCCTGGCGCTCGACGCTGACCGACTGAGCGAGGTTGGTGGCGTTGCCGACCGCGTTGTCGAGGCGTTGGCTGATGATCGGGATGTTGTCGCCGACGCGGATCTCGGCTTCCTCGTTGTCGGAGGTCAGGATGTGAGGCGCCGAGAGGATATTCGTGCCGGAATCGGAGGCCGCGGCGCGCAGGATCGAATCGAGCTCGAAGCCCTCGCCATCGCTGTTCGTGAAGTCGTAGGCGAAGCGCGCGAGCAGCGCGCCGACAGGGCCAGCGACGGCGGCGCCGGCGATTCCCGCCACGGCGCGGGCCCCGTCGCCCGTCGCTGCACCGCTCGCGTCGGTTTCCTCCCCGCTACCCGCGTCCGCCTTCTGTCTCGAGATCGCCGTTGCGGCGGCATTCGGGTTGCCGTCGGGGTCGACGCCGCCGACGTACTTCACGATGCCGGTGAAGCCGAGGTCTGTGGCGTCACTGACAGTCACTTCCATGATCAGCGCCTCGACCAGCACCTGGGGCCGCTCGATGTCCAGCTGCGCGATCACGTCCTTGAGGGCGTTGTAGCCCTCCTTGCTGGCCTGGATCACGAGCGAGTTCGTCGCTGGATCGGCCGTCACGCTGATGCCCTCTGAGAGCTCCGTCACAGCCGCTCGCAGCGTCTGCACCTGGCCGCCGCCGGCGCCGCCGATCGCGCCGCCGGCTCCGCCGGCTCCGCCGCCCTTGCTCGCGCGCGGCTGGCCGCTGATCAGCGAGGAGAGCGTGGCCGAGAGCTCCTCGGCGTCTGCGTTCTTGAGGTAGTAGACGTGGATGCTGCCGCCGCCCTGCACCGGGACGTCGAGCTTGCGCACCAGGCCGCGCACGTCTTCGAGCTGGGTGCGGGGCGAGAGCACGATCAGCGAGTTCGTGCGCTCGTCCGTGATGATGCGCACGCGCGAGCCCTCGATGCCGCCGAGGCCGGTCGCGGCGTCCTGCGGCACGCCCGGCGTGCGCGGCGCCTGCGGCCGGCGCGCGCGCAGGCCCTGGCCGCCGCCCGGGGTGGCGGTTTCGGCGCCGTAGATCTCGGCGATCTGCTCGGCCAGCGTCGCGGCGTCCGCGTGCTCGACCTTGATCACCGCGAGCGCGGGGCGGTAGCTCTCGATGTCGATCGACTGCAGGATCCCGATGATACGCCGGATGTTCGAAGCCGATTCCGTCAGGATTACGGTGTTGGTCTGCGCGTAGGCGGCGATCGCGGCGTCCTTCGAGACCAGCGGCTTCAGCGTGTTGACGATCGGCTCGGCTTCGATGTACTGCAGCGGGATCAGCCGCGTGATGAAGCGGTCGCGGTTCAGCGGCGTGCCGCCGTGCACCGTCTCGACGTTGGTCTCCTTGGCCTCGCGCAGTGGAATCACCTTGATCGCGCCGCCGGGGCTCTCGACCGTCGTGAAGCCCTTGACCTGCAGCACCGACTCGAAGACCGCGTAGGCCTGGTCGATCGTGACCTGGGTCGGAGAGACGATCGTCACGCGGCCGCGCACGCGATCGTCGTAGATGAAGTTCTTGTTGGTCAGCTTCGCGATCAGGTCGATCACGTCCGAAATCTCGGCGTTGTCGAAGTCGAGCGAGACCATGCCCTCCGGGCTCACGGCAGGGGCCTCCGCCGGCTGCGCGCTCGCGGGCGGAGCCGCGCAGAGGGCCAGCAGTGCCGCGGCCAGCGCGGGAAGCAGCAGAGAGCGGGGGGTCAAACGGCGTCTCCTATGCACGGCCTTCGCCTACTGTTCGTCCGGAAGCGAGAGGGTCAGGCTGCGCGTGCCGGAGGGGCCTTCGACCTGCACCGTCCATTCGCGTCCCTGCGCGAATTCGGTCATCACGCTGCGGCTCTCTTCGGGGCTGTCGATGCGCACGCCGTTCACCTGGGTGATCACCTCGCCGCTCTGGATCCCCACCTTTTCGAAGATGCTGCCGGGCTTCGGATCGTGGACCTGCAGACCCACGATCGCGCCGTTCTCGTACTTCGGCAGGATGCGCGCCATCTGGAAGATCGAGGACGGGTTGCGGACGGCCTGCTGCAGCTCCTGTTTATCGACCTGGACGCGGTCGGGCGGCGGGGCGGGGCTGCGGGCAGTGCGCCCGCGGCTGCCGCCGGGCTTCAGCGCCTTGCCCGCCCCGGGCTCCTCCTCCTCGTCGAGGCTGAGCTCGCGCAGCGTGCCGGATTCGTTCAGGACCAGGCGGCGGCGTTCGATGCGCTCGACCCGCGCGCCGTCCCGGATTTCGTCTTCGGCGTGAACCACGCGCGTCTCCCGCTGCTGGACGTCCTCGATCACGGCCCAGGAGTGCCCCGCAGCGCCCGCAGCCGCCGTGCCGAGCAGCTTGAGCGGCAGCTCGGTCTTGGCGAGATCGTCCAGCTGGTCTTGTGCCCCGCGCGGGCCTGCAAGTGTCGCGGAGTGGAACAGATTCCGATCGACGATGATGCGTCGCTGGTTCCAGTCGGCCGCGGCGTCGGGCGCAGCAACCTCCGCGGCGGCGACGGCCGCGGCGCTCGGCGGCGGCATCAGGATCCCGAGGGACTGGGACACGATCCCGACCCCGAACACGCCCGAGGACGCGGAGAACGCCGCGACCGCGATCCAGCTGGCGATTCGCGCCATGAGACTCTCACCCCTGGCTGCGCATGCGCAGCGGCGGCGAAGTATATCGGCCGGGTCCTCCCCGACCCGGGTGTCGGAACACACCTTGCTTCCGAGGAGTAGCGTGGGAGCTACGCTGCTCTTCGTCGCAGCCCGACGCAACCGTGTGACGCATTCGATCGGCTCGAAGTCGAGCCCAGCCCAGCGGACGGCGCTTCATATGCTGCATTCTGCACTCGCCGGCGCCAGCCCCGAGCGCGAACCGCTCGCAGCGCAACCGCTCGTGCAGCGGAGCCGGCAGCGGCGCGGTAAAGCGCTCGCAGCTCTCGCGCTGTGTATTGCGTGCGCTGCCGCGATTCGCAGCGCAGAGACACCCTCGCTGTTCTGGGTGCTCAAGCCCACAAATGGGTGTCGTGTCGGGCTCGAGGGGGTCGAGGTCGTGGTGCATTTCCGCGAGGAGGCGTCGATCGATGCCGCCAGCTTCCGCGTGCTCCTGAACGATGCCGACGTCACCGAGCAGCTGCTGCAAGGCAGCAACGGTGCAACGGGGCAGCTCTTCGGAGTCCTGGATGGGGTGAACACCCTGCACATCGAGCTCCGCTCGGCTGCCGATGCCGAGCTCGCGGGTCGCCTCGAGTCCCGGGACCTGAGCTGTCTCGTTCGCGGGCCCCAGGATCTTCAGCGCGGCTGAGCGGCGGAACCCCCCGGGATAAAAAAGCCCCCAGACCGTTGACAAGATTGGAGAGGCGTCCAGTTTTCCGACCGCACTTTCCCCAGCGGGATGCGGGAACAAGGGAACAAGGCAAAAAGGAGTAGGAGCGGCATGGCGGGTTCCGGAAAGATCATCGGCATCGACCTCGGCACTACCAACTCGGTGGTCGCGGTGATGGAAGGCGGGCAGCCGGTCGTGATCGCGAACGAAGAGGGCGGGTGCACGACCCCCTCGGTCGTCGCCTTCACCCCGGACGGCGATCGGCTGGTCGGCGCGATCGCCAAGCGCCAATCGGTCACGAATCCGAAGGGCACGATCTACTCGATCAAGCGCTTCATGGGCCGGCGCCTCGGCGAGGTGTCCGAGGAGATCAGGCTGGTTCCCTACGACGTGATCCAGGGCAAAGAGGGCAGCGCCGCGGTTCGGATCGGCGACAAGACGCTCACGCCGCCCGAAATCTCCGCGATGGTGCTGCAGAAGCTCAAGGCCGCCGCCGAGGCGCACCTCGGCGAGAAGGTCAGCGCCGCGGTGATCACGGTGCCCGCCTACTTCAATGACGCCCAGCGCCAGGCCACGAAGGATGCGGGCGCGATCGCGGGCCTCGAGGTCAAGCGCATCATCAACGAGCCGACGGCCGCCGCGCTGGCATACGGACTGGACAAGAAGAAGGAAGAGACGATCGCCGTGTACGATTTCGGCGGCGGAACATTCGACGTTTCGATTCTGGAAGTGGGCGAAGGCGTGATCGAAGTGAAGGCCACCAACGGCGACACACACCTGGGCGGCGACAACATCGACAACAAAATCGTGGACTGGCTGATCGACGAATTCAAGAAGGACGAAAGCCTGGACCTGCGCGGCAAGGGCAACGAGATGGCGCTGCAACGTCTG
>CAZVOI010000519.1:0-12520 GCA_964628275.1 uncultured Acidobacteriota bacterium | reverse complement strand
CGAACTCGGCCAGCAGCGCCGCGTCGCGCAACAGCGCGTAACTCTCGGCATCCATCAGTACCGCTGCGGGCTTGCCGTTGCGGGTCAGGATCAGCGGGCGCCGGCGACGGCGTACCTGGCTCACCAGCTTCTCGCCGCGCGCCGCGAGTGCTTTGGTTGCCTCGATGTCGTGCTGGAACTTGAGCGCCACCGGGCCGCGATCGTAGCACTCCACAACG
This sequence comes from uncultured Acidobacteriota bacterium, assembly GCA_964628275.1. Lineage (GTDB taxonomy): Bacteria > Acidobacteriota > Vicinamibacteria > Fen-336 > Fen-336 > CAZVOI01. The sequence goes on along the minus strand of CAZVOI010000519.1, from coordinate 12,302 downwards.
ATGACCCTGAGCTTGCAAGATCGCTACGCGCCCAACGGCATTTGCTTCGGCTGCGGGTCCAAGAACGACAAGGGGCTCCGCGTCAAGAGCCGTGTCGAAGGCCCGGAGCTCGTCGCCGACTGGACGCCGGAGCCGCACCACCAGGCGGCGGAGGGCATGCTGAACGGCGGCATGGTCGGCGCGCTGCTCGACTGCCACAGCAACTGGGCGGCCTGCCACCACCCGATGCTGAAGGCGGGCCAAGCCGCGCCGCCAGGCACGGTGACGTCCGAGTTCCACGTCAAGCTGCGGCGGCCGACGCCGATCGCCGCCTTGCAGATTCGCGCGCACGTCGTCGACTCGACCGAGGATCGCGCGACGATCGCGACGCTCGCGGCCGCGGTGCAGGAAGGCCACCCCGCGTTCCGACGTTGGTAGGCGCTCGGGGAAGCGAGATCTTCAGCTCCGCGCCGAACAGCATCGTGCGGTCGTTGTCGCGCGCCGCCCAGGTCAGCAGGGTCTTCAGGTCCTTCGTCACGCTCCCCTCGAACGCGATCCGCCCGTTCACGCTGACACGGACCGGTTGAGCGACGTCGAAGTGATCCGGCGAGAGCAGCAGCGTGAACCGACGGACGCCGCGCCTCTTCGCCTCGACCGCGTTGTCGTTCTTCTGTAGCTCCACTCGGCCCGAGGTCTTCGGCAACGCGAAAACGGCCTCCGGGCCATTGGCCGCGATCGTGACCTCGAGCGACTGGCGGCGGCCCTTGCGCTCCACGACCATGCGCAGCGGCGTGCCCATCACGTAGCGCCCGAGCCCCTGGAAGAGATCGTCCGTCGACGAGACCGGCGCTCCGCCGATCTCCAGCGCCAGGTCGTCCTTCTGGAGACCGAGCCGGTCGGCGTCGGAGCCCTTGACGACCTGCGCCAGACGCGGGATCGCGGGCTGCGCCGCATCCACACGGATGCCGAAATCCCGAGGCAGACCGCCGGGCACGCTGTTGAAGTCGTCGAAGGTCGCGTCGCCGGCCGCGCTGCCCACGGCATCGATGACGAGCCAGTGCGCGCGGTTGCCACGGTCGGCTCGCTCGGTCTGCCATAGGATTCGGTCGGGTAGCGGGTTCCGCGGATGGTCGCGTACGAAGGCCTCGAACTCCGGGCTGACCTTCGGCCACCAACGCGTGTCGTGGCCGGCGTCTTGTTGCGGCCGGAAAACCAGCGCCACACCGGCTCGGCGGTAGAGATCGATCATCGGCAGGATCGCGGTCACGGGGTACAGCGGGTCGAGGGCGCCGTTCACGATGTAGAAGGGCTTGTTGGCGAGGTTGCGGACGAACAGAGCGCCCTCGGAGCCTACGCCGGGGTTCGCCAGCACCCGCAGCGAACCGTTCAGCGGCAGGAAGCACGACCAGGGCGTCGTGTCCCGCGCGGCCATGTAGTAGGCGCCGGTGCCACCGTCCGAAACGCCGGTCAGATACACCCGGTTGTTGTCGATGCGCAGGCTCCGCTTCAGCCGATCCAGGACGAACGCGAGGTTTTCGACTTGAGCCTGGCTCCACCAGGTCGCGCCGGCGTCGCCGGTGGGTTGAACCACGATGTGGCGCATGCCCTCGAGCGAGCGCCGTCTCGGCCGCTGCACCGCTCCCTCTTCGGACGCCGGGCGATTCACGCCGCCGTGGAGTTGGAAGCGAACCGGCAGCTCTTCGCCGTCCAGGATGTCGTCTGGAATCGCGACGGTGTAGGGGCGCGTGCGCCCGTCGCTGAGCAGCGAGCTGAGCGAGAGCTCTCCGGTCTGGGGCCGCACCGGTAATGGCCGATCGGCGCTGAGCCGTGCGCGAGCCGCTTCGAAATCGACGCCGGCCTCGAGGATCGCGGGCACCGCCTTCAGGGCCCCGCTCGGGTTCCCAGCCTTCCAGAACCTTTCGAACGCGCGTTCGACAGCGGGCGTGACCGCTTGGGCGTCACTCGGCGTATCGAACAGCAGACACAGCGAGACGCCGTGCAGGATCCGCATCGAAGTCGAGCGCGCCCGCCAAACCGCCACCCAGCTAGCTCAGCCCCTCAGCGAGCGCTCTGGCTTCGCAGGCAGTCCGGGCACATGCCGTGGGACACATGGGCGGCCGCATGCTCCGCCAGGAAGATCTCCAGATCGCTCCAGAATCCCTTCTCGCTGCGCACCTTCTTGCAGGACCCGCAGAGCGGCAGTATTTGCCGCAGGACCTTCCGGTCGGTGATGTTCTCGACCATCCCAAAGACCCGCGTGGCTTCGCCGCTCGCATCTCGCAGCGCGTTGGCCGTGAAGCTGCCCCACACGATCTCGCCTTTCTTGGAGATGTAGCGCTTCTGCCCCCGATAGTGGGGAATCCGGCCCGCGAGCAGCAGCGGCAGGAACTCGAAGTCGCGCTGCCGGTCTTCGGGGTGGGTGTAGTCAGCGACGTGCATCGCCAACAGCTCTTCCTTGCTGTAGCCGAGCATCTCGCCGTAGGCAGCGTTGACGTCCAGCACCTTCAAGTTCCGATCGATGACGATGATACCGACGGCAACGTTCTCGAAGATGATCCGGAAGTCGGGATCCGTGAGGCTCATGGCATCCTCCTGTGGCGAGGTCTCGGCGTCCTGAGGTTTGAACGGATCATAGCCTCGCCCGTGGGGCTCGCGCCATGATGTCGCGCAAGGCGAGCTGACCGCACGCGCCCGCGATGTCGGCCCCACGCGGCCAACGCACGATCGAGTTGACGCCTAGCACCCTCAGACGCTCTTGGAAGCGCAGCGTATCGGTGCGCGCGGGTGCCCGGTAGGGACTCCCCGGAAACGGGTTGTGCGGGATTACGTTGACCTGCGCGTTCAGACCCACGAGCCACTCCGCAAGGCGGCGAGCGTCGTGCTCCGCGTCGTTGACGCCCGCAAGCAGCACGTACTCGATGAAGGATCGTCGCTTCGGATGGCGCTCGCCGTCTGCGCGCAGCACGCCCAGCAACGCCGCGATCGGCCATTGCCGGTTGTGCGACATCACGCGCGAACGAATCTCGTCAGTGGTGGCGTTCAGGGACAGCGCCAGGCTCGCGTCGCTCTCCTCGAGAAAGCGCTTCATGCTCGGCAACACGCCCGCGGTCGACACGGTGACGCGACGCGGCGAGAGCCCGGGGAAGACGTCGGTCAAGCCTCGGACCGCCGCCAGCACCTCGTCGAGATTGTCGAGAGGCTCGCCCATGCCCATGAAGACCACGTTGCGGGGCGGCCGGGCCGGCTCGAGCGCGGCCGCTACCAGGTACTGCAGCACGATCTCCCCCGCCCGCAAGTTGCGGCCGAAGCCGAGCCGTGCGGTGGCGCAGAAGTCGCAGTGGCGCGTGCAGCCCGCCTGAGACGACACGCAGACGGTGCTGCGTCCGCGCGCGTGGATCAGCACGGTTTCGATCGTGGATTCGCCGATGCGCAGCGCAAGCTTGGTCGTGCCATCCTCGCTCGTCACGCGCGAGACCTCGCTCCACGCGGGCAAGAAGGCGCTGGCGCGGAGCCGAGCCCAGGCCTCTTGCGTCACGCCCTTCACGCGCGCGGGCAGGTCCCGTAGGCGCTCCTCGATCAGGAAACGGCGCAAGGCGGTGGCGCGCGTGCGGCTTCCGAGGGAAGCCTCGAGCTCGTCGACCGTCGCGGCCAGCAGGTCGAACGTTCGCGTCTCGACGCCGTTGCTCAGGGGACGCGTGTCTCCTCGAGAAGCATCGCGGTGAGGAATAGGCTGCGGCGCCGCACGTCGCTACGCCCAGGCATCCAGGTATGCGCAGGCCGCAGTTCGAGCACGTTCACGTTGCGCTCGGCCCGGAACGGAATCGACAGGCGCTCCTTCTCCCAGAGGTCTCTCGTGAACGTGACCTGCACGGAGGTTCTGCCGGCCGCTCGACCAAGACGCGCTGGCCGTGCCCAGCGCGATGCGGCGACGCGGCTTCCCCACGTCGCCTGTTCGGCCGGTGCGGCGCGCGATGGACCAAGAAGATAGGCCAGGAAGGCGAGGACGAATACCCAGCGCGACACGCGGCGGGACTCTACACTGGCGCCCTGGACGCCTTGCGGTTGACACCTCCGAGGCACCCTGGCATGCTCCCGTTCACTCAACGGTGCTGACCCTCCACGGCACCGAATCTGATCCCTGAGGACTAACTGCGTCGGCGCGTCGCCGACTGGGGAGGGCCTGAAAACCCTCGGAAGCGAAAGGACCGAAGAACAAGAATGACTGTGGCCCGCCTGAGACGGAGGATGCTCGCCGTCGTCGGGATCGTCGGTGTCGGGCTCCCCGCCCTAGCCCGCGGTTCCAACCCCTCGAGCAACGCTGAACCGACGGCCGCGGCGCAGGTGGCAGCCGCCACCACGAACGAAGAAATCGCGACCCTCGAAGCCGCGGGAGGCAGGGTCACGGTCATTCGCCTCGGGCAGGCGCAGCCGCTGTCGCCCTCGATGGCTCTCAGGCTGAACGACATCGTGGTCACGAAACAGGGTCGGGCCACGGTGCGCTTTCTCTCCGACGGGGCGGTCGTTCGCATCGGCCCTGACTCGCGCGTGCAGATCGACGAGACGGCCATGGAGCGGGACATCACGCTCTTCTTCGGCCGCCTATGGGCCCACGTGGTGCGCTTCAAGGAGCGACCGACGCGATTCAAGACCAACAGCACGATCGCCGCTATACGCGGCACCGAGATCAGCCTGGCTGTCGCCGTCGACGGCGACGAGACCCGTCTGTCGGTGCTCGAAGGACGGGTTCAGGCCGAGACCGACGCGGGAAGGCTCTCACTCGAAGGCGGGCAGACGGCGATCAGCCGGAAAGGAAAGGCACCTGAGCTGAGCCTCAGGGTGCGCCCGCAGGATGCCGTGCAGTGGGCTCTTTATTACCTTCCCGTGCTTTCGTTCAAGCCCGGCGAGGTGTCCGCAGGAGCTTCTGGGCAGGCCCAGCTTGGGGAATCGATCGAGGCCTTCGCGAAAGGCGATCTCACCCGGGCCCTGGACAGCGTGGAGAGGGTCGACGCCAAGGAGATCAAGGACGCCCGCTTCTTCAGCTATCGGGCCTCGCTGCTGCTCGCAACGGGCAGCGTGGAGGCGGCGGGGAAGGATCTCGAGCAGGCCCTAAATCTCGCCCCGAACGACGGCGACGCCCTCGCACTGCAAACGATCATGGAGGTCGTGGGCAACCAGGCCGACAAGGCCCTCGAGACCGCGCGACGCGCGGTCACCGCCGCTCCGAAGTCCGCCTCTGCTCAGATCGCCCAGTCTTATTCGCGGCAGGCTCGCTTCGACCTCGAGGGCGCCCGAGAGAGCCTCGAGACCGCGGTCTCGCTGGAGGTCGATGCTGCGCTCGCGTGGGCCAGGCTGGCCGAGATACGCTCCTCGCTCGGGTATCGGAGCCTGGCTCTCGAGGCGGCCAAGAAGGCGGTCGCCCTCGAGCCGAACCTCTCTCGGACACAGACGGTTCTGGGCTACTCCTACCTCACCCAGGTCAACACCCGAGATGCCAGGGAGGCCTTTGCCAAGGCCGTCGAGCTCGACAAGTCGGACCCGTTGCCGAGACTCGGACTGGGCCTCGCCCAGATTCGAGAAGGCGGGATCGCGGAGGGCACCAAGCAGATCGAGATCGCGGCCAGCCTGGACCCGGGGCAGGCGCTCGTCCGCAGCTACCTGGGCAAGGCCTACTTCGAAAGCAAGCGCGCGCCGCTGGACCAGCGGGAGTACGACGTGGCCAGAGCGCTGGATCCGAAGGATCCCACGCCCCTGCTCTACGACGCGATCGCCAAGCAGACCACGAACCGACCCGTCGAGGCGCTTCAGGACATCCAGCAGGCGATCGAGCTGAACGACAACCGCGGGGTGTACCGCTCCCGGCTGCTGCTCGACCAGGACCTGGCCGCGCGGAGCGCGAGCCTTGGGCGAATCTACTCCGACCTGGGCTTCCAGAACCTCGCGCTGGTCGAGGGCTGGAGCTCAGTCAACACGGACCCCGGCAACTACTCTGCCCACCGGCTGCTGGCCGACTCCTACGCCGTCCGGCCCCGACACGAAATCGCCCGAGTCAGCGAGCTCTTTCAGTCCCAGATGCTTCAGCCTCTCAACACGACACCGATCCAGCCCCGCCTCGGCGAGAGCAGCCTCTTCCTGATCGGCTCCCAGGGGCCCGGGTCCCTGGCCTTCAACGAGTTCAACCCCCTCTTCAACCGCGACCAGGTGAACGTGCAGGGTAGTTTCCTGGTCGGCCAAGACGACACCGTGACGGGAGAGGGGATCCTCTCGGGCATCTACAAGAAGTTCTCCTTCAGCGCGGGCTACAGCGGGTTCAAGACCGATGGCTTCCGCGAGAACAACTCCCAGGACGACAAGATCGCGAACGCGTTCGTCCAGGCCGAGCTCAGTCCCAGCACCAGCGTCCAGGCCGAGGTCCGCTATCGGAAGCTCGAGTCGGGAGACCTGGGACTGCGGTTCTTCGAGGACGACTTCAGCCTGCTCCAGGCGGAAAAGACGGACGGAACCAACGTTCGTGTGGGCCTGCGCCAGGACTTCGGCCCGGCCGTCACCCTGCTCGCGTCCTACATGCACTCTGACAAGACCATCGATTTCGGCCTCCCGAACCCGGACCTGGGAGAGACCTTCAGCATCGATCGGGAGGAGAAATCCGACAGCGTGGAGGGACAGCTCTTCTTCCGAGCCCCATCGGTCAAGGTCGTGGCCGGCGGCGGCTACTTCGACATCGGCTCCGCGGAGACCAGGGTCTTCGATCTCGCCGACCCCGTCTTCGGATTCACCGACACCACCACCGGCGACTCGAAGACCAAACACAAGAACCTCTACGCCTATTCCTACTTCACCCTGCCCACCGACCTCACCCTGACCCTGGGCGTGAGCGGCGATTTCTTCGACCAAGGCGGCGATTTCTTCTCGGACTTCCGGATTCCCGGCCTCCCCTCGGAAGGACCGGCCCCGATCGTGCCCGCCCCCGTTCTGGGCGAGAAGAACCAGGTCAATCCCAAGGTCGGGGCGACTTGGAGCTTGAAGTCCGGCACGACCCTCCGGGCCGCCTGGTTCAAGACCCTGAAGCGCACGCTGATCACGGACCAGACCCTGGAACCCACCCAGGTGGCGGGCTTCAACCAGTTCTTCGACGATCCCAGCGCGACCGAGTCACGGGTGTACGGGGCGGCGATCGACCAGAAGTTCGGCACGAAGGTGTTCGGGGGCGTCGAGTACTCGAGGCGCGAGCTGACGATCCCCCAGAACCTGCTCCAGGGCGGCGTCAAGTGGATCGTGACCGAACAGAGCGGAGACGAGCGCCAGGCCCGCGCCTACCTCTCCGCGGCTCCCCACCCCCGGCTGAGCTTCGGGGCCGAGTACCAGTACGAGGATTTCAGGCTGGCACCCCAGCTCTTCTTCTCGTTCAGCAAGACCAAGACCCATCGCGTGCCCCTCTCGGCCCGCTTCTTCCATCCCTCCGGGTGGAGCGCGTTCGTGGGCGCCAGCTACCTTAAGCAGGATGGCGAGTTCTTGATCGTGAACGACGCGGGCCGGAACGAGTACATCCCCGGAACGAAGGATTTCTGGGTCGTCGACGCCGCCGTGCGCTACCGTCTGCCGAAGCGCTATGGCTTCGTCGTAGCCGGAGTGAACAACCTCACGGACAACAGATCGACATACGAGGCCACTGACTCGAGGAACCTCAGTATCAGGCCGGGCCGGGTCGTCTATGCCCGTGTGGTGCTGGCCCTTCCGTAGGACCTCTTCGCGTGGGTGGATCCCTGAATGTTGGGAACAGACGGATAACTGAAAAGGAGATGAAGTAGCGATGCGAATCAAAATAGCGTTCGTCTCATGTGCGGTGGTCGCGATGGCAACGTTGCTCGCACCCACCGATGTCCTGGCCGGCGGAAGTTCGTCGTCGTGCTCGTCCTTTGCCCCGAGCATTGCGATCGTGGAAGGACCGTGTCCGGTGATCTTCAACGATCCACTCGGCCCTTCTTGTTCGCGGCCGGGAGACGCCACCGGCATCAAGTACAAGAACTCGGGCACCCCCGCGGATCACCTGGCGACCCTCGTCACCACCAACAACACGCTATCCACTCAGAACGGCAACCAGGTCTACGGCGCGTGCAGCGGCGACCCGGTGACCGGGCTCGGCAAGAACTCTTGCCACGAGAAGGCGGTCAAGATCAACCCCGCCGACCAAACGCTGGCGTTCTGGGTCGTCACCCGGGGGATCGCGCCCAGCAAGTCTCAGCGGCTGCCCATACTAACGACCATCTCCGCCAAGAAGGGCTCCTGCGTCAAGTCCTTCGCGATCCTAGGCCTGGGCCTCGAGGGGCCCAGTGTCTTCCAGGCCAGCAAGAAGACGGAGACGATCGTGTTCAAGGGGTGCGCGGTCAAGTTCGACACAAACCCGCTGACCGGCGAGGTCATCAGCGCGGCGAACGATCCTTCGCAGTCCGATCCCGGGGCTAACTGCAGCGACCTCATCATCGACGCCGTCTCGGAGTTGAGCCTGACGCTGGGCGGAAAGCCCCTGGGCACCGGGCAGATTGGTGACGGCTACATCTCCTCGGGAACCGGCTCCTGCACGACTCGCGTCATCGGCGGGGTGGTCTACACCTGGGGCCCCGACTGTTAGTGAGCGTTCCGGATCCCGTGGTCTACGACGAATCCGCTCCGGGTTCGCGGTAGGCCCTTCCCGAAGGCGGCCGGCGTTTCCGGCCGCCTTCCCTTTTGCTCAGCGACCCGGCGCGTCCCGGACCGCCTGGGCGAAATCTTTGGCCGACGCGTAGCGCTGCTCGCGGTCCTTGGCCAGGGCCTTCCGAAGAACGAGATCCCAAGTCGGGTCAACCTTGGCGTCGAGCGCCGACGGCTCGGCATGGTCCGCCCTGACGATCGCGTACATGAGCGCGGACACGGTCTCGCCCACGAAGGGCTTGGTGCCCGTCAGAAGCTCGTAGAGGATGACGCCGAGCGAAAAGATGTCGGTTCGCGCATCCACGCGGTGGCCGTGGACCTGCTCGGGGGACATGTAGGCGGGCGTGCCGATCACGCTCCCGGTCTTGGTTAGGCTCGACTCCATGACACGCGCGATCCCGAAGTCCATCACCTTCACGAGGCCCGTATTCGAGAGCATGATGTTGTCGGGCTTCACGTCGCGATGGACCACGCCGCTCGCGTGCGCGTAGTCTAGCCCCATGCACGCGTGGTGGATGACGTGCTTGATCTGCGCGACGCTGAAGCGCTGCCTCTTCATCCACTGCGTCAGCGTGTCCCCCTCCACGAGCTCCATCACTATGTAAGACATGCCGAGGTTCTCCCCCACATCGTAGATGGTCACGATGTTGGGGTGGGTCAAAGCACCCGCGGTCTGGGCTTCGCGGTAGAAACGCTGGCGCATCTCGATCGTCTCTTTGGGCGCAAGGTTCGTGTCGGGCCGGATGGTCTTGAGCGCCGCGCGGCGATTGATCACCGTGTCACGCACAAGGTACACGTCTCCCATGCCGCCGCGGCCGATTTGCCGCTCGACGTCGTAGCGCCCAAAGCGCGCTCCCGGCAGGATCGAACCGCCAGGAGCGGTGGGAGCGGGTGTGAGATCGCCGCCAGCGTGGGCACGTGGCGCGGGCGTCGCCGGTGAGGGAAAGGGAGTTGCAGGAGTGTGGTGCTCAGGTCCGGCAGCAGGCACGGATCCGCCAGCGGCGGCCCCGATTCGGTGCCGGGTGGCCGCCTCGGAGGAGTCGGCGGCACCCAGCGTGCCGGAGACCACCAGCGTCGGAGGCTCGGCGCCGGAGACCTGACTGGGCACGAGATGAGCCAGCGGAGACGATGCGCTGGCTGCCGAGATCGGCGACGGCGTCCGCACCTCCTGAACAGTGGGAGCCGGCGCCTCCTGAACAGTGCCCTCCTGCACTTCCTGAACCGTAGGCACCCGCGCCGCCTGAACCGTCGGAACCCCGAATGTGTTCGCGCCGCCCTGGCTCAGTCTCTCCATTCGCTGGGCCACGTCCTCAAAGCTGGGGTCGACGTTGGCGACCTTCTTGTAGACGAGGTAGGCCTTGTCCCGGAGCCCCCGGTTCTCGTAGTCGAGGCCCAGGTTCACGAAGACGAGCTTCATGTCCTCGGTGAATGGGAGCTTGCTGAAGGTCGCCAGCGCCATGTCGAGCATGCCCTTTTCCTGGAAACTGAGCCCAAGTAGCTTCTGGTTCTCGAGACTCTCAGCAGCGACGTCCCGGGTCTCCTTCTCGCTCGCGGTCAGCCGGCGGGCGACCACGAAGCCGAAGGGCACGAGGAGGGCTAGGCACGGGTAGGCGACTTTGATCCAGACGCCCCTCTGCATCAGCAGGAAGCCCGCCGCACCCACGAGCAGCAGGGCGAGGATGGGGACTCCGGCGAGGAGGCGGGGGCTGGACACGCGGGGCAGCAGCCACAGGCTGAGAACGCAGAGCATGAGAAAAAGCCCCCACTCCAGCAGCCAGGCCCACTGAGGAGCCTGCACGAAGTCGGCCCTGAAGACGTTGTCGAGGAAGGTGGCGTGAAGGAGGACGCCCGGAGCCGCGACCGCGAACGGGAAGTCCCGGTCGTCGATGCCCGGCGCCGTGCCCGCCACGAGCACGACTTTTCCGCGAAACGCCTCGGCGGGGACGTCTCCTCTTACCACGTCGAGGAACGAGTGCTGAGGGAACGCCCGCTCGCCTGCGGCGGGCCAGTTGAGCAACACTTCCCCCGAGCCCGACACAGGGATGTCGACGGCCCCCAGGCTCAGGACGCCACTCCGGAGCTCGACGTCCTGCAGGGACGTACCCATATACAGGCGCGCCAGCTGGAGCGCCATCGAAGGGTAGGCCCCGTCCCCGTGCTGGATCACCAGCGGCAGCACCCGCAGGCGGCCGTCCTCGCTGGCCAGGACGCCAATGTGGCCGACGGCGGCGGCGGCGGCGGCCAGCACGGGCTCGGGCTCGATGAGGCTGGGCGCCGGAGGCAGGGCCGGCGATGCAGACCTTCGAAGCGCGCTTGCCTGCACCGCCTTCGACGGGGGGTTGCCGGGAGGTGAGGGGTCGCCCACTTGCGTGAACTCGTAACCGAACACGACGTTCCCCGCCTTCTTGATGGCTTTGGCCAGCAACTGGTTGTTGGTCGCTTGCCGCTCGATAGCACCGAACGTGAAGTCGAGACCGATGACCTGGGCGCCAGCGCTCACGAGCCGCTCGATCAGGGGCACGTACTCGCTCCGAGGCCAGGCGGGCGGACCGATGCGGGCAATGCTCTTTTCGTCGACCGCGACGATGACGACCTGTGGGCTCGGTCGGTTGGTTGCGCGCAGGGACTGCCAGAAATCGAGGATGGCCAAATCGGGTCGCCGCATCATCGGTGTGATCTCGGCGGCGAAACGGACCACGACGAGCGCGGCCATGATGACTGCGAGCCACGCCCGGAGTCGTCGCCGAGCGATCAGGGCCGGATCGAAGAGATGGCTTCCCTCAGAGCTCATGAGACTTGCGAGGCCAATGCTAGCCCACTGCGGACGCCCCCACCATTGGGCTTGAGCGACGCGCAGAAACACGCAGCCCCGGCCACCGTCTCGGGCGCCGGGGCTCGTCGTTTCTGATCTTGGCGAACTACTTCGGCTCGACGACCGGTTGGGCCTTGATGAACTCGGGCTCGACCAGGTACTCGGGCGAGTACTCCGAATCGATCGCGGCCAGCTCCGGATGCTCGATTACCTCGTCGGGGATCTTGACCCGGCGGTAGTACGCCATGCCGGTGCCGGCGGGGATCAGCCGGCCCATGATGACGTTCTCCTTCAGGCCGCGCAGGTGGTCGACCTTGCCGCTGATCGCGGCCTCGGTGAGCACCCGGGTCGTCTCCTGGAAGCTGGCGGCCGAGATGAACGAGTCGGTGGAGAGCGATGCCTTGGTGATGCCGAGCAGCAGCGGCCGTCCTGATGCCGGGTTCTTGTCGTCCTTCACCAGCGCGTCGTTGAAGCGGATGAAGCGGAAGCGGTCGACGATTTCGTCGATCAAGAATTCGCTGTCGCCAACCTCCTCGATCTTCACCCAGCGCATCATCTGGCGGACGATCACCTCGATGTGCTTGTCGTTGATGTTGACGCCCTGCAGCCGGTACACCTCCTGGATCTCGTCGACCATGTAGCGCTGCAGCTCTTTCTCGCCGCGCACGCGCAGGATGTCGTGGGGGTCGATCGGCCCATCCATCAGCGGCTCGCCGGCCTTGACGCGCTCGCCTTCCTGGACGTTGATGTGCGCGCCGCGCGGCAACTGGTATTCGCGCTCGTCGCCCTCCTCGCCGGTGACGTAGACCTTGCGGTACAGCTTGGC
>CAZVOI010000518.1:0-23624 GCA_964628275.1 uncultured Acidobacteriota bacterium | reverse complement strand
GCGAAGAGAAAGCCCGTGTCGAGGAAGATCAATCGCGCGGGTCGCCGTAGAGGTGGTCGTCGTGCTTTTCCGAAACGTCCGCAGCGACGGCCTTCCCAATTCCCATCAAGCGGTCGATCGCCTTCCAGCCTGTGGGGTCGTCGTCGTCGGCCTTCGTCTCTTGCGACGTTTCGATCGTCACGGTGACCTTGGATTTGTCCTTGAGGTCCAAGGGCGCCTCGGGCTTCAAGACGCCGTCTTCGTACACCGCCGCGACTGTGATTGTCATGGCTCTTGCCTCGTGCTCATTTTACGCCTCGCTCTGCGCATGCAGGCACTACCTTCTTGGGTGGGAGTGCGGGGTACTGAGTTCGAGTCGAGCGCAGCAGCCAGCGACGATCCGCGACGCTCCTCCTCAAGGCCACCGACTCGATCTTGTGACTGGATACGGCCACTGATAACTTCGCCAGCCCGCGCGCAATTCCGCGGCACTGGCTGGAGCCCATGCACCCGAACCCGAAGATCACGCTGCCCTTGCGGCTGCGCTTGCGCGGAAAGCCCGCGGCGGGCGGAGAACGCTCCGCCCTTCGAGCCGCCCTGAGCGCCGCCCACCTCCTCGGCCTCGCCACAGGAGTACACCTGCGCGGCCTCCGAAGCCGCTCCGACCCGCTCCTGGATCTGAAGGCGCAGCTCGATGAAGCCCAGCTCCAGGGGCGCCTCGCCTGGCAGGTCGTCGAGATCCTGTCGCGTCGTTTCGCGAAGATCCCTGAGCGACGCCGGCCCTACTACAGCCCCGGGGAGCGCTACCGAATCCTCGAGATCCGGAACCTCCTCGGCTGGTCCAGGAGAACTCTCAAAGACAACGCGAGCCTTCGACTCCAACGGCCTCTCACCATGAAAGACTTGGAGCGAAGGCTCGAAACGACCCTCACTCATTACCTGTGCTTCAGGCCGCATCAGGGACTCGACGGCGCCACACCGGCTGAGGCCTTCCTCGGACTCGAGCCGGCATCGAAGCGCGCCGTGCCACCGCCGCGAGGACGGCCCGGCGAGGGGTCGATCAACGCGCCGTTCGCCGTCGCGTTCCTCGACCCCGAGCGAGCAGCCTTCCCAGTCCTCGTCGCAGCCTAGACGCTCGAACTCGACTTCATAACCGCGACCGTTCGCCCAACGCTCGAGATCGTACCGGTTCGATCGCAACCGCCAGATGTCGGCCGCCGCCACTTCGCGTGGTTGCCTTCCACACAACCTCCACTCGATTTCAACACCCTCAGCACGCTCATCTCACGCCTTCAACGGGCTTCCAACTCCCATTGCGGGCCTACCTGTTCTTCAATGTCTTGCGCAATTGTCGAGCCGCGGCATCTGATCGGACCTGCTATCGCGGCCCGAGATGTAGACTCTGTGGCGCTGCGTCCTCTCCCACGCTGGCGAGAAAGGACGAATACGAGCAAATGGGGACCTCACAAGACATTCTCGACGCACTGACGAATCTCGAACGGCGGCTCGAAGCCAAGATCGACTCCAAGATCGACTCGAAATTCTCGGAGTTTGGCTTGGAGATGAACGCCCGCTTCGACGCCTTGGAAGTGCGGCTCGAACGACTCGAAACCGAGTACCACATGATCGTCGCGGGCCTTCGGCGTATCGAAGAGACGCTCGCCGAACAGAAAGGCGAGCAGTCCCGAATGCGCGACCAGATTGCGAGCCTTCGTTCGCGTCTGGCTGAGGTCGAGACTCGGCTCAGGGAGCTGGAAGGGCGGCTTCCGGACGCCTAGCCGGAGCCTCGGCTACCGCAACAAGAGCAGCGACGAGAGCGGCATCGAGACGATGCGCGGGTCGTCGGTGCCCGCTGCTTCGTCGAGTGTCACGAGGATGCCGAAGGGAGCACGGTAGGCGGCCTTCTCGATGAACGCGCGCAGGCCGTGGCTGTCGTCGTGTCGCAGACGCCGGCGGTACTTGACCTCGATCGGGATGCGTTGGTCTCCCAAGGTCAGGACGAAGTCCACCTCGGGCTCGGCGCTGCGCTCCGGGAAGTGCGCCAGCTCGATTCCTGGAATCGAGCCCAGGAAATGGCCCGCCACGCTCTCGGCGATGTGTCCGGCGAGAGCGCTCTGCTGTGGCGCCGCTTCGAGCCCCGCGGGATCGATCGGGATGTTCTCCTGCAGCCAAGCCGCTCGCAGCGCGTGGTCGGCCAGACAGATCTTTGCCGCGCCTTTCCTCCGCTTCAGCCGAAGCTCGAGAGGCTCGACCAGCCGGATCAGCAGCGTGCCGTCGAGAAACCGCAGATAGGCGAGCACGCGCTGCCAGCCGATGTTGGCACCCATCGCTCGGCGGATCTCGTCGAGGTAGAAGGCCTGCTTGGGGGCCTGCCCCGCATAGCGGCAAGCGAGCCGGAACACTTCTTCGAGCAGGTGCTCGTCTCGCCTCTGACCGCGCGGCCCCGTGCGCAGATCATGTTGAATGGCGCGCCGGATGACCGTCTCTCTGAGAAACGAGAAGAGATCCTCGGGGTCGCGCGCCGACGCGTGGGCGGCCGGGTAGCTGCCAAACTTGGAGAAGGCGGTGAACGCCGAGTGCCGGAGCGCGGCGTGACGAACGCCGTGGTCTCGAAGCGCCGACCATGTTGCCCGCTGCTTGAGAGGTCCGAGCCCGTTCTGCGGAAGGAAAGCCGGCAGCTCGCCGAGGCCGCGAAAAGCCGCGACCTCGCGAAGCAGCAAGGGCCCGAGATCCACCGTCTGGATGCGCCCGGCGAGAGAGTCGCGACCCGCTTCGATTCGCAGCGCCGAGCTTCCCGTGACGAGCGCGCGCACGCGACAGATGTCGATCAGGTGCTTGAGCTGGGGCGCCCAGTCGGCAAGGTTCTGGACCTCGTCGAGGATGAAGAATGGCCGCTCGCCGTCAGCGACCGCGCGAGCGAACGACTTTCCGAGCTTCCATTTGCTGTACCAGTTCGCCAGCTCGATCAGCGGCATCTCGAGCGAGCGCAGCTCCGGGAGCTCGTCGAACTGGAGTCGAAAGATGCGCTTCGCTGCGATGCCTTCCTCGAGCAGGGCGTCGATCACCTGGTTGAGCAGTGTCGTCTTGCCGACCTGCCGCGGGCCGCGCAGGACGGTCCCGGGAGCCAGTCCGCCCTTCAGGTTCCTCAGGACGTAGTCGAACAGCCACCGGCGCCGGGGAAGCAGGTCCGGTATCGGAGTCCCTTCCCACCACGGGTTCATCTGCTCGATGGCCGCCCCGAGACCGTGATCGAGGAGCGGGAAGAGCTGCTTAGGCACTCGCGACGGGATTGTAGACGCCTGCGCTACTTGGACGGACGCGAACCCCGGCCGAAGCGGCGCGGCTGTGGACGGCTCGAGTGGCCCCCGGGATGCGACGGGCGGCCCGGATGCCGCGACGGACCGGGGCGCCGCTTCTCGCGCATCTCGGCGAGACGCTGGCCGAGCGGAATCTCGAGCTTCTCCACCGGCTTCTTCGAGTAGTCGAAGCCGGGCAGGGTCACGCGCGGCAGGCGCTTGCCGAGCAGGCGTTCGATGTCGCGCAGGCTTCCTTCCTCATCGGGAGCGACCAGCACGAACGCGTCGCCGGTCGCTTCGGCGCGGCCGGTCCGGCCGACGCGGTGGACGTAGTCGTCGGGGGATGCCGGCACGTCGAAGTTGACGACGTGCGACAGCGCCTCGACATCGATGCCGCGCGCGGCGACGTCGGTCGCGACCAGCACCGGGTAGCGGCCGGCCTTGAAGTCGTCGAGCGCCTTCGTCCGCTGCGCCTGGCTGCGATTGCCGTGGATGCGCCCGGCGGAAACGCCGTGGCGCGCCAGGTAATCCGCCAGCCGGTTGGCGCGGTGCTTGGTGCGGGTGAACGCGATCGCGCTCCGGATCTCGCCGCGTTTCAGCAGCTCGACGAACAGCGCCGACTTCAGCTCGGCCGCGACCGGATAGGCGGCCTGGGTGATGCCGACCGGCGGCGCCGAACGCCGCCCGAGGTCGATCGAAGCGGGATCCTTCAGCATCTGGCGCGACAGCTCGATGATCGGATGCGGCATCGTCGCCGAGAAGAACAGCGTCTGGCGCTTGGCCGGCAGCCTTCCGAGGATGCGGCGGATGTCGGGCAGGAAGCCCATGTCGAGCATCCGGTCGGCCTCGTCGAGCACCAGGATCTCGAGGCCCTGCATCCGCGCGTACGGGAAGCGAAAGTGGTCCAAGAGTCGGCCCGGCGTCGCGATCACCACGTCGACGCCGCGGCGCAGAGCATGCTCCTGCGGCGCCATCGAGACGCCGCCGTAGATGGCGGCGCCCGAGAGCGGCGTGTGGACGGCGAGCGCATTCAGGTGTTCTTCGATCTGCGCGGCCAGCTCGCGCGTCGGTGTCAGCACCAGAGCGCGCGTGGTGCCGCGGGCTTTTCCGGCGAGCCGGTGCAGGATCGGCAGCGCGAAGGCCGCGGTCTTGCCGCTGCCGGTCATGGCGCAGGCCAGCAGGTCGCGGCCCAGCAGCGCCGGCGGAATCGCCTGCTCCTGGACCGGGGTCGGGCGCGTGAAGCCAAGCTCGCGGATGCCGCGCAGCAGGTCGGCGTGCAAGCCGAGTGACGAAAAAGGCATGGGTGAGGTTTCGCTTTCTGAGGGTCGTCCGGCTTTTGGGGGGGTGAGGCACGGAGGGGCGCCGGCAGCGCCGCCGTCGACGACGCCCCAGCATGGAGCGCGGAAGGCCTCTAGTGTCTCACGATTCCGCGTTTGACCGAGGCCGGCCCGTAAGGTCTACTGTGATCGCATGCCGTACCGCCGCACCGCGCCCGAGCCGCTTCAGGATCTCTCGGTTCTGCAACGCGAGATCAACCAGCTGTTCCTGAAGCTCCAGGAGCTCGACAGCTCGAGCCGGCCGCAGGGCCTCGCCTGGTCGCCGCCGGCCGACGTGTTCGAGTGCCGCGGCAACCTGGTGGTGGAGGTCGAAGTGCCGGGCCTGCAAGCCGACTCGCTGAAGCTCACCGCGCGCGACGGCGTGCTGCTGGTGAGCGGCGAGCGCCGCGAGCGCCGCCCGAGCGGCGTCGTGGCCTTCCATTGCATGGAGCGTCCGCACGGCCGATTCACGCGTGAGATCCCGATCGACCGCGCGCTCGACGTGCGCGCGGCCAAGGCGCGGCTCGAGAAGGGGCTCTTGACAGTGACGATCCCACGCCTCAAGGACCGGCGCGGCCGCGAGACCGTGATCCCGGTGGAAAGAGAAGAATGACAGAGGACCTCCAGAAGGAAGATCCGGTCAAGATCCCCGAGGTCCTGCCGGTGCTGCCGCTGCGCGACGTGGTGATTTTCCCGTTCATGATCGTGCCGCTCTACGTGAGCCGCGAGCGCTCGATCAAGGCCGTCGACGCGTCATTGGCCGACAACCGCATGATCCTGCTGGCCGCGCAGCGCAAGCAGGACCAGGAAGATCCCGGCCCCGACGACGTCTTCCCGATCGGCACCGCCGCCATCATCATGCGGATGCTGAAGCTGCCCGACGGCCGGATCCGGGTGCTGGTCCAGGGCGTCAGCCGGGCCCGCATCACGTCGTTCGTGCAGAACGCGGAGCCGAAGCCGTTTCTGGAAGCGCGTATCGAGCCGGTCAACGAGCCCGAGACCAGGCCGGAGACGACGCTCGAGGTCGAGGCGCTGATGCGCAACGTCAAGTCGGCGCTCGAGAAGTCGGCCAACCTCGGCAAGCAGATCTCCGCCGAAGTGATCGTGATCGCGAACAACATGGACGATCCCGGGCGCCTGGCCGATCTCGCGGCCAGCAACCTGGAGTTGAAGGTCGAGGGCGCGCAAGAGGTCCTGGAAGCGCTCGATCCGATCGAACGGCTGCGCCGGGTGCACGAGCTCTTGACCAAGGAGCTCGAGGTGCTGGCAATGCAGCAGGAGATCTCGTCGCAGGCCAAGGGCGAGATGGACCGCTCGCAACGCGAGTTCTTCCTGCGCCAGCAGATCAAGGCGATCCAGTCCGAGCTGGGCGACGGTAACGAGCTCTCCGAGGAGATCGCGGCGCTGCGCGACAAGGCCCAGAAGGCCAAGATGCCGAAGCCGGTGATCGAAGAGGTCGACCGGCAGCTCAAGAAGCTCGAGCGGATGCATCCCGACTCGGCCGAGACGGCGACCTTGCGTAACTGGCTCGACTGGATGGTCACGCTGCCCTGGGGCCGGCCGACCAAGGACAACCTGGATCTGGTCGAAGCGCAGAAGGTGCTCGACGAGGACCACTTCGGCCTCGACAAGGTGAAGGAGCGGATCGTCGAGTACCTGGCGGTGCGCAAGCTCAAGGACAAGATGCGCGGGCCGCTGTTGTGCTTCGTCGGTCCGCCGGGAGTCGGCAAGACCAGCCTGGGCCGGTCGATCGCGCGCGCGCTCGGGCGCAAGTTCGTGCGGCTCTCGCTCGGCGGCGTGAAGGACGAGGCCGAGATCCGCGGCCACCGCCGCACCTACGTCGGCTCGATGCCGGGCCGGATCATCCAGGGCATTCAGCAGGCGAGCGCCAACAACCCGGTGTTCATGATGGACGAGGTGGACAAGATCGGCGCCGACTACCGCGGCGATCCGAGCTCGGCGCTCCTGGAGGTGCTCGATCCCGAGCAGAACTTCAGCTTCCGCGACCACTACCTGGGCGTGCCGTTCGATCTCTCGAGCGTGATGTTCATCTGCACCGCCAACCTGACCGATACCATCCAGTCGGCGTTCCTCGACCGGATGGAGGTGATCCGGCTGCCCGGTTACAGCGAGGACGAGAAGCTCGAGATCGCGCGGCGCCACGTCGTCCCCAAGCAGCTCTCGGAGCACGGCCTGACGCCCGAGAACCTGCTATTCACCGACAAGGCGCTGCGCTCGCTGATCAACGACTACACGCGCGAGGCGGGACTTCGGAACCTGGAACGCGAGGTGGCGGCGGTCACCCGCAAGGTGGCGCGGCGGGTCGCCGAGGGCCAGCCCGGGACGGTGCGCGTGCTGCCGGCGGCGCTCACAAAATATCTGGGAGCGCCGAAGATCCTGCCCGAGGAGATGCTGAAGAAGGACTCGATCGGCATCGCCACCGGCCTCGCCTGGACCGCGACCGGCGGCGACGTGCTGTTCGTCGAGGCCAGCGCGATGAAGGGCAAGGGCCGGCTGATGCTGACCGGCCACCTCGGCGAAGTGATGAAGGAGTCGGCGCAGGCGGCGCTCTCGTATGCCCGGGCTCGCGCCAAGCTCTTCGGCATCCCCGAGAACTACTTCGCGACCCACGACATCCACATCCACCTTCCGGAGGGCGCGATCCCCAAGGACGGACCCTCAGCCGGGATCACGCTCGCGACCGCGATGCTGTCGGTCTTCACGCAGCGCGCGGTGAAGCGCTCGCTGGCTATGACCGGCGAGATCACGCTGCGCGGCAACGTGCTGCCGATCGGCGGGCTCAAGGAGAAGCTGCTGGCGGCGCGCCGGGCGGGTATCACCACGGTGGTCTGCCCCAGGCTCAACAAGAAGGAGCTGGACGAGATCCCGGCGCATCTGAAGCGCGGGCTCACCTTCCATCTGGTCGAGGAAGTGGAGGACGTCCTGAAGCTGGCGTTGATCCCGCCGCTGCTGGCGCGGGCCGGCAACGGTGCGGGCAAGCCGGTGGCGCCGCGGCCCCGAGCGCGAAGCGTCAGTATTTGATGAACATCCTCGTCATCGGCGACGTCGTCGGGAGCCCAGGACGCCACATCATGAAGCTGGCGATGCCGAAGGTCCTGCGCAAGCACGACATCGACTACTGCATCGCGAACGTGGAAAACGCCGCCGGCGGCTTCGGCGTCACCAAGGACGTCTGCGACGAGGTGTTGGCGCTCGGGGTCGACTGCATGACGTCGGGCAACCACATCTGGGACAAGAAGGAGATCGTGCCGCTGATCGGCCAAATGCCGCAGTTGTTGCGGCCCGCCAATTACCCGAAGGGCCAGCCCGGCAAGGGGTCGTTCGTGGGCCGCGGCAAGGACTCGAAGACGCCCGTCGCTACCCTCAACCTGTCTGGCCGCGTGTTCATGAACGGCTCGATCGACGACCCCTTCGCCAAGGCCCTCGAGGAGGTCGAAGCGCTGCGTAAGGAGGCCAAGGTGATCATCGTCGACATGCACGGCGAGGCCTCCTCCGAGAAGAACGCGATGGGCCACTTTCTCGACGGCAAGGTGTCGGCCGTCTTCGGTACCCACACCCACGTGCCAACGTGCGACCACCGCGTGCTGCCCAAGGGAACCGCGTTCATCACCGACGTCGGGATGACCGGGCCCTACGACTCGGTGATCGGCGTCGAGAAGGAGATCATCCTGGAGCGCTTCACGACCGGGATGCCGCGGCGTTTTGAGACCGCCAAGCTCGACCCACGTTTCGCCGCGGCGGTGATCCGGGTCGACCCCGCCACCGGCCGGGCGCTGGCGATCGAGCGGATGCTTCTCGCCGAAGCCGATCTCGCCAATTACTGACGGCCAAGTCGAGCGACCCGCAATCCGGCGTGAACGACCTGCAAGCCGCGGCGTCCCCGGTCACGCGCTGGCTGAATCGTTTCTTCGACGGCTACTACGCCGCGCGACCGGTCAACGCCAGCTCTCCGTACCTTCGCGCCGCACCAACCTCGACACCGGGCGCGAACGCATCAACATCGACGACACCGACATGTTCATGGCCGAGGCGAAGAACGGGGCGCTCTTCTCCTTGCAGTCGAGCTACGTGACCGTCGGCTACTACCCCGGCAGCGAAGCCCGGGTCTTCGGCTCGAAGGGCGCGATCAAAGTGCGCTTGGTGGACCAGTTCGGCGTGATCCAGACGATCCACACCGCGACGGCGGAGGCGGTCGAGTTCGTGCAGCGTGAGATCCCCGCGAAGTACTTTCCTCCCGGCTATCGAACGACCGACGCCTGGAGCGCGGCTTTCTACGGCAACCTCGTGCACAATTTCTGCGAGGAGATCCGGGACGGCGGAAAGACCAACCAGGGCAACTTCGCGCAGAGCGCGCCCGTCCAGGAGATCATCAACGCCGTGACGCACTCGCACCGGACACACGCGTGGGTGAAGCTGCCGCTCCAGGCCGACGAAGGCGCGGGCGGGCCGCGCAGCCCCTGCTAGATATAGGGAGACAGACCGTGGCCGATCGAAAGCTCCGTTGGGGCGTCCTGAGCACCGCCAACATCGGCCGCACGGCCGTGAACCCCGCGATCCAGGCGTCCGCGAACGGCGAGCTGGTGGCCGTGGGAAGCAGAAGCGCCGAATCGGCAGGCGCTTTCGCAAAGGCGCACGGCATCCCTCGCTCGCACGGAAGCTACCAGGCGCTGCTCGACGATCCCGAGATCGACGCGCTCTACATCCCGCTCCCGAACAGCCTGCACCGCGAGTGGACGATCCGCGCGCTAGAAAAGAAGAAGCACGTGCTCTGCGAGAAGCCGCTGGCGGTGACGGCCGCCGAGTGCCGCGAGATGCACGCCGCCGCCGAGTCGAATGGCGTGAAATTGATGGAAGCGTTCATGTACCGCTTCCACCCGCGCACCGTGATGGCGCTCGCGCTCGCCAAGTCCGGCACGATCGGCGAGCTGCGCGCGATCCGCAGCGTGTTCACCTTCCGTCTCACCAAGCCCGAGAACATCCGGCTGAACGCGGCGCTCGCCGGCGGCTCGCTGATGGACGTCGGCTGCTATTGCGTGAACCTGAGCCGGACGGCGGCCGGGCGCGAGCCCGTGGAAGCCCAGGCGTGGGCGACCTTCGGCGCGAGCGGCGTCGACGTCCAGCTCGCCGGCTCGCTCCGCTTCGAAGGTGGCGTCGTCGCGCAGATCGAGAGCGCGCTAACGATCGAACGCCGCCAGAGCTACGAGATCGCCGGCACCGAGGCGACGCTCGTCGCCGAGAACGCGTTCGTTCCCGGAACCGATCCCGCGGTCGTCATCGAACGCCGCGGCAAGGAGCCGGAGGTCTGCCACGAGATCGCCGGCGCCGATCAATACCTGCGAATGGTGGAGCACTTCGCCGATTGCACGCTCTTCGATCGGCCGCTGCGCTACACGGCGCTCGAAGCCGCCTCCAACATGGCGGCGATCGAGGCGCTCTACCGATCGGCGCGCGCCGACGGCAAGCCGGTGGCGGTGTCGAGATGAGCGAGCGCCTGCGTGTCTTGATCGCCCGCGAGGAGCCACTGCCGGCCGCGAGCCCGTTCTGGTCGATGCCGAACGTGCTGGTGAGTCCGCACTCCGCCAGCACCAGCGACCGCGAGAACGGCCGGATCACCGCCCTCTTCTGCGACAACCTGCGCCGCTTCCTGGCCGGCCAGCCGCTCCGCAACGTGCTGGATACGAAGGCGCGTTAGTCGAGATTGAATCCGACCACGTTCGGCGCGACGATGGGTCGTGCCGGCTGGCGGGTCCGATCGACCCCAGCATCCCTCGGCGCCGGCCGCGGCAGCGCGGCCTGCGGCGAGCCCGCTGGCGCGCGCGCCGACCGCAGAGTCGGGCGAAGACCAGAAGGTCGGCGGCGGGCCGCACGCGCAGGCGGCAAACGCCGCGATGCTGTCGCTGACGCGAGCCGCCCGCAGCTTCACGCTCTACGACGCCGCCAACAAGGTGGTGCGCTCGCTGATCGGCGAGTACCGCGAGAAGATGCGCCGCGTCCTCGACGGCTTCGGACCGCTGGTCGTGGACGTTCACCCGTTCGAGCTGCTGCTGGGCAGGGACGTCATCTACAAGGAGCGCGATCGGGAGCGCTCGCTCGCGTTCCGGCTGTTCCGCGACGGCGTGCGGCAGTTGACGTTTTCGCCGAAGGCCACCTGGGAAGAACAGCTGCGGCTGCTCGAGATCTTCTCGGTCCGCTACTCCGCGGTCCGCCAGCAGGAGGACGACCTCGTCACGTTGCTTCGGAAGGCGGCCTTCGAGGGCATCACGGTCGTCGCGCTCGAGGGCTTCGTGCCGGACGAGGAGCTGGCCGAGAGCGTGCCGGTCGAGCTGCAGGCGCGCTCGCAGAAGCGGTTCGATCCGCCGCGCCAGTGGGACCTGCCGCTGCCGCCGTTCCCCGACATGGGCGGGCTGCAGCGCCGCGACGTCGGCGAGGAGCTGCTGCGGCCACTGCGCGACGAGGAAGCGCCGGAGTCGGTGCCGACCAGCGCCGTGCGGGCGGTGCATCAGCTGCTGGCTTGCGCCTCCGCATCCGACGTCGACAGCGTGCTCGGTTTCGCCGCGGAGGTCCGCGACTTCCTGGTCGTGGAGGGGCGGGCGGACTGCCTGGGCGTATTGGTGGAGCTCGTTCGCTCAGTGCTGCCGCCCGAGAAACAGGCGGGCTTCCTCCAGGGCTTCCTGAACCCGAAGGCGATCCGCGCCCTGATCGCCGGTCAACCCGACGACGCCGACGAGATCCCGCCGGAGCTCGCGGAGCTCCTCGATCTCGTTCACGGCGACATCCTGGAGGTTCTGCTCGACCTGATGGCCGAGGCGGGCGACGGGCCGCGCGCGCGCTTGTTGCACCGGCTGGTGGCACGCGCCGCGATCGGCGCCCCGGATCAACTGCTCTCGCGGGCGCGCGAGGCTGACCCCGCGATCGCCGGGGCGCTCCTGGGCGTGCTGCACGAGGTCGATCCGAAAAAGGCCGTGCGGGCCGAGCTGGAGCTGGCCCCGCGGGCGGAGCCGGCGCTGCAGCTCGTAATCCTGGGCCGGCTGGAAGCGGTTCATTTCGACCTCGAGGTCGCGCGCGCGCTCAAGCAGCTGACGGCGGCGCCTTCCGAGGCGGTGCGCATCCGCGCGCTCGAGATCCTCGCCGCCAAGGGCGGAGCGCGGTCGTTCGCCAGCTTGCAGGCGCACGCCGAACGTCGGCCCGGCGACTGGAGCGCCGCCGAAGCCGAGGCGGCCGGTCGCGCGATGGCGAAGGCCTCGCCGCAGCAGGTGCTCCAGGTCTTCAGCGGGTGGCTGCATCCGAAGGGCGCGGGCGCCGGCCTGCTCGGGCGCCTGATTGGCATGACGACGCCGCACCCGCTCCAGTTGGCGGCTCTTGCGGGGTTGTCGCAGATCGACGGGTCCGAGGCACACGCTCTGCTCGATCACTTGGCGAAACACGGGGCCGAGGACGTACGTAGACCGGCAGCGGCTGCAATCGCGGCGCGCAAGTCGCCCGGAGGACCCGCGCGTGGATGACCTGGTACAGGCGCAGGAACGGCTGGGGCGAGCGCTCGGCCGCGCGCGCGTCGGCGAGGACCGCGAGCTCGCCAACCAGGTGCGCGAGCTGGGCGAGCGGCTGGCCCATCTGCTCGCGGGCCTCTTGAAGATGACGCGTATGCATGCACCGGACAACCATGCCTTCGACAAGCCGGTCGCGGACCTTCACGCGACGCTCGTTCAGCTGGGCGATCTCCTGGGCGCGATTCACCTGGTCGCGATCGAGGACCAGATCTACGTGAACGACATCCGGATCCGTGCCGGCGACAAGGCGCACAGCCTCTCGGAGATCGGCACCGAGCTGGCCCACCACAACGTCGGCGGCATCACCTTCCACAGCGCTCTCGAGGGACCGCAGATTCGCGCGTTGCTCGCGGCGACCGCGGCGCCCCCGGCGGCGGAGGCACCGCGTACCGCGCTCGCGCGCGACCTGGAACAGCGCGGCGTGAACGGTGTCGAGCTCCTGGGACGCTTTCGCTTTCGACTCGCCGGAGAAACCGAGCCGGTCGGCGCCGATCCGCGCGATCTGGTGACGCGGGCCGTCGCGGCCGCGGACGAGGCTTTTCAGAACCTCAGCGCGGGCCGAGTGCCCAACCCGCTGCCGCTGCGCCGCGTCGTCAGCGAGCTGTTGCGCCGCGATCTCGGCGAGGAGGATCTCTGGATCGACCCCGCACCGGCGGCCGCGCATGCGGTTCATGCGTTCCGGGTCGCCCACCTGGCGCTGCTGATCGGTCGCGCGCTGGGCCTCCCGGAGTCCGCGCTGCAGGACCTCGGGCTGGCCGGCTTCTACCACGACGCCGGTTACGCGGCCGCTCCCGACATGCGCTTCGAACAGCACGCCGGCGCCGGCGCACTCTTGATGTTGCGGCAGAAGGGTTTTCACGAGGCCAAGACGCGCCGCATCCTGGCGCTGCTCGAGCATCATCGCGACCACGCCGGCTCCCGGCCGGGCCTGTTCGCGCGCATCCTGCGCATCGCCGAGGACTACGACACGCTGGCGCGGCGCGCGCGCAGGGTCGCTCCCACGACCGCGCTCGCCCTGATGGCGAAGTGGTCGGGATCGCGCTACGACCCGGTGCTGTTCCAGCTATTTCTCAACACCCTCGGCGCGTATCCGCCCGGCACGATCTTGCGGCTCGAGGACGGGCGCGTGATGCGATCGATCTCGATGACGCGCGGCCCCGAAACCTTCACGACGCCCCGGGCGCGCGGGGTAAGGACGCCCGACGGCCAGGCGGTCCTGAGCACGATGCCGGCCGTCGAGCTCTCTGGGATGGGGAAGCTGAAGGTGCTCGCGCCGACCGCGGCCTGACGAGGCGCTCCCCGACCTCGCGCTGCAGGTGCGCTGGACCCAGGCAGCCCTAGAGAGTGGGCGAGGGTTCGCGGCAGTTGAGCACGCGAGAGGCGATAGGATCGGGTCGGAGATGCGCCGCCGATGACGGGGGGATCGACGTCTCACACCACCGCGCCTCCCGAGCGGCTCGGCAAGTACCAGGTGCTGGAGCCTCTCGGCCACGGCGCGATGGGCGTCGTCTACCGCGGCCGCGATACCGTGCTCCACCGCGACGTCGCCCTCAAGCTGATGGCGGCCTCGATCGCGGGAGACGCCACGCTCCAGTTGCGTTTCGAGCGCGAAGCGCGTGCGGCCGCGCAGCTCGCCCATCCCAACGTGGTCACCGTCTACGACCTCGGCTACTCCGCCGATGGCTCTCCCTACGTGGCCATGGAATTGCTGAAGGGCGAGGACCTGCAGCACGCGCTGGCCCGTGGCTTGGAGATGAGCTTCGACCGCAAGCTTTCGATCGTGGTGCAGGTGCTGGCCGGGCTCGCTCCCGCACACCGCGCGGGAATCGTGCATCGCGACGTCAAGCCGGCCAACATCTTCCTCGCGGGAACGAGCGTCAAGCTCCTCGACTTCGGCATGGCGCGGCTACTGCGCGGGAGCGCCACGCGCAGCGGCGGAATACTGGGCACCCTGGAGTACATGGCGCCCGAGCAGCTCGCCGGAGGCGCGGTGGACGGGCGCGCCGACGTCTTCAGTTGCGGCTGTGTCCTCTACGAGTTGCTCGCCGGCAAGCCCCCGTTTGCCGCCTCGGACCTGGTGACCACCATCTATCGAATCACGCAGGGTTCCGCGGACTTCGGCTTGGTTGCGGACGTAGATCCGCACGGTGCGACCGTGGCCGCGCTGCGCCGGTCGCTGGCGCGGAGTCCCGACCAGCGCCACGCCTCGGCTCAGGTGTTCGCGCTCGAGCTCATCTCGTGCCTGAGCCCAGCTGGCGGTGAAGCTGGGAAGCGTTTCCTCGAGGAACTGCTGCGCGTGAATCCGGACAGCTCGGCGGCGCCGCGAGCCATCGCCGGGGATGCTCGAAGCCCTGACGTCGCGCCGCGCTCCACGATCGATCTCAGGGCCACCACCGCCGATGGCGCGAGGCGAGCCTCCCGCGTGCGACAGCACGTGGTTCTGGGCGGGATCATGGCCGGGGTCGGAATTCTGGCGCTCGCCTACGCCCTGCTGCTTCCCGGGCCGCAGGCCCTGCCCGACTTCCGGACCGTGGGCAGCAAGACCCCTCTCGCCGCGCCGTCTCTGCCGCCGGATGCTGCGAAACGCGCTCTCGCGCCCCGCCCGTCAGCGTCCCACGAGATGCGACCGGCCTCTGCGGCGCCCCAGCTCGCGGCAGCCTCCCCTCGGACAGAGGACGCGCCCAGCGAGGCCGCGACAGCCTTGCCTCATGGCCCAACCCCAACACCAGCCATCTCTGGCCCGATCCCTCAGCCGACGCCGACGGAAGCGCCGTCCGTCCTCGCGCGCAGCTCGTCCCGGTTGATCGTGGGCCAATGGCTCGGATACATCACCGACGAGAGCTGCAAGAAGTACGGGGCGGTCGATGACCATTGGGACTGCGCCCTGGTCTGCATGCGCAAGGGCTACCGCCCGCTCTTCTACACCCAGGGCAAGCTGTTCAGCCTCGTGGGCGTGGAACGGATATCGGGCAACAAGAACCGAAAGGTGCTGGTCAACGGCACGCTCGACCTCGAGACCAGCACGCTGACCGCGGCAGGCGGACCGCTGCCGTGAAGCGCCCCTACCAGCCGATCGCCAGGCCGTCCTTGCGCAGGTCCGAGCCGCCCATCATCACGCCGGTGCGCGGGTCGATCAGGATCGCCTGATAGCCGCCGACGTGGCCGCGGGCATCGCTGATCCGGTGGCCGCGCGCTTCGAGCGCATTACGCACGTCGGCGCCGATGCCGCTCTCGACCGCGAGGTTCGCGCCCATGTGGCGCACCCGCGCCGCGTCGCCGGCGTCGCGGACGTTCATGCCGAAGTCGACCAGGTTCGCCACGACCTGCGCATGCGCCTGCGCCTGGTTGTCGCCGCCCATCACGCCGAAAGCCACCCACGGCCGGCCGTCCTTCAGGATCATGGCCGGCACCAAGGTGTGCAGCGGACGCTTGCTTGGCCCGATCTGGTTTGGATGACCTGGGGTCAGCACGAAGCCCGAGCCGCGGTTGTGGAGCGTGATCCCGGTGTCGCCGGCCACGATGCCCGACCCAAACGAATCGAAGAGCGACTGGATCAGCGACACGACGTTGCCCTGCGCGTCGGCGGTCGTCATGTAGATCGTGTCGCCGAGGTCGCGGCCGGCGAAGTCGATCGACGAAGCCGCGGCCCCGCCGGCCGCACCGGCGGGATAGCTTGCAGCCGCTTTCTGCATGTTGATCTCGGGACGCCGCTTCGCCGCGTACTCCTTCGAGAGCATCATCGCGAGCGCGCCCTTGGGCATGAAATCGCGATCGGCGAGATACGCCGATCGGTCGGCGAAGCCGATCTTCTTCGCCTCCGCGATCAGGTGCAGGTAGTCGGCGCTGTTGTGACCCATCGCCTTCACGTCGAAGCCTTCGATCAGGTTCAGCATCTCGAGCGCGATGATTCCCTGGTTGCTGGGCGGCATCTCGACCACGTCGTAGCCGCGGTAGCTGGTCGAGATCGGTTCGACCCAATCGGCCTTGTGGGCGGCGAGATCCTCGAGATCGATCAGACCGTCGCGTGCCTTCATGTCGGCGGCGATGGCTTGCGCGATCGCGCCCTTGTAGAAGGCGTCGCGTCCCTCCGTCGCGATCAGGCCCAGGCTCTTCGCGAGGTTGGGGTTCTGGAACACCTCGCCGATCCGCGGCGCTCGGCCGTTGGGAAGAAATGTCCTCGCGGCCGCGGGATCGCGTGCGAGTTTCTGCGCGGCGGCCTCCCATTCGCCCGCCACCATCTCCTGCACGCCGAAGCCGTCGCGCGCGTACGTGATCGCGGGCTGCAAGACCTTGGCGAGCGGCGCTCTGCCGAACCGCGACAGCATCTGGCTCCATCCCTCGACGACGCCGGGCACGTCCACCGAGAGCGGGCCGGTCTCGGGAACCTGGTGGAGGCCGCGCCGCGCCAGCTCCGCCGGCGTCATGCGATGCGACGAGCGGCCGCTCGAGTTGAGGCCGTACACCTTCTTCGTCTTGGCGTCGTAGACCAGGGCGAAGAAGTCGCCGCCGATGCCGTTCATGCTCGGCTCGATCACCGCCAGCACCGCCGCCGCCGTGATCGCGGCGTCGATCGCGTTGCCGCCGTCCTGCATAGCCTTGAGGCCGGCGACCGAAGCCAGCGCCTGACTGCTCGCGATCATGCCGTTCCGCGCTACCGGCGCGGAACGGGCGCCACGGATGTTGCCGGATGGGCGATCGCCGGGCACGACGGTCTGGGCGGACGACGACGTCACGAGCAACAGCGCTCCTGCGAGCGCGACACGATACGCATGCACGAGCACCTCCCGAGAAGCCGCGATGATGTCATGCCGCTCGGACGCCGACAACGCCGCCGCGCTACAGGTCGAGGCTGTAGCCTTCGCGGGACTGGTACGGATCCTCGCCGGCGTCGGGGAACAGCAGCCGTACCGCATCGGCCTCTTCGATACGGGCCTGCAGCGCATGGACGCACTCCGCGTCGAACTGGCGGCCCACCCGTTCGTGGAGATACGCCAGCGCCGCGTCCGTGCGCCAGGCCTCCTTGTAGCGCCGCCGGCTGGTGAGCGCGTCGAAGACGTCGGCCACCGCGACGATCCGAGCCTCGAGGGGGATCGCGCCGCCGGCGCGGCCCTCGGGATAGCCGCTGCCGTCGACCGCCTCGTGATGGAAGCGCGCGACGTTCCCGAGCATGTCGATGTGCGGGAACGCCTCCAGCCCGAGCTGCGTCACCAGCGCGTCGACGATCTCGCCGCCTTTGGCCGCATGACCCTTCATGATCTCGAACTCGGCCTCGGTCAGGCGGCTCTCCTTCAGCAGCACCGCGTCCGGGATCGCGATCTTGCCGACGTCGTGGAGCGGCGCGAACAGGTACAAGAACTCGACGTACTCGTCGCTCAGGTCGATTCGGCGCGCCAGCTCCCGCGCGATCAGATGGCAATAGCGCGACATCCGATCCAGATGGCCCTGCGTCTCGGGGTCCCGGTAGTGGGAAAGCGTCGACACCATCCGCAGCGACTGCTGCAGCATTCGGATCGGCGCGATGCTGTGGGACAGGATCGCGGCCACGAACTGGCTGAACAGGTCGAGGCGCTCGGTAACGCCGGGCTGGAAGTAGCCGGACGCGAGCGAGTCGAAGAACAGGAAAGCCCACAGCTGGCCTCTCTCGCGGAGCGGCAGCGCATAGCTCGACCGGTAGCCGCGCGCCAACAACCGGCGAGAATGCTCGGAGGACGATCCCTGGAAGACGCTGAGGTCGTGAATCACCCGCGGCTGACCACTGCGAGCCAGCTCCTCGAGCGACGGCACCTCGGCCAGAACCGCCTGGTAGTGCTCCAGCGGTGTGCCGCCCTGGGTGCTATGAACGAACGTCTTCAGCCGATCGCTCTTCGCGTCGTAGAGCGCGACGGCGATCCGCTCGATCCCGCCGAAATCCCGGCGGATCCAATCGTGGATCCGCGCAAGACGCGGGCCAACGGGTCCGACCGACAACGCGTCGAGCCGAGGCGCCGCGGCCAGCATGACTCCAATCTAGTCCTTTTTGCTCTCAGAAGAGTCGCATCTGCCTGGCGGTTCCGGCGACGGATTCGAGATCGAGACCGAGCAGCGCCAGTACCGGCTCGGCCACCGCCTGGACCTGCTTCTCGAGGTAGTGGTCGTAGTCGATCGGATCCTTCCGCCCCTCGACCGGCTCGGGGCCGGCGGTCGTGATCACATATGCGACGCGCCCTCGGTGGATGCCGAGCTGGCGCGCGACCGCGACGTGCGGCGGCGTGGTGCGGATGTAGCTCTCGGGCGGCTTGCGGAGCGCCTTCCGGTACACGAGCTTGTCGTCGAGCCTGCCGGTTCGCAGAGAAGCGACCACGTCGCGCAGGTACTCTTCGACCGGCGCGTCCGCAAAGAGTCGTGCGTACAGCTCGCGCTGCACCTCCTTGGCGAGCTCGGTCCAGTCGCTGCGCACCGCCTCCATGCCGGTGAAGACGAGGCGGCTTCCGTCCTTCGTCTCGACGAGCCCGGCGTAGCGCTTGCGCGCGCCGGCGGCGACGTGGCGCATCGCGGGCAGACAAAGCCGCAGGTACAGACGGTCGAACACGAGATCGAGGCGGCTCGTGACCCGCCAGCGCTCGCGAATGAAATCGGTCAGCTCGCGGTTGAGCGTCGCGGCGAGCGCCTGGCCGAGGCGCCGCGCCGAGACCGCATCCGGAGCGCCCGACTCCACGAACAGGCTGTCAGTGTCGCCGTAGAGGACGCGGTGACCGGCGTTCTCGATCCGGCGCTTGCACCAGAGCAGCATCTCGCGGCCGGAGCTGGTGATGGCGTTGGCGAGGCGGGCGTCGTAGAAGCGGCAGGCCGGCGTTCCGAGCACGCCGTAGAACGAGTTCATCAAGATCTTGATCGCGTGGCTCTTGACCTCGTCGCCCTCGCGCCGCGCCGCCTCGCGCTGCGGCATCAAGTCGTCGAGCAGCGCGCCAAGGATCGCTTTCCGGCGCGAGAAGGCCGCGCCGTTCGGCGCCACGATCGGATCGGCCTCTGCCATCCCGGCCTCGGGCCGAACCAGGTTCAGGGGATCGATCTCGAACGTCCGCATCAGCGTCGGATAGAGGCTCTTGAAGTCGAGCACCACGACGAAGGGGTAGAGCCCTGGCATCGACTCGAGCACGTGTCCGCCGCCCTGTGGCTCGAACGCGTGCATCGCGCGAACGGTGGGCGCGACGACGCGCCGTCGCCCCAATTCAGTAAGGTAAAGGAAGTCGAAAGCCGCGATCGAGCCCGACACGCGATCGGGCGGCAGCCCGGTGAGCCGGCTGCGCTCGACCGCCAGCTCGACGAGCCGCAGCCGCTCCAGGATCTGCAGCGCCAGCCGCGCGTCGGTGCGGTTGTAGTCCACGAAGCGCGCGCGGTCGTGCTCGAAGATGCGCAGGATTTCCTGGGCCTTCCCGTGGGCGGCCAGCGTCTTCCCCTCCCCGAGCACCTCGCGCGCCACGGCGTCGAGGCTGTAATCGTCCTTGCGAATGAAGGAGCTGCGCAGAAGCTGGATCCCGTCGAGCACCACGCGCCCCGGAATCGTCGCCTGCGCCGCGCCCCGCGCCGACCCGGGCCGGATCCGAACCACGCCGGGCCCGCGCCCGAGCTGGAGCGGCACGCGCAACCGCTCGGCGAGACGAGCCAGCACCGACAGATCGAAGTCGACGACGTTCCAACCGGTGATCACATCGGGGTCGATGGTCTTCACGCGAGCGCAGAGCTGCTCGATCAACGCCTTCTCGGTGGGACGCGCCTGCGCGCCCTCGGGACAGTTCCACCCCTCGGGCGTCAAGAGCAGAACCTCCGACACACCGCACCCGTGAAGCGCCACCGACAGCAGCCGCCGCGCGGTCGGATCCGTCTCGATGTCGATCGAAAGCGTGGTGATCCGCGGCGCCCACTCCACCGGCCCCGTCTCTGGCTCCTCGAAGACGAGCCCCAGCCCCGGAACCTCGCGCCCGTCGCCGCGAATCTCGAGCGTCCCGCGAATCCCGCTGTCGATCAGATACCGCATCGCGAAGCGCACGTCCGCCTCGTGCGTAGGGATCCCGGCGTTCGTCAGCCGATCACGCAACGCCGGCACGTCGCTCGGGTCATCGACCTCGATCCGAACCACCGGCCGTCGAGTGAGCGTGACCTTGTCGGTCGCGTGCTGGCGAAGCGCGCCGAGCCTCCGCGCCGCGTCCGCGTCCTTCGTCTCGACGTAGAAACGCGGGATCTGTCGAGGGTCCCGAACCAGAAACGCGCGCCCGTCCTGCAGCGTGCCGTAGAGATGCACCACCGGCCGGCCGGATTCCATGCGATACGTCGGCTGAAGAATGAACCCGCGGTACGTCGGCATCGCCTGGGGGCAGTGTACGTGCGGCCTTCGGCGGCTGCGCTCGGAAAACGAAGGTCTGGCCTGATTCTGCAGGACGCCGAGCGAGAATCTCGACGGGACCCACGCGGGCGCCAGCGATCAGTGTCATCTGCGATGGCGAAGTCCGCCGAGAGTTATCATCGGTGCAGAAGGTGATGGCATGCCCAGACCGATCCAGGTGAAAGCGGGCCCGGGCTACCGCTTGTGGCTCCGGTACGATGACGGGACCGAAGGGGAACTCGACCTCTCCAGCCTCGTTGGGCGCGGTGTCTTCGAAGCGTGGCGGGATTCAGTGTTCTTCGATTCGGTGAAGCTCGGCCCGTTTGGCGAGATCATGTGGGGCAATCAGATCGATCTTTGCCCCGACGCGATCTACATGCGGCTCAGCGGCAGGACACCCGAGCAAGTGTTTCCTAACCTGACGAAGGTCGAGGTGGATGCCTGAGGTCAGTCGCTTCTACGGCATTGTGATCAAGATGTTCTTTGACGACCACAATCCGCCACACTTTCACGCGCAATATTCAGGTCAGGAAGCCATCGTCGACATCCGGACACTCGCGATCATCTCGGGCCGGCTGCCCGCCCGAGCCATCGGTCTCGTCGCCGAGTGGGCTGCGCTTCACCAGAGCGAGTTGCTGTCGAGCTGGGGGCGCGCCAAGAGCATGCAGCCGCCGCTGAAGATCGACCCGCTGCCGTAGAGCTCACTGCCCCCCCCGGGGCGCCCACCCTCGAAGCGCGCGGCTGCCTCGCGGGAACGCCTTCGAGGGTCCTGTAGTCCTTTCGACCCGTGGCGCTCACCTGCCAGGCAACGAATTGTTGAGTACCGTCCAAGAAGCCGCGGGGTCGCGTCGGCCCGTCAGTCGTCTCGGCCGGCGCTGCGCGTCGAGTCCGCGTCGAAGACGTGGAAGGTCATCCCCACCGAGCCGAGCCGGATCTCGTCGCCGCTTTCCAAGCGTGAGGGTTCGCCGATCTTGACCCCGCGAAGGCGAGTGCCGTTCTTGCTGCCCAGATCCTCCAACGTGGCGCCGTCCGCGTCGACCAGGATCCGCGCGTGCCGGCGCGAGACCGAGGAGGACGCGATCCAGGCCACGGCGTCCTGGGTGCGGCCGAGAACGTTCTCGCCCTCGCGGAGCGCGATCTCGCGATCGCCCCAGATCAGCCGGCAACAGCGGCCCTGTGGGCGGAGCGCCGCCGATCGCGCCCCATCCACGGCTTCCGCGCAGAAGGCATAGCCGTAGCCGTGCGCGGTTCGCACGAAGCGCGGTGCGCGCGCGTCGTCCTCGAGGGCCGCTCGCAGCTCCTTGACCAAGCCCGCCAATGTCGCCTCGGACACGAACGTCTTGGGCCACAGCCGATCGTGAAGCTCCGCCTTGGAGAGCACCTGCGGCCGCGCCGCCAGCAGTGCTCCGAGGAGATCGAAGGCCTTCGGCGAGAGCCGAACGGCCTGCTCCCCGCGACGCAGCTCGCGCACTCCGGAGTCGTAGAGCCACTCACCGAACCGCAGGCGCACCCGACCCCCCAAGAAACACCCCGAAATCCCCACCGCGCTCCCAAGTCTTGGCGGCGCCCGCCGCCGACCTTCCTACCCATCGGGGAGGATACGGATGGGGCGCGCTCTCACAACGATGGCGGTGGTGGCCGGGATCCTCGGCGGCGCGGTCGCGACGCACGCCGCAGAGAAGCCCATCTACAAGCGGCTGGTCGACGCCAGTTGGGAATCCGAGGCGGTGCGGGGCGCGCTGCGCGGCGCGCGACGGCGGTTGGCCCGCTCCGTGTCAGCAGGTGCTCAGCGACTTCTCCGACGCCTCGGGCCGGACGCTCCGCGAGAACCTCGACACACTGGGTCAGACCCCGAGGGTTACCTCGACATGCTGGTCTTCTACGACGCCGCCGGCAGCGGCCGCTGCTCCAACCCCAACATCCTGGCGATGACCTCGCCGGGCAACCGTGCGATCTTCGTGTGCGCTGCGCAGTTCGCGAAGAAAGGCCTCACCGATCGGCGGCAGACCGAGATGATCCTGATCCACGAAACGCTTCACACCCTCGGGCTCGGAGAGAACCCGCCGTCCTCGAACGCGATCACTGCGCAGGTCATGAGTCGCTGCCGATAGCCTTCTCTAGGGCCGTGCCGCACGCAGCTTCGCTTCCAGCTCGCGCTTCCAGTCCGGGATCAGGACCAGCCGACTCGGTGCCGGCGTGGCCGGGGGCTCTTCCACGAACACGAAGCGGCCGTCGGGCATGACGTCGTAGGCCGCCCGCGCGAAGGTTCTGGTGCGCTCGGAATAGACATCATCGAAGAGCGGCCGAGGCGCGGCTGCGCTGAAAAGCCCGCGGGTTTCCACGGGCACGACCATCAGCTTCGGGCGGTCGCCGAATCTCCGGTAGTACAGCTCTCGGCCGTCCCGCGACCACCTGGGTTGCATGCCGCCCCCGCTCGAGATGACGTGTCTCTCGCCTTCCGGTCCAGGGTAGCGTCGCACGTATACGTCCATCTGGCCCGAATCGTCCGAGCCGTATGCCATGAAGCGCCCGTCGGGAGACAGCGCCACACAACACTGCTCGTACGAGCCGGACAGTGGCCAGCGTGGCTCTCGAGTCTCCAAAGGCAAGGCCCCGACGTCCCATCCCGTTCCTCGTCGCTGGGCCGAGAACAGGACCTCTCGTCCGTCCGCCGACCAGCCGTTGGGGTAGTTCAGAACCCCCATCCCCGGCTGTCTCGAGGATCCTGAGAGGCGTTCGGGGGGAGTGCTGCGGTCTGACGGCGGCCGAGATGTCGAAGTCGGCGTACACGTGAGCGACGATGTTCATTTGGACGTCGTCGAGGACCGGGACGGCCGGACCCGACGCCTCGCCGCGCGCCAGGTCGAAAGACATGGCGAAGAGCATCCCCGGTCGCGCGAACACCAGGTGGCCGGTCGGCTAGTAGCGTCCGTAGCCCGTTCCCTCCACGACGTCGCGCCACTTCCCCGTGTCGAGAGACAGGAGTGCGAGGCGGCTCTCCCGCCACATCAATCGCTCCCCTTGACGCTGATTGGTGAAGAGCACGTGCCGGCCGTCGGGGAGAATCTGCGGCCAGCGATGGCTCACCTCGCCGTGGTCCGCATCC
>CAZVOI010000517.1:0-2941 GCA_964628275.1 uncultured Acidobacteriota bacterium | reverse complement strand
GTCGCCGCGCGTGTCCTCGCCCAGGTCGAACAGGAAGCTGCCCGCGAGCTCCCGCGTCGAGGCCCCCCCGTCGCGCAGCGCCTGGTCGCTCACCTGCGAGGCCCAGGCCGGCTGCTTCGACAAGAAGCGCTCGAGGTTGGCCCGGTTCGCGTCGCCGAGCGTGACCTTCCACGCCTTCGCGTGCGTGTCCAGCTGCTCGCCCACCTGCGGCAGCCGCACAGCCTGTTCCTGGAGCTCCGCGAGCGAGCGTGGGCTGAAAACCCCGAAGCTCTGGCCCACGGCGTCCAGCAGGCGAATCTCGGGCTCCCAGGCCCCCTTGCGCCGCCAGGCCGAGGCCAGCAGCGAGTCCACGTAGGCCTCGAAACCCAGACCCTTCGCCAGGGCCTGCTTCCCCAGCAGCTCCGAAATGAAGTAGTCCGACGTCCGAAGCGGCGCGTCGGGCGTAAAGTCGTGCGCGAGCACCCGCAGCTGGGCATTGCGAAAGCTGCCCGCCTGCCCCAGCTCCTGCAGGAAGTCGAACGAGTGCCCCAGGTTGTCCAGGTCCCGCACCTCCGGGTAGCACCCGTAGGCCGGCCGCTCCGCGGTCGTCGAGAAGTACCCGCACGTGTTCCCGGCCGGAAGCGCAGCGCCTTCGCGCCAGGCCACGTTGGCGAACGACCCCGAGTAGCACTGCGACATCAGCATCACCACCCGCACGCGGGAATCGAGCTTCCCCAGCAGCCCCCGCAGCTCGGAGACCGACACGCTCGCGCCCTTCCCCCAGAGCGTGATCCGGTTGTTCCGCACGTCAGCAGCGTTCTTCGTCCCATGATCCGTGACGTAGAGCAGCAGCGTGTCGCCCGGCCTCAGGCCCGCGCCCACGCCCAGGAACCAGCGATCCAGCTCGACGCGCGTCGCCGCCTTGAGCGAAGCCCCCGCCACCCGCGAGCTCTCGTAAGTGATCGGCGTCCGAAACGGCCTCTCCAGCCGCGTCCCACTGAGCAACCAGAACTCCTCCTCCGGCTGCACCTCCCGCAAAGCCACGTCCGCAGCCGGATCCGCCCCATCCCCCGACAGGATGGTGACCCGCGAATCCGCCACCCCCGCCTCCCGCAGGATGTCCACCAGCATCCGCACGTGCATCAGATGCGACTGGTAGTTCCCGGCCGGCGTGCCCCCCCCGTTGATCAGCAGCGCTGAGATACGCGCGGGATCGACCGGCGAAACCGCAACCGGGGCGCGGCCGGCGTCGCCAGGTACCGCGAGCCCCAGCGCGAGGACCGCCACCCAGCCACGGGTCATGGCATGCGGCCGATGACCACGAGGAATGTCTGTTCCGGCGCGAAGGGAAAACCCTGGAACTTGGGATCCGCCTTCTTCTTCTCGTCGTAGAACGAGCGATACCCGGTGCGGAACGCGGCCGCGAAACCCGCCTCGTCCAGGGCCTGCGCGACCGTCCGCACGTAGGCGGGAGGCTCCTCCTCGGCGGCAAAGACGTAGGTCCCGGAACGGAAAGCGAGCGTCGTGCGCCTCACCGGCCGCACCCGCCATCCCGCCCGCGTGAACGCCCCCGAAAGCTCGTCGGCCAGCGCCATCGCGCGCGGGTCCGACTTGGGAGCCGCGATCCAGGCGGGCGAGCCCGCCGGGGCCGAGCCAAGCACCCGCTCCAGGCTGGCGCGCGTGGTGTCGTCCAGCTTCCCGTCGGGAGCTACAACCGCAAGCGCCGGCGCGGACGCAGCCTTCGGAGCCGCCTCCGGCCGCAAGTCCGGAGCCGTCCCCCCAGCAGGGGCAGCCTCCGCCTGGGGCTTCGCCGCCTCCTCCAGCAGCCGATCCAGCTCCGCCTTGAAGTCCGCGAACGCCTTGGCTCCCTTGAGCACCGCCAGGACCTTCACTTTGGAGCTGTTGGGCTCGGTCCGCCCGATCAGGAACGCCGGCGTGCCCGTCACGCCGGCCTTGCGGGCCTCGCCCATCTGCCGGCGGATCTCCTGGTCGAACTTCCCGCTGGCCAGGCACGCATCGAACTTCGCCGTATCCAGGCCCACCGCCTCGGCGTGCGCCGTCCAAGGCTCGAGGGCCTTCTGGTTGGCGAAGAGGCGATCGTGCATCTCCCAGAACTTGCCTTCCTCGCCCGCGCAACTCACCGCCACCGCCGCCTTGAACGCGAGCTTGTGAATGCTCTCGAGCGGCATATCCAGGAACACCGTCCTCAACTTGCCAGTCTTGATGTACTCAGTCTCGATCTGCGGGTACGTCTCACGGACGTACTTGGCGCAGAACGGTCACTGGTAGTCCGAGAACTCGACCAGCGTGAGCTTGGCCGTGCGCTCGCCCTTCAAGGGGCTGTTGCCGAAATCGATCACGGCCCCGATCCCGGAAGGAGGCGGCGCCTGCCGCGTCAGCATCCCCTTCATCTCCTGAAGATCCTTCTGGATCGCCTGCAGCATCGTCCGCAGCGATTCGATCTCCTTCTTCAGGTCATCCGTCGACGTCTGCTGGGCCAAGGCCAAGGGCGCCGCCAAAAGGCAGAGGGCAAGTGAACCGGGGATCAACGTTCGCTTGAGACTTCTCATGCTCGGACCTTCCCTCCTTGCAGGAATTGCAGTGTAGCCCACTTGGCCACCCCACGGTGTCGGGCCAGGCCGACCCACGACAAACGAGCCCGGCGCACGTACGAGGCGCCGGGCTCGATGTCGTCCTACTTGACGGCTCACGGGCGTGCTGACCGGGCTCAGGGGCCCGGTCAGCACGCACCGATGCGGGTTACTTGACGCTCACCGTCCACAAGCCCGTGCCTGCGTCGTAGCTCGCTTCCGTCCAACCGTTGGCCTTGAGTTCCACGACCTTCGAGACGGCCGTGGCGCCAGTACCAAGCTTGATGGTGAAGAGGGCCGGCTTGCCCGTGTGCTTGTACGCCAACGCGTAGAAGCCGTCCTTGTCGGTCGTCGTGGTCACGAGCACCTTG
>CAZVOI010000516.1:0-26866 GCA_964628275.1 uncultured Acidobacteriota bacterium | reverse complement strand
ATCGGGACGCGTCTTCGGTCGCGCGCGCCGAACCAGATGAGCCCGGTGATGCCGAGGACCTCCATCAACAAGCCGTGCGAGTAACGCATCGAGAAGACCAGGTGATGGACGAAACCGATGGCGGTATCGAAGGACGCGTCGCGGTAGCTCCACTCGCGGATCGCCATGGCTCCCAGGAACTCGCGCCGCGACACGAGAACGTAGGGGCTGCCCACCAGGAACCCCGCGGCCATCGCGGCCGCGGCAAGCAGCGCGCGCTTGTCGAGGAACCCGCCGAGAACCGACCGGCCTTCGGCGTGGCGCGCCAGGAACACGGCCGCCGCGATCGGCGCTGCGAGCGTCGCCCCGTTGTACTTGGCACTGGTCGCGAGACCGGCGCAGAAGCCGGCGATCACGAAGGCCGGCAGCGTGCCGGAACCGAGCGCGCGGTCGGTGGCGATCAGCGTCACCAGGATCAACACCAGCAGGAACGGCTCGATTAGCGCCCAGTGCGCGTCGCGTACCAGGCCGAAGCTCACCGCGACGAATAGCGCTCCGATCAGCCCGCTGCCGCGCGGGCCGATCCGCTCGCCGAGCGCATGGGTGAGCGGCACGCACAGAGCACCTGTGAAGGCCGACAAGTAGCGGCCGATCAGGACCTGATCCGCGAGGTAGATCTCCTGCGGCTCGTTCATGTAGGCGTGCCAGCTCACGAAGTCGCCGTGCCAGAGCCGAAACCCACCCCAGGCGGCGTACACGATGGCCAGCAGATAAGCGTGCAGCGTCGGCCATTGGAACCAACGCGGGTCGGGATCTTCCAGCAGGCCGAGGCCCACGCGCACCCAGCGGTCTTCATCGGGACGCGCGGTCGGAAGGTCGAGCGCGTAATTCGTGCCCCACAGGCGCAACGCCAGCGCCAGAAGCGTCAGCGCAAGCAGAAGGGCGCGCTCGCGCGCGTCGCGACCCAGCATCGCGAGAAAATAGCACGCCCTACCCGCGCGCTTTCGTTCGATGCCAAGATCTCGCGTGGTTTCGCGACTGGCGTTGCCGATCGGCATCGGCGCCCTCTCTGTGCTGGCGCTCGGGTCGGTCGCGACGCTGCCGGTCTCGCTCACGCCGGGCTCGGCCGCCTGGCCGCGCACGGTGCTCGGCGCGCCCGGCGGCGTCATCGGAGATCGGGCGGTCGTGATCGTCCCCGGAGTCGATCGCGCTCGGGCGCGCTCTCTCGAGATCACGACGACGCCCGGCCCCGCCTCGGTCGTGAGCGTTCGAGTCGACGCCGGGCCGCCGCTTTCCGTCGTGACGGGGCGCGGGCCGGTGATCCTCTCGCTCGCGGGGCACCGGGTCCCCGGCTTTCGTCTCGACTTGAATCGTCAAGAAGGCACGGCGCCGATAGCACTCGCGCGCGTCTCGATCAGCGAACCTGAGCCACTCCCGTGGCCACGGGCGGCGCTCGCCGGGCTGGCGCCGATTCTCCTGTTTGCGTTCGCTGCTGCGCGATTCGGCCGGCGGGTAGCGGCGGCGCTCGCGTTCGTTCTCGGCTCCGCTTGGGCGCTGGCAGGGATTCCGGCGTTCCTCGTCTTTTCGCTGCCCGACAGCGCTGCGCTCGTCCGTCTGATGCTGGCGCTCACGCCCGCTCTGGTCGCGCTCGGGATCTCCGCCACCACCGATGCAGTCGAACGAAAGCGGATACGGCTCGGCGCGCTGGTAGTCGTGGCGTTCGTGTTTGGCGTCTGGGTGCGCGGGTACTTCCTGCCATCGACCGGCTCCTGGGACACCGAGTACTGGAAGGCTTCCGTCGCCCGCGCCGAAGCGGCGGGGCTCGTCAACGTCTACGGCGACGCCAACGCCGTGCCGCCCGGAGCGTTCCTCGGCCAGATGCGCGGCGCGCCGCGCTTCGAGATCGAGTTTCGCGGCCGCCACTTCGTGGTGGACTACCCGCCGCTCGGAATCGCGCTGTGGGTGGGCGCCCGCCGGCTGGTCGATCAGATCGCGCCCGGGCTGCCGCTTTTCGAGCGGGAGAACGCCGCAGCCAAGCTGCCGGCCGTGCTCGGCGACGTCCTGGCCACGCTGCTCCTGCTCGTCGGCCTTCGCCGCAGGCCATCGCACGCGCTGGTTGCGGCGGCCGCGTACTGGGCGCTGCCCGTGTCGTGGCTCAGCTCGGCCGTGCTCGGCTATTTCGACGGCGCGGTCGCGCCGCTGGTGCTCGGCGCGCTGCTGGCTGCCGCCGCAGGCGGGTCCTTGCGCACGGGACTCTGGTTCGCCGCGGCGGCGCTCGTGAAACCCACGTCGTTCCTGATGGCGCCGGCGACCGCCGGAGCGCTGCGCGCGGCCGGAGGCTCGCTGGCCCGCGCGGTCGGCATCGGCCTCGCGTGCGCCGCCCTGGCATTCACGCCGTTCGTGCTGGCCGGCACGTTCACCACCGCGATCGTTCACCTGCGCGGGATGTTCTTCCAGGAGCGGCTGGCCGGCGGCTACCCCAGCCTCTGGCTGCTGATCCAAACCCTGTTCGTTTCCGGCTGGCCGGCGGCGGGTGAGCGCGCGCCGCTGCTGAGACTGTCCGAAGTCGGCTTTCCAGCCGCGTTGATCGCGAACGTGCTGCTGCTCGTCGCGCTCGTCGCGCTGGTCCGGATCCAATCGCGGTATCGGTCGGGCGCGTCGTTCCTCCATCTGGCCGCGCTCTTCTGTTTCTGTTACGGGATGCTCGCGACCGGCGTGCACGAGAACCACCCGCACCCGCTGTTCCTGCTGATGCTCGCCACCGGCCTGCCGACGCGGCGGCTGCGCGCGCTCTGGGCGAGCGCTTCGGCGGTCTACGTCGTGAACATGCTGCTGATGTCGGGCATTGGCCGCTTTCACGGCCTGCGCTTCGTCGCGATCGAGCCGCTGGCGCGCTGGGCCAATGCCGCGCGCACGGCGCTAGGCTTCGATGCCACGCTGCTGCTGGCGGCGATCAACCTGGCGCTCTTCGTGGCGTACTGGCGAGGCCTCAGCGGCGATCTCCGGAGTCTCGAAGGGACATGAAGGCCCCAAGCCGAGAGACCGCGCTGGCGCTCGGCGCTTACACGCTGGTCGCGGCCGCCGCCTTCGCGACCCAGCTTCGCTACGCCACGGACGGCGTCGCCTATGTTGGGGACGCGGTCGAGAGCGTCGCGATCGTGGCTTGGAACGTCCACCAGTTCTTCCGCGCGCCCTGGCGCATCTTCGAATCGAACGTGTTCTGGCCGACGCCGCACGCGCTCGCTTTGACCGATCATCGCCTGCTGCCATCGCTGCTGGTGGCGCCGGTGGTGTGGGCGACCGGCAACCCGGTGCTGGCGACCAACGTCGCGATCGTTCTG
The DNA here is from genome assembly GCA_964628275.1 of uncultured Acidobacteriota bacterium. Classification (GTDB taxonomy): domain Bacteria; phylum Acidobacteriota; class Vicinamibacteria; order Fen-336; family Fen-336; genus CAZVOI01. Next base: position 23,546 of record CAZVOI010000516.1, on the reverse strand, counting down.
GCGTGCCTGCTCGCGGCGATGGCCGCGCGCCGGCTCGCGCTCTTGCTCGTGCCCGACGAGATCGCCGCCTGGGCCGCAGGAGCGCTCTACGCGTTCCACACGTATCAGATCAACGAGGCGTCCCGGCTCAACATCATCTTTCACGGGTTCCTGCCGCTCGCCGTGGAACGGCTGCTGCGGCTTCTCATCACCGGCGAGCGGCGCTACGCGTGGCACATGGCGCTGCTCCTGCTGTTGCAAGGGCTCTCGTCCAACTACCACCTTCTTTACGGCGTGCTGCTGGTGTCGTTCGTGGGCGCGCTGGGGCTGGCCTTGCGCCCCCGCGAGAGTGTCAAGGCGCTAGGAGCGCTCGTCGTCCCGGGTCTCCTGGCGGCGCTGCTCTTCGCACCGATCGCCTGGCCGTACCTAGCGCTCGCGCGCGAGCACGGCTACGAGCGGCCGCTCCCACAGTCGATGGGTATCGAGCATTTCTTCACGACGCTTCCCACGAACCTCCTCTTTGGACCGATCGGCGCGGCGCTTCGCACCCAGCAGCGCGGTCCGCATTTCCTCGGCTTCGCCGCGCTGGCGTTGGCGCTTCTGGCGCTCGTCACGCGACGTCGGCGCGACGGCGAGCCCGAGGGGCTTCTGCCGTTGCGCGTCTGGGTCCCGAGCGCCGCGCTCCTGGCGCTGCTCCTGTTCGCGCTGGCGCTCGGTCGCAACGTCGTCTGGCAAGGACACTACCTCGCCCCCGGGCCGTATCAGCTCCTGTACCGCTTCTTTCCCGGCTTCCAACAGGTGCGCATTCCGGAACGCCTGTCGCTACTCGGCATGCTGTTCCTCGCGCTGCTCGTGGCGCGTGGGCTCGCACTCATGCGACCGCGGCTGCCGCGCATGGGGCTTCTGGCCTTGGCGGCTCTCATCCCGTTCGAGCACTTATCGCCGGATCCGCAGGTGGAGCGGCTGCCCGTGGGCCGCGGTGTGCCGGAGGTCTATCAGTTCCTGAGGACGAGCGACGCGCGCGCCGTGGCCGAGCTGCCGATCCGCGGCGAAGACCGCGTGCGCGACGAGACGCTCGAGATGTACTTCGCGACCGTGCACTGGAAGCCGATCATCCACGGCTACACCGCCTACCCACCGTTGGTGACCCGCATCCTGCGCCGCGCCGCCGCCACCTTTCCGAGCGAGATGGCGCTGCAGGCGTTCGCCCGCGTGGGCGTCGACGCGGTCGTGGTCCATCACGGCCGCGCCGTGGGTCGCGAGCTGGAGCGGCAGATGCCCGGTCGCGGCGCCGAGAGAAACGAGCGCTTCGAGCGCGTGCTACGGAGCGCGGGCCTCGACCTCTACGGCCAGTTGAGCGGTGCGGTGGAGTCCGGGCGCATCGTTCGAGCCGCGTTTTTCGAGGGGCCGCGGGCGCGCCTCTACGACAGCACCCGCGACGAGGTCTTTCGCATCGCCCCGGTCCAGGCGCGTCCCGCCGCGCCCTTTCCGGTGGGCAAGCGGCTGCGCGGCGAAGGATGGTCGTATGCCGCAAGTGCCGGTGCCGACGCGAGCCTGGCCGCGGACGCGCGGATCGACACGACGTGGACGATCCCCGATCCGCTCAGGGGCGACGAATGGTTCGAGGTGCGTTTCGGCGCGCCGGTTGTCGTGGGCGGCCTGGCCCTGCCGATGCGCTGGGATACGGTCTACCCGACGCGGTTCCGCGTCGAAGGTCTGAGCGCCGATGGCGTGTTCGTCCCGCTGGCGCGCTTCGACGAGCCGCACCTGTCGCAGCTTCTCGATCGCGTGCTCGCCGATCCGCGCACGGCGGCGATCGGCTTCGAGCTGGGTGGCCGCGAGCTCCATGGCCTGCGCCTGATCGTCGAGTCGGGCGGCACCAGCTTCGAAGGCTGGTCGATCCCGGAGATCGAGGTGCTTGGGCCGGCTGGCTAGATCAAGGGCGGCCTGTTCAGCGTTAGCGCCCCAGCAGTTCCAGCAATGCCGTCGTTTCCACCGTGATCGCGGTCTTCAGCGTCGGCTCACGGTCCGGCGCCCATAACGCGGAATGCAGTCCCGGCAGTGGCGTGCGCGACTGCTGTGCGGCGGCGAACTTCGCCGGCTCTACCCCGCCCACCCGGAATAGGGCGGACGGCACACCCGCCAGCGAGAACTCCGAGAAATCTTCGAACACCATCGTCGGCGGAACCTCGACCACGTTCGCCGGACCGAGCGTGTTGCGCAGCGCGGAGACCAGGCGCCGGGTCAACTCGGGATCGTTGTAGGTCGCGTTCGCGGCGGGCTGGACTTTCACCAGCGGCTCGCGCGGCGCGCCGCCAGCCAACGCTTCGCCCTTCGCCACGCGCTCGATCGATGCCAGCAGCTGCTTTCGCACTTCTGGCTTGTACGAGCGCACCGTGAGCTCGAGCTTGACCTCGTCTGGAATGATGTTGTTCTTGGTTCCGCCATGGATGGTGCCCACGGTGATCACGGCCGGATCGAGCGGATTCGTCTCCCGCGACACGATGGTCTGCAACGCCAGCACGGTGCGGGCGGCGATCACGATCGGATCGACCGTGTTCTGCGGCTGGGCGCCGTGGCCGCCGCGGCCGAAGATGGTGATGTCCACCGAGTCCGACGAGGCCATCGTGTATCCCGACGTGTAGCCGACCTGACCGGCAGGAAGGCTGGCGTCGTCGTGGATCGCCAGCGCGAAATCGGGCTTCGGAAAGCGCGTGAACAGGCCGTCCTTCAGCATGGCGGATGCGCCCGCTCCGATCTCTTCGGCCGGCTGGCCAATCAGGATCAACGTGCCGTGCCAGCGCTGCCGATTCGTCGCCATCAGCTTGGCGGTACCGAACCAGCTCGCCATGTGTACGTCGTGACCGCAGGCGTGCATGACCGGAACCGTCGCGCCCGAATCGCTCTTCACCACCACTTGGCTCGCGTGAGGTAGGCCGGTCTTTTCTTCCACCGGCAACCCGTCCGTGTCCGTGCGCAGGAGTACCGCGGGGCCGGGCCCGTTACGGAGGACGGCCACCACGCCGGTCCCGCCCACGCCGGTCGTCACTTCGTATCCCAACGCCTTCATGCGCGCGGCGAGCTTCGCAGCCGTCTGATGCTCCTGCAGCGAGAGCTCCGGAGTGCGATGAAGATCGAGATAGAACGCCTCGACTTCCGGATAGATCGCGTTCACTTGCTCCGCGGACAGGGCCCCCGCGGCGGGCTTCGTCTGCGCGGTCGCCGCAGCGACGATCAGCACACAACTACCAGAAAGAGCGACAAGTCCGCGTTTCATGGCGTCTCTTGAGAAGAAGGTCGTGGCACCAAATATGGTACTACCCAGGTCGCCCACACATCGTTGGCCGCCGACGCTCCCGGCGAGAACATCGCTTGAAGTTCCCGAATCAAAGGACTTGGCGGAGAGGGTGGGATTCGAACCCACGGCACCCTTTCGAGCGCGCCGGTTTTCAAGACCGGTTCCTTAAACCAGCTCGGACACCTCTCCGGGGCGCGTGGGCACCAATCCCACGTGCAGCATAAAGTGTAGTCGTACCCATGGGGGTTCGAGTCCCGGCCCTCCGCCTTCACGCCAACAACCAAGAGCAAGAGATGGCTCGATGAACGCAGGTCGCTTGATTGCGCTCGCGCTGCTCACCCTGCCGGCACTCGCACAGGAAAAGCCCGCGGAGAAGCCGCTGGCCGAGGAGCAGCCCAAGGCCGAGGCCGAGCCGAAGCCCGAGAGCCAGCCGAAGATCGAGCTGTCCGGCTACGCCCAGCTCGACTATCGGCGCGCCGATCCGGGTTCGCTCGATGGCGCGCCCGCCCACGAGGTGAACGCGCGCCGGGTGCGCCTCACGATTGCGGCTCGGATCACGGATCGCGTCTCCTCCACGGTCACCATCCAGGGAGACGGCGTCAACGTCAACACTGCGAGCGTGATCGACGCCTCCGCGAGCGTGCGGCTTGCCTCGTTCCTGCGCGCGCAGCTCGGACAATACAAGTACGACTTCGACGTCTCGGGCCGCGAGTCCGACTCGCAGCTCACGCTGGCCGACCGGTCATTGCCTACCAACGCGATCGCGGGCGGCCTGAACGGTGTCTCGACTCCATCATCGCCCTCCAGCGCCCATCGCGACCGAGGGCTGAGCCTGGCAGGGGAGCACGGCCGGATCGCCTACTCCGCGGGCGTGTTCCAGGGCAGCGGTCGCGCCAGCGACAACAACTCGTCGTTCGCCTTCGTCTCCCGGCTGCAGTACCTGCCGCGGAAGAACATCCGCCTCAGCGGCGGCTGGCTCGCTTCCAACACCGCCAACGAGGGTGCGCCCACGAAGGGCCACTACCGAGCCTGGACGCTCGGGGCCGCGTACGAGGGCGAACGGACGTTGCTGCGGGCCGAGTACTACGCCGGACGCCGCGAGCGGGGCCCAGTCACCGAGAAGCCCGAAGGGTTCTACGTCGAGGGCGCGGTCGGCGTGGTTCGCAACACGGAAGTACTGCTACGTTATGAGGAAATCGATGACCCCGCGGTCTCCACTCTGGGCAAAGCGCAGATCGTCGGATTCGGCGCGCGCTACTACTTGGCCCGCAAGGGCCGCGGCGGGACCAGCCTGCTCGCGAATGTGATGCTGCGCGACGCCCCCAATGGCGATGTGAAGGGGCTGACGCTGCTCAACGATGGGCGCGGGGCGACGCTCACCGACGGCCACGACTTCGGCGCGGTCTTCGTGCTCAGGCTGCAGGTTCAGTTCTGAGGCTTGGAGCAAGTCGAGGTCGGTAGGGCGCGAAATCGACTGCAGCGGCGCGGCGCGCTATCCTCAATTTGCCCCGAGAGTGGAGGTTGGAATGTTCCGAGTCGCCGCCGTACCCCTGCTCGCGTTGTCGGTCGGCGCGGCGCCGCACGCCGCCGCCGACGACACCGCGCCGATCGGCGTGCAGGTCTCATCGCCCATGGCGAGCGAGCGCGGCCTGAGCCGGATCATGGCCGGCGCCGCCACCGGCGATACCGACGATACGGCGCGAGATGTCGAGCGCGAGTTCCAGAAGCTCCGCTGGCTGCGGCTCGTCGAGCGGGATCCCGAGGTGAAGGTGACGATCGACCGCCGCGAGCGCACCGAGACCTCGCGTTCGACGGACAAGAACGGTGGCGTGACGATCAACCACCGCTACACCGCCAGCGCGACCTTGCAGCTCGGCCGCGACCGGGATCGGATCGACGCCGAGAAGACGTACAGCCAGGGTCCCACCTCCAGTCGCGACGACGCCGGCCAGTTCGACGACGTGGCCAAGGAGTTGGCGAGCCGGATCGCCCTCCGCATCTCGCAGAACCTCGACTCGATGCGGCCGAACCGGCCCCAGGCCGGCTTCGATCACAAGATAAAGTACAGGATGCTCGTCCGCGGCGACGGGCTGGAGGTCACGGCCGTCGCGCCGGGGAGCCCCGCGGAGGCCGCAGGGCTCCAGGTGAACGACAGGATCCGGACCATCGACGGCGAGAAGGGCACCGACCCGATGAACGCTCGGGTCAATGGCTGGTGGACAGACCCCCCGGGGGCGCGCTTCAACGTCGAGATCGAGCGCAACAAGCAGCGGCAGACGGTGCAGCTCAGCTTGCTGCCGCAGTCCAAGTGGGGAGGCCGGTCGGCAGCACCGCGCGCGGAAGCGCCGCGGGCGGCGCCCGCCCGCGAGACGGCCGCCACCAGCTCGCGCCCGGCCGCGCCGGCCGCCACGTCCAGCGCTTCCAGCGGCGTCGAGATCAAGCCGGGCATGACGCAGGCCGAAGTCGTGCGCTCGCTGGGCGAGCCGCAGAAGAAGGTGGCCTTCGGCGCGAAGACGCTCTGGACCTACGCCGGCTTCACGGTCACTTTCGTGGATGGCAAGGTCACGGACGTGAAGTAGGACGGGCCAGCCTGGCCGTTCAGCGGTCGTCCTCGTGCGGCAGGCCCAGGTGCGGCAGCAGGCGCTGAAGCAGGATCTCTACGAGGGCCGGATCGCCGCGATACCAGCGGTCGTCGATGTCGAGGTCGATCACTTGCAGCTTCAGATCGGGGAAGCGCTTCTCGATGTCGCTCTTGTGGTGGTCCTCGCGTTCCGACATCACGAAGATCCGATCAGCCCATTCCAGGATGCGCTGGTTGATCGGCACGGTCGCGAACGGCGCGGTTCCCGCCGAGAGCACCTCGAAACGCGGGTCGCCCGCGTACAGCTCCTCGGCGGTGGGGCTGCGATCGATGTTGGCGGTGCACACGAATAGGATTCGCTCGCGCTTCGGCCGCATCGGGCGCGGATTGTACGCCGGGTGGGGTCGCGGCCTTGGTATACAATCCCGCCAGGTTTTCTAGGTTACAAGGCCGCCAGCATGAACGCGGAGAGGCTGATCCGGGACGTCGAAAAGCGCTTGGTCGGGCTCTCCGAGAGCGCCCGGGCCGAAGTGCTCGACGCCCTGCGCGAAGAGATGGGCCGCGAGCGGCGCCGCGCCGAGGCCGATCCTCAGGCGACCATCGAGGGCGAGCGTCTGCGGCGCGTCGAAGCTGAGACGCTGCGCGAGATCCTCGAAGCCATCAATCGCCAGGCGCGGCTCCCCGAGACGATCGAAGAGGTGCTGAAGCAGCTCGGACGCATCGTCGTGTACGACTCGTGCTCACTGGCGCTGCTCGAACCGGACGGCTCGTTTCGAATCCTCGCCGGGCGGGGCCTCGCGAATCCCGAAGCGTTGATCGGCATGACGTATCGCAGCGCGATCACCGACGAGATCCGCGACAAGCGCGTCGCGATCTCGCTGGCCGACGTAACGAACGACGACCGCTTCGCCCCGCTCGAGAACGGGCCGTCGGTGCGTTCATGGGCGGGCCTGCCGTTGCTCGTCGAAGGCGAGGTGATCGGTCTCCTATCGCTCGACCGCCGCCGCTTCGAGCCCTTCGACGAAGAGGACCTGCACCGTGCCAAAGCGGTGTCGTTCTCGGCCGCGGCCGCGATCCGCAAGGCACGTCTGCTCGAGCAGGTGCGCCGGTATGCCGCGCTGATGGAGCGCACGGTGGCCGTCGACCAGGCGGTCTTCACCGGGAAGTCCGCCGTCGAGGTGGCGCAGACGATCCTCGAGGGCGCCGTGCATCTCGGCTCCTATCCGGCGGGTCTGTTGATCCTCGCCGCCGGCACGCCACGCATCGTCGCCGCGGTAGGCGACGCCTTCGGTGACGCCAAGCTGCCCGGGAAGGAAGCGCCGGCGGCCTTGGATGTGCGGGCCTCGCAGCGGCTCTCACCCGAACAGGCGGCCAGCGTCGGACACTCGCTAGGGGTGCCGTTTCCGGTGGCGCCCTTGTACCTGGTTCCGCTCTCGACCGCCGACAAGCACGTCGGGATGCTGGCGCTCGTCGACCCGGACGGCGAGACCGCGGACGACCGGCTGATGGATGCCTACGCGTCGCGCGCCGCCACGGCGTATCTCTACGCCGCGCAAAGCCGTCGCTAGCTAGTTCTCACTGGGGAGGCGTCATGAACAGGAAGCTGGCTCTCGCGACGCTGGTCGCGGCGGCCACCGCGCCGGCGCACGCCGGCAAGGCCGACGTCTACGCGATCGTCGGCGCCAAAGTGATCACGGTGTCGGGCGTGTCTCTCGAAGGCGCCACACTGGTGATGCGCGACGGCGTGATCGAGGCGCTCGGCGCTGGCGCCACGGCCCCGCCCGACGCCCGCGTGATCGACGGCAAGGGATTGACGCTGACGCCCGGCCTGATCGATGGCTTCGGCGGCGTCGGGCTGCCAGCGGCCAGGCCAGCGGCCGCGGGCGCAGGCGCCCCTGCCGCGGCAGCATCAGCGCCAGCGCTCCAGCCACAGGCGATGGCCTTCGAGCGCGTCCGTGTTCCCGACGCCCTGCGCGCGCGCGACTCGGGGATCACCACGGCGCTCGTGATCCCCCCGACAGGCGTGCTGCCCGGGCAGAGCGCGCTCTTGAACCTTTCAGGCGACAAGGCCGAGGGAATGGTCCTGAAGCAGCCGTTCGCGATGCACCTGCACCTCGCGACGCTGCAGCGCCAGTACCCGAGCTCGCTGATGGGCACGGTCGCGCTGGCCCGCCAGTCACTCTACGACGCGATCCACTACCGAGACTCCTGGGTCGCGTACGAGCGCTCGCCCAAGGGCCACGCGCGGCCGAAGTTCGACGCCGCGAAGGCCGCCTGGCAAGACGTGCTCGCGGGCAAGCAGACGCTGGTGATCACGTGTAGCCGCGAGAACGACATTCGCCGCGCGCTGGCGCTCCAGGACGAGTTCAAGATCAAAGTCGCCGTCGCCGGCGCGCCGCAGGCCTGGAAGCTGGCCTCGCTGGTCAAGGAGAAGAAGCTGCCGCTGTTCGTGACCGTCAACTTCGATCCGCCGCGCGCGGCGGCGTTCGGGGGCTTTGGCGGCGCCCCCGATGAGGAAACTCAGCGGAAAGACGTCGAGGAGGCCGAGAAGAACCCGGCCGAGCTGCAAAAAGCCGGCGTGAGCTTCGCGCTCGTGTCGGGCCATGCGCCGAGCTTCCTCGCGGGCATTCGCAAGGCGATCGAGCGCGGATTGCCGCGCGAGGCCGCGCTCAAGGCCGTCACGCTCACCGCGGCCGAGCTGCTCGGAATCGCCGACCGCACCGGCAGCCTCGAGGTCGGCAAGATGGCCAACGTGCTGGCCTGGTCCGGCGACCCGCTCTCCAAGGACGCCAAGGTCAAGCTCGTGTTCGTGGACGGCACGTACTACGAGCCTCAAGAGGAGGAACGTCCGCAGGGCGGCCCCGGCCGCTTGGCGCCTGGAGACGAGGATGATGAACACGGACTGCGAGCGCAGCGGGATTCACTCCCGCGAAGCGAGCGGGGGTCCGAGGGGGCGCGGCGCAGCGCCCCCTCGCTCAATGGGGTGATCCGATGAAACGCTCTCTTTGTGCAATTCTCTCGGTCGCGCTGGCGCCGTGGCTTTCCGCGCAGACGACCGCGATCACCGGCGGCACGATCCTCAGCGTCGGTCCCTCGGGCGTGATCGAAAAGGGCACGCTGCTGATCCGCGACGGCAAGATCGTCGCGGTCGGCAAGGACGTGTCGGTGCCGGGCGGTGCGGTGGTGATCGACGCCAGCGGGCGGTTCGTGATTCCGGGCATCATCGACGCCCACTCGCACACCGGCGTCGACGGCAGCGTGAACGAGGGATCCGACAGCGTCACTGCCGAGGTGCGCGTGCGCGACGTGATCGACAACGGCGACGTGAACATCTATCGCGAGCTGGCCGGCGGCGTCACGACGATCAACGTGCTGCACGGCTCGGCCAACACCATCGGCGGCCAGAACGCGGTCCTGAAGCTGCGTTGGGGGAAAACGCCTGAGGAGATGATCTTCAAGGACGCGCCCAAGGGCATCAAGTTCGCGCTGGGCGAGAACGTGAAGCGCTCGAACTTCAACATCCCCGGCCAGCAGCGGCGCTATCCCGCGACGCGGATGGGCGTGGAGGTGGTGCTGCGCGACGCGTTCCAGGAAGCCCAGGTCTACAAGGCCGAATGGGACGCGTACGACAAGTCCGTGAAGGCGTTGCCGGCCAAGGCCGAGAAGCCGGTGGCGCCGCGGCGCAACCTTCGGATGGAGACACTGAAGGAAATCCTCGAGGGCAAGATCGACGTCCACGCCCATTGCTACCGGGCCGACGAGATCCTGATGCTGATCCGCGTCGCCGACGAGTTCGGCTTCAAGATCCGCACCTTCCAACACGTGCTCGAGGGTTACAAGGTGGCGACCGAGATCGCGAAACACGGCGCCGGCGGCTCGAGCTTCTCCGACTGGTGGGCCTACAAGATGGAAGCCCATGACGCGATCCCGTACAACGCCGCGATCATGGCGAGCCACGGTGTCGTGGTGTCGCTCAACTCCGACTCCAACGAGCTGGCGCGGCGTCTCTACTGGGAAGCTGCCAAGGCCGTGAAGTACGGGAACGTCAGCGAAGCCGAGGCGCTCAAGATGGTGACGCTCAACCCGGCGATCCAACTGCGCATCGACAAGCGCGTCGGCTCGCTCGAGGTCGGCAAAGACGCCGACGTGGCGATCTTCTCGGCGCACCCGTTCGCGCCCGACACACGGGTCGAGATGACGCTCGTGGACGGCGCCGTGCTGTTCGACCGCGCCAAGGACAAGGCCTCGCGCGACAAGGCCATGGTCGCGGCCGGGGGTGGCCAGTGAGACGTTCGACTCTCGTTCTCTGCACGCTCGGCAGCGCCGCGCTGGCGACAGGCGCGCTGGCGGCGGACACGGTTCTGAAGAACGCCCGCGTCGTCACCGTGTCCGGGTCGGTGATCGAGCGCGGCAACGTCGTGATCAGCGGCGCCAAGATCGCCGCGGTGGGCGCCGACGTCGCGGTCCCGGCGGGCGCCAGCGTGATCGACCTCCTCGGCAAGACCGTGTATCCCGGACTGATCGACGGCCTCACCACGATCGGCCTGGTCGAGATCGGCCAGGGCGCCGCCGGCACCGTGGACACGACCGAAACCGGCGACGTGAACCCGCACGCGAAGGCCTGGGTCGCGCTCCAGCCCCACAGCGACTTGATCCCCGTCGCGCGCGCGAACGGCGTGACCGCGGTGCTGTCGGCGCCCGGCGGCGGCCTGATCTCGGGCCAGAGCGCGCTGATCCGCCTCGCCGGCTCGACGCCCGACGCGCTGGTGGTGAAGACGCCGATCGCGATGCACATGGTGTTTCCGACCGGCCGCCCGGTGGTGGACTTCGCGGCGGCGATCAGCCAGGAACCGGAGTTGAAGACGCTCGAGGAGAGGCTGCGCGAGCGAAAGCGCAACCAGGAGAAAGAGCTGGTGCGGCTCAAGAACTTGCTCGAGGAAGCCAAGGCCTACGGCGCCGCACTCGAAGCCGCGAAGGCCGGCAAGGCCAAGCCGCCCAAGCCGGACCTTCCGATGGAAGCGCTGGCGCCGGCCGCGCGCGGCGAGCTGCCGGTGATCCTGCGCGCGGACGCCGAGGACGAGATCAAGGCGGCCGTCAAGTTCGCCGACGAGCGCGGCCTCACGCTCGTGATCGCGGGCGGCCTCGAGGCCTGGCGCTGCGCCGATCTCCTGAAGCAGAAGAACGTCGCGGTGCTCGTGAATGTGGACCGGCTGCCGCGCCGTGAGTCGGACGCGTACGACGCGGCCTACACCAACCCCGCAGCGCTCCATAAGGCCGGGGTGCGCTTCGCGATCGTCTCGGACGACGCGTCGCAGGTGCGCAACCTGCCGTACGAGGCCGCGATGGCGCGCGCCTTCGGCTTGCCGGCGGATGCCGCGATCCGATCGATCACGCTCTCGCCGGCCGAGATCTTCGGCGTCGCGCCGCGGATGGGCTCGCTCGAAGCCGGCAAGGACGCCAACCTCTTCGTCGCGACCGGCGACATCATGGACCACCGCTCGCAGGTGACCCACGTCTTCATCGACGGCGCGCCGCAGTCGCTGGAGACCCGCCACACGCGGCTCTACCAGGAGTTCAAGAGCCGGCCGTAGGCCAGCCTAGAGCGGCTCGAACGTCGCCGTGAAGTGGCGCAGCATGCGCGGCGCGTGGACCATCCGATAGCCGCGCAGCCTGTCCTTCATCGCGGCTACATAGATCACGGCCTCGGCCACGAAATCGATGTGTGACTGCGTGTAGACGCGGCGCGGGATCGCGAGCCGGACCAGATCCATCGCGGCCGGCGTCTCGCTGCCGTCGGGGTGCTTACCGAACATGACGGTCCCGATCTCGACGCCGCGGATCCCGGCCTCGGCGTAGAGCGCGTTGACGAGCGCGATCCCCGGATACTGGAGCGGAGGGATCTGCGGCAGCATGGCGCGCGCATCGATGTAGACGGCGTGGCCGCCCGCCGGGCGGATGATCGGAACGCCGGCCGCCACCAGCCGCTCGGCCAGGTACTCGATCGAGCGGATCCGGTACCGCAAGTACGACTCCTCGACGACTTCCTCGAGCCCGCGAGCGATCGCCTCGAGGTCGTAGCCGGCGAGCCCGCCGTAGGTCGGGAAGCCCTCGGTCAGGATCAGCAGGTTGCGACAGTCCTCGGCTAGCTGGTCGTCGTTCATCGCGAGGAAGCCGCCGATGTTGGCGAGGCCGTCCTTCTTCGCCGACATCGTGCAGCCGTCGGCCAGCCCGAACATCTCCTGCGCGATCTCTTTGGGTGTGCGATGCGCCTGGCCCGGCTCGCGCAGCTTCACGAAGTACGCGTTCTCGGCGAAGCGGCAGGCGTCGAGGAAGAACCGCTTCTGATACTTGTCGCACAAAGCGCGCACGCCGCGCACGTTCTCGAGCGATACCGGCTGCCCGCCGCCGGTGTTGTTGGTGATCGTCACCATCACCAGCGGCACGTGCTCGCCTTCCTTCTGCAGCGTCTCTTCGAGCGCGGCCAGGTCGATGTTGCCTTTGAAGGGGTGAATCAGGTGCGGAACGTGGCCGGCCGCGATCACCAGGTCGCGTGCCTCGGCCTCCTCGACCTCGATGTTCGCGCGCGTGGTGTCGAAGTGGTTGTTGTTCGGGACGATCATCCCCGGCTTCAGGATCGTGTGGAACAGGATCCGCTCGGCGGCGCGGCCCTGATGGGTCGGGATGATGTGCTTGAAGCCGGTCAGGTCGCGGACCACGTCGCGGAACCGGAAGTACGAGCGGCTGCCCGCGTACGACTCGTCGCCCTGGATCAATGCCGCCCATTGCGCCGAGGACATGGCGCCGGTGCCCGAGTCGGTCAGCAGGTCGATGATCACGTCGTCCGCGTGCAACCGAAACACGTTGTAACCGGCCTCGCGAAGCGCCTTCGCGCGGTCCTCTCGGTGGGTGAACTTGAGCGCCTCGACCGACTTGACGCGGAACGGCTCGATGATCGTGCGGAAGTGCTCCATGGCTTCACCCTCGGGCGCACGAACGCGCCGTGCTCGATGCGAGTATTATCGGTCGCGCCGCCCGCTTACATTGGACGGGGTCTTGAATGAGTTCCGTAAGCACGCTCGGCCGGGTCTCCGTTCTTGTCGCCCTCAGCATCGCAGCGATTCGCGGATCGGGACAGGCCCAGGGCGTCTCCATCGAGCACAGGCCGGTGGCATGCGTCGTGGCGGATACAGGGGGCTATCACGCTGAGCGGTACGGCGGTCCCGTACGTGGTGGCGAAGCAGTAGCCGGGCGCGGGCTCCACCCATGACCAGACGCCGGACGTTTCTCGAGAAGTGTGCAGCACTCGCCGCGCTGCCTTGGCTACCCGAGCGGCTGCTCGCCATGGACGGGAGCTTCGACCCCTGGGTCGAGGTGCATGCGGACAACCTGCGTCGGAACGTGCGCGAGGTGGCTCGCCGCGCCGGCTCCCGGCCGATCCTGGCCGTGGCGAAGAACAACGGGTACGGCCTCGGCGTCGTCAACGCGGCGCGGATCCTGGAGCCGCTTCCGGAGGTCGCCGGCCTCGCGGTGGTGAAGCTGGCTGAAGCGATCGCCGTCCGTGACGCGGGCATCAAGAAACCGATCCTGCTCCTGGGGCCGCTCGACGGACCCGAGATCGAGGACGCCGTGGCTCGCGACATCACGCCGATGGTGTACACACCGATCGGCGCGGCGCTCGAGCGCGCCGCGCGGAAGCTCGGGCGGGTCATCCCGATTCAAGTCTGCGTGGACACGGGGATCGGCCGCGTCGGCATTCCGTATCGCGACGCGCCGGCTCTGATCGACGACCTCGCGGCGCGGCCATCTCTGCGTATCGAGGGAACCTTGATGACGTTTGCGGAAGATCCCGGGTTCGACGGCGAGCAGCTCCGGCGCTTTCTCGAGCTGACGGATGCGCTCGGCAAGGCCGGACGAGAGCTCGGCAGGAGACACGCCGCCTCGAGCTTCGCGCTCTTCCAGCGCCCGGATTCCTTTCTGGACATGGTCCGGCCGGGCATGGCGCTCTACGGCGTCTACTCGGAAGCTGCTTTCCGCAGCCTCGGAGCGCTCGATCTCCAGCCGGCGTTCGCGATGCGTGCGCGCGTGGCCTTCGTCAAGCGGCTGCGCGCCGGCGAGAGCGCGGGCTACGAGCGTGCGTATCGGGCGAAACAGGACGTGTGGGTGGCGACTCTGCCCGTCGGCCATGCCGACGGCCTTCCGCGCGCGGCGGCAAAGGGCGCCCGTGTTCGGATCGGCGATGCGCTCTACCCGATCGTCGCCTCGGTCTCCGCGAGCCACACGATCGTCGAGATCGGCGCGGAACCGCGCGTCCGCATCGGCGACGTCGCGACGCTCTTCGACTGGAGTCCTGGCTCGCGCCCCGAAGACTTCGCCGCGGCCTGCGGCGCCTCGGTCTACGACCTCGCGATGCACCTGAACCCGCTGCTCCCGCGGCGGCTGGTCTAGGCGAGCGTGGTGGCTCAGCCTTCGCCACCTGGACCTGGAGCGGACCTCAAACGACAGGGGCGTACGATAGCGTCGTGCAAACGACGTCGATGGCAGACGCGTTGGAGGCGCTTTCGTCGATGGAGAAAGGCCGTCCCTATTCACTTCGGCCGGAAGACCCGAAGCGGCGGCTCGCCGACGATCTCGCGCGGATCGCCGGTGAGCTAGGGATTACACCTCTCGTGATCGGAGGATTGGCGGTCAACCATCACGGCTACCTGCGGCTGACCGCAGATCTCGAGGTACTGGTGTCGAAAGCCTTCGCGGCCGCGCTCGTGCGCCGGCTACGCTCGGAGCCGGGCTGGAAGCGTTACGCCGAAGGGTTCAAGAACACGCTGCTCGACGTGAGCGTCGACATCTGCGTCGAGGGCGAGCGGACCGCGCCCAACTCCGCCGAGACGTTCCCGAGTCCGGACGAGCTGGAAACGATTGCCGCACACCCCCTCCCGGTGCCGGCGCTCTTCGAGCTGATAGCGCTGAAGGTCATGTCGGGCCGTGCTCGCGACGACGCCGACGTGGTCGAGCTGCTCAAGCGGCAGCGATCGCGTATTCCCGACCTGCGGCGAAAGGCCTCGAAGCGGCTGCGCACCGCCCAGGCTCGCGATCGGCTTCGGAGCCTGGTGCAGAGAGCCCGCGCAGAGTTGGCCCGGCGCCGCTAACCTACGAAGGTCCGATCTTCTCCAGGCCGCCCATGTAGGGCCGTAGCGCTTCCGGGATGACGACGCTGCCGTCGGCCTGCTGATAGTTCTCGAGCACCGCGATCAGCGTCCGGCCGACCGCCAGGCCGCTGCCGTTCAGCGTGTGGACGAAGCGCGGCTTGGCCTTCGGCTCGGGTCGGTAACGGATGTTCGATCGGCGCGCCTGGAAGTCGGTGCAGTTCGAGCAGGACGAGATCTCGCGGTAACTGTCCTGTCCGGGGAGCCAGGCCTCGATGTCGTACGTCTTCGCCGCGTTGAAACCCATGTCGCCCGTGCACAGCACGATGACGCGGTAGGCGAGACCGAGCCGCTTCAGGACTTCTTCGGCGTCGGCGGTCATCTTCTCGAGCTCGTCCATCGAGGTCTCGGCCGCGGCGAGCTTCACGAGCTCCACCTTGTGGAACTGGTGCTGCCGGATCAGGCCGCGCACGTCCTTGCCGTAGGAGCCGGCTTCCGAGCGGAAGCAGGGCGTGAAAGCGACGTAGTTGAGCGGCAGCGCCGACGCCTCGAGGATCTCCTCGCTGTGGAGCGCCGTGAGCGGCACCTCGGCGGTCGGGATCAGGTAGAGGTCGCGATCGCCGGCCTTGGTCTTGAAGAGATCGGCCTCGAACTTCGGAAGCTGGCCGGTTCCGCGCATCGTCTCGGGTGTGACCAGATAGGGCGGGATCACCTCGCGGTAGCCGCGCTCGCGAGTGTGGAGGTCCAGCATGAACTGGATCAGAGCGCGCTCGAGGCGAGCACCGGCGTCCATCAGGACCGTGAAACGCGCGCCCGAGATCTTGGCCGCGCGCTCGAAATCCAGAATGCCGAGGGCTGGACCGAGGTCCCAGTGCGATTTTGGCGGAAAGTCGAAGCGCTTCGGCTCGCCGACCTTTCTCACTTCGATGTTCGCCGCGGCGTCCGCGCCGACTGGCACGCTCGCGTCCGGCATGTTCGGGATGACGAATAGTAATGCCTCGATTTCGAGATCGATCTCCTTGATCTCCGCTTCGAGCTTCTTTGTCTCGTCCGAAACGCCCTTCATCTCCGCCTTCAGCGCGGTTGTGTCCTGTTTCTCGCGGCCGAGGCGGGCGATCTCCTCGCCAACCTTGCGCTGGCGATGGCGCAGTTCTTCGACGCGCTGCAGCTTCTGCTTCCCCTCCGCCGCGACGCTCCAGGTTCGATTCGCGCCGAAGCCTTCGACGGTCAGATCTCCGAGCTTCTGTCCACGTTGACTGAGCATCTCTTCGATGCGCGCACGATTTTCGACGACGAACTTGCGCTCGAGCATGTCCCTATCCGGGTCGCCGAGTATAAGGCCCGTGGTAGCATCGCCGCCGGTGCCCAAGCCCCTCCGCAAGGCGGTTTTTCCGGCTGCCGGTCTCGGCACGCGCTTCCTGCCGGCGACCAAAGCACAACCCAAGGAGATGCTGCCGCTCGTCGACAAGCCGATCATCCAGTACGTGATCGAGGAGGCCGTTGCGTCCGGCCTGACCAGCATCATCATCGTGACCGGCCGCGGCAAGAACGCGATCGAGGACCACTTCGACGTGAGCTACGAGCTCGAGCGCATGCTCGAGAGCCGCGGCAAGACCGATCTCCTGGAACAGGTGCGCGCGGTCTCGTCGATGATCAACGTCTCCTACGTGCGCCAGGGCGAGCAGCTCGGGCTCGGCCACGCCGTCTTGATGGCGCGCGACCTGGTGGGAGACGAGCCGTTCGCGGTGATGCTCGGCGACGACATCATCGATAGCGGCGTGCCGTGCATGAAGCAGATGATCTCAGTGTTCGAGAAGCACGCCGGCCCCGTGATCGCGGTCCAGCAGGTGCCGAAGTCTGAGATCTCCGCCTACGGCGTGATCGACGGCGTTCCCGAGGGCGACTCGGGGCGCGTGTATCGGCTGCGCGACATGGTCGAGAAGCCGAAGGCCGAAGACGCGCCCAGCGACCTCGCGATCATCGGCCGCTACATCCTGACGCCCGACATCTTCGAGATGCTCGAAAAGACGCCCCGCGACAAGAACGGCGAGATCCAGCTCACCAACGGCCTGCGCGCGCTCAAAGAGAAGCGAGCCCTCTACGGCTATCGCTTCGACGGCGTCCGCCACGACGCGGGCAACAAGCTCGGCTTCCTGAAGGCGACCGTCGAGTTCGCTCTCAAGCGCCCCGACCTCGGGGCGCCGTTCCGCGCCTACCTGAAGTCGCTGGACCTCTAGCCGAAGGCGAACGAGTCGCCCATGAAGGCGATCCGCCGCTTGCCGACTGGCTTGGTCAGGGACACTCCCCGCCAGCGCATCCCGAAACGCTGGTGTGAATCTATGGCGTTGCGCGACCAGCGCGGCGGTCTTAGGTCGCGCTGCTGCCGGAGGCGGAACTCTTCTTCGCCGCGGAGGCGGGTTTCTTGGCGGCGCCCGGCTTCGATTCGGAGGAATCGGACGAAGACTTGGAGGAGTCGGACGCGGCCTTGTCGCCCACGGTGCCGGCGTCAGACTTCGAGACGGAATCGGCCGGCTTGGCGTCGGACTCCTTCTTGTCGGCTTTGTCCTTGTCGCCCTTATCGCTGTCGCCATTCGACTTCTTGGCGTAGTCGGTGACATACCAGCCGGTTCCCTTGAGATGGAAGGCCGGCGCCGACGCCAGCTTCTCGATCTTCTTTCCGCAGGTCGGGCACTTCTTCAAGGCCTTGTCCGAGAACTTCCGGATCACCTCGAAGCGCCCGCAACTCGCGCACTGATACTCGTACAGCGGCACTTCGCGAATCCTCCAAGAGGTATTCTAACAGACACGTTGGAGTGGCCCCGGATCATGAGGTTGACGCGAAGCTTGTCGGGCGTCTGCTGCGCGGCGGGGCTTCTGGCCACTTTCGTCGCCCTGATCGACCCGGCCCGCTCCAGCCTGCGCGGGTTCGGCTTGGGCCTGGTCGCGGTCGGTCTTTGCCTGCAGCGGCCCTTCGCGGCGCGCCTGGCCGCGGGCGTCGCGGTTACGTTGGCGATCGCCAGCACGGCGACACCACACTACGGCGCGGATTCGATCGCGTACTTCGCTCCGCTTCGCTCGGTCGTCTTCGACGCGGATCTGGACTACGCGAACGAGTGGCGGGCCTGGCGGTACGAGCCTCCGCCCTTGACCAAGACCGGCTTGCGTCGGAGTGCGCAGTCGATCGGCCCCGCTCTGGTCTGGGCCCCGTTCTTCTTGGCAGCCCACGGCTACGTGCTCCTCGACAACAGTCTGGGGTCGGCGCGCTATGCGGCCGACGGCCACAGTCAACCGTACCTGCGCGCCACCTGGGCGGGGACGCTTTCGGCGGTCGTGGTGGGCGCCGTGCTACTGGCCCTGGCGGCCGCGCCGATCGTGGGCGCGGCGGCGGGCTCGCAGGGAGCGTTGGCTGCCCTGGCCGCGTCGCCGGTCCTGTACTACGCCTGGGTCGCGCCGATGATGGCGCACGGTGTCGAGTTCGGAGTTGCGGCCGCGCTGCTGTGGGCCACGCTGCGGGCTCGCAACGCGACGGCGGGCTCGGCCTGGCTGCTGGTGGGCGGGCTCTTCGGGTTGTTGGTGGCCGTGCGCTGGCAGGCGCTGGTGCTGCTTATGTGCGTGTCGCCCCCTGCATTGGCCGCCTTGAGAAACCGCCGCGTCAGCGCGCTCTCGCTAGCAGTCGCATCGGTGTTCGCGCTCCTGGCCTTCCTGCCACAGATGCTCACGTGGCAGGCGCTTTACGGGCAGCCAGTCACCGTGCCGCAGGGCTCGGGTTTCATGGATTGGTCATCGCCGCACCTCGCCGATGGTCCTGCTCTCGGCGAATCACGGCTTGTTCTCGTGGACACCCTTGATGTTGGCGGGTTTCCTGGGGCTCTTCGCCGGGTTGCGTCGCGAGCGGACGCTGTGCGCGACCAGCATCCTGGCGGTGCTCGCGACAGCCTGGGTCAACGGCAGCGTGGCCGATTGGGCGGCGAGCGACGCTTTCGGCGCACGGCGTTTCTGTCTGATCGTCCCGCTGCTGGGCATGGGACTGGCCTTCGCCGCCGATGCCACCGCGACCGTCACCCAGAAGCACCCGTTCTGGGTGCCGGCGGGCTTGGTGTGCGCGGGGATGGCTTGGAACGCTGGCTTCATCAGGCTGTACGTCGAACGGCGCTATCCCGATGCGGCTCCGATCGAGCGGCTGGCCTTCGACCAGGTGCGCACGGCGCGCGTGGCGGCCCAGGACTGGAGCGGGGCCCTCTTCGGCAAAACCGGCCGCGGGCTCGCGTATCGAGCCTTCTCGGGGGAGTACCTGTTCACGAGCTTCAACTACACCGGCACACTGGTCCTCGCCACTATCGAGGAGCGCGAGCTTCGTGGACGTTGGTCGCCGCGCCGCCGCCCCGCCGAGGGGCAAGCCTTTCGCTGGGCGGTCGGGAAGGAGTCGTGTGTCCGCGTGCCTCTGGAACAACCCTTCGGCTTACGGGCTATGGTGACGGCGCGCGCGCCCGAGACGCTGATGCCGCAGTCGATCCTGGCCACGTTGAATGGCCGCAGCCTGGGCTCGCGATCGTTGGCGACGCGCTGGCAGGAGGTCGAGCTGGCGGTTCCGGCTCGCGATCAAGAGTCGGGCGAGAACTGGTTGTGCTTCAGCTTCAGCAACCCGAACCGCGAGCCCGACGGCCCGCACGCGGCCATCTCGCGCATAAAGATCCTGGGAGCGTCCTGACCAGACTCAGTGCGCTTCGGCCCAGTTCTTGCCGAGGCGGGCGTCGACGACGAGCGGCACCTTGAGCGCGATCGCGCCTTCCATCTTTTCTTTGACGAGCTCGCGCACCCGTTCCGCCTCGTCCTCGGGCACCTCGAACAGCAGCTCGTCGTGGATCTGCAGGATCAGCCGCGTCTTCAGGCCGCGTGCGGGCATTTCGCGGTGCAGGTCGATCATCGCCTTCTTGATCAAGTCCGCAGCCGATCCCTGGACCGGCGCGTTGACGGCCTGGCGCTCGGCTTCGGCGCGCACCTGGAAGTTGCGCGAGTTGATGTCGGGCAGCCTGCGCAAGCGGCCGAGCAGCGTGCGCACCTGGCCGGTCTGGCGCGCGCCGGCGATCGTGTCGTCGATGAACTGGCGCACCGAGCCGTAGCGCGCGAAGTAGGCCTCGATGAAGGCCTCGGCCTCCTTGCGCGAGACGCCGATGTCCTTGGCCAGCGTGAACGCGGTCTTGCCGTAGACGAGCGCGTAGTTGATCATCTTGGAGCGGCGCCGCTGCTCGTCGGGGGCGATCGGCGGGAACGGCCCGAACACCTCGCGCGAGGTGCGGTCGTGGATGTCTTCGCCGCGCTGGAACGCGTCGATCAGCGTCGGGTCGAGCGAGAGATGCGCGAGCACGCGCAGCTCGATCTGCGAGTAGTCCGCCGAGAGCAGCAGGTGGCCCGGCTCGGCCACGAACGCCTGCCGGATCCGGCGGCCTTCGGCGGTGCGAATCGGGATGTTCTGGAGGTTCGGGTCGGAGGACGAGATCCGGCCGGTGGCTGCGACCGTCTGGTTGTGCGATGCGTGGATGCGCCCGGTCTCGGGGTGGATCAGCTCCGGCAGCGCGTCGACGTAGGTCGACTTGAGTTTCTGCACCGAGCGATACTCGAGAATCTTGCGCGGCAGCTCGTGCTCGTCGGCCAGCTCCTCCAGCACGTCCTCCGCCGTCGACGCGGCGCGCGTCTTGGCGGTTTTCTTGGCGCTCTTCAGGCCGAGCTTGTCGAACAGGATCTCGCGGAGCTGGGTCGGCGAGTTGATGTTGAAGTCGGAACCTGCGAGTGCGTGGATCTCGCGTGTGAGCCTTTGCACGTCGGCGTCCATCTCGCGGCTCATCGATTGGAGGAAGGCCTTGTCGACCTTCACCCCCGCGATTTCCATGTCGGCCAGCACCGAGACGAGCGGCAGCTCCATCGACTCGAAGATCGGGAGCAAGCCCTCGTCTCGCAGGCGCTCAACGACTCCGCCGGCGACGCGCAGCGTGAGATCGGCTTCCGAGCCGGCTGCCGCCGCCGCGGCTTCGACCGTGAGTGACTCGAGCGCGCCCTCGGGCCGCGACTCGGACCGGGCGCCGAGCGTCTCGAAAGCGAGGTCGTCGAGGCTGTAGCCGCGCTTGCCCGGATTCAGCAGATACGCGGCGACGATGGCGTCGAAGCTCATTCCTGCCAGCGGCGCGCCGGCGCGCGCCAGCACCACCTGGTCGTGCTTCGCGTTGGCCGAGAGCTTCGGCACGCCAGCGTCCCCGAGTAACGGCAACAGCGGCTCGAGCAACGCTCGTTGTTCGGCGCGATCAGGTCCCCCCAGATAGCTGTGGCCGAGCGGAACGTAGTGCGCTTCGCCGAGTTTCCAGGCGAGCGCCACGCCGACGACGCGCGCCTTCATTGGTTCGCGCGCGCTCGTGAACAGCACCATCGCCACGCGCTCGGCGCGGCGCGCTTCGGCGACGGTCGCGGTCACCTCGCTGGCCGAGGTGAGGGTTCGCGTGACGGTCTTGGTGGAACCCGTTTCCGGCGCGTACTCGCGCGCCAGCGCCACGAACTCCAGCTCACGGAAGAGTGAGTGAGCCGCGGCTCGATCGACGTCACGCCGCCGCAACGCCTCGAGGTCGAGCGTGATCTCGACGCTCCGCTTCAAGGTCACTAGCCGCTTCGAGAGCAGAGCCTCCTCGCGATGGGCCTTCAGCCCCTCGCGATAGCTCGCGCGCTTCACCTTGTCGGCGTTCTCGAGCACGCCTTCGAGCGAGCCGAACTCGCTGATCAGGTCGCGCGCGCCCTTGTCGCCGATCCCCGCGACGCCCGGCACGTTGTCCACCGCGTCGCCCACCAGCGCCAGCACGTCCACCACGCGCTCCGGCGAAGCGCCGAACTTCTCGAGCACGGTCTTCGCGTCGTAGAGCGTGCTGCCCAGGCCGTCGCGGCCCGGGTTCAGCACCTTCACGTCGTCGTCGACGAGTTGCAGCAGGTCCTTGTCGCCGGTGACGATCACGACCGCGAAGCCCTGTGAGACCGCCTGGTCCGAGAGCGTCGCGATCACGTCGTCGGCCTCGTGGCCCGGGACCTCCAGGATCGGCATGCCGAAGACCCCGCAGACCAGCCGCACGTAAGGGATCTGGACCGCGAGATCGTCGGCCATTTTCGGCCGATTCGCCTTGTATTCGGTGTACTCCTCGTGGCGCACCGTGCGGCCGGGCGGGTCGAAGGCGATGCCGATCCACTCGGGCTTTTCGTCGGCGAGCAGCTTGCGCAGCATCGTCGTGAAGCCGTAGGTGGCGTTCGTCGGCAGGCCCCGGCTCGTGGCCAGGCCGCGGATCGCGTGATACGCGCGGTGGAACTGGGCGCTGCCGTCGATCAGCATGAGCTTCGGTCGGGGGGTGGCCATGACGGTCGCGAGATTGTGCGCAGGTTTGGGGCGCTATTCAACGAGATCGACAAGACTGGACAAGGCTCCCCGTGACCCCCGTGACCGCTTCGACTGGCACCAATGTGCCGAGGGCATGGCACTATGGTTCAGGGTGCGCGGCACCTGCGACGTGGCACCTTCTGGCGATTGTGCTCGCGGATACCCGGGGTTCTACTACACGGGCCGCAGCAGGGCTCTCCATGTCAATGGGAGAACTGTCATGGAAATCGGCGAGTACAGATTCCGGTACAGCAGCCTGTGAGGACGGTTATGAGGTCGTCGTCGTCCACGACAAAACGCGGAACCGGACGTTGGCGACGACTCGCCGCGAGGTCCAAGGCCGGCACCGGGTCGACCTGCCAGAAGCTGCGTACGTCGTCTGCCGCTCGAGCGGGCTCGAGGAGCGGGAGACGCGTTTCGAGAACAAGAAGGGGACGATTCTCACGCTGGATATCCGTGTCGACACTGGCATTCGCTGAAGTGTCGGCATTGGGATGGAACAAGGGGACTTGCCATGACACGAACGAAGCTTCTGATCGCGCTCGCCGGCACACCGCTGCTACTGCTACTGGTACCAGCCCTGGGCGCCCACAACTCCCAGAGCGCTCCCCAAGCCAGTGAGGCGAGCCAGGCTCCGCCCGATTCGTCTGAATCCCGCATCGGGCCCGGCGCAATATTGGCGGCCCCATCCGTAGGTTCGCAGGAACCGGGCACAGGTCCGGCGCCGACCCAGCAAGAACCGCAGCCAGCCGGTGTCAGGATCGATCCCAGCCTGGCCATTCAGATCCAGGCGAACCCTAGATCCAGGGTCATCGTAGGGTTACGTCTCGGCTGGCAGGCCGAGGGAGTGTTGACGCGCAGCCAACAGGACGACCAGCGGCAGGCGATTAGCAGCGCCCAGTCAGGGGTTCTGGAGGAGGTCCGCGGAACGGGCGCGCAACTGATCCACAACTTCGAGAGCATTCCGTATCAGGCTCTGGAGGTGACCCCGGCTGCGGTGGTGCGGTTGCTTGCATCGGAGCGGGTCTCTGTCATCGAAGAAGATCGCGCCGACCAGGCGACGCTGGCGGAGAGCGGCCCGCTCGTTCAGGCCGATCAGGCCTGGGCCGCCGGCTACACGGGCGCGGGTGCCGCGGTCGCGAT
>CAZVOI010000515.1:0-3090 GCA_964628275.1 uncultured Acidobacteriota bacterium | reverse complement strand
TCGACGCTGGTGGTGTGGGGCGGCGAGTTCGGCCGCACGCCGATGAACGAGGAGCGCAATGGCTCGAAATTCCTGGGCCGCGACCACCATCCGCGCGCCTTCACGATGTGGCTCGCCGGCGGCGGCATCAAGCCCGGCGTCACGGTCGGAACGACCGACGAGCTCGGCTACAACGTGGTCGAGGACGCCGTCGACGTCCACGACCTGCACGCGACGGTGCTTCACTTGATGGGCATCGACCACAAGCAGCTCACCTACCGCTTTCAGGGCCGCGACTTTCGCCTCACCGACGTCTCCGGCAACGTCATCGCCAAGCTGCTGGCATAGTCTCTTCAGATGCGATCCGTCACGCTGGCGTTTGCGCTCCTGCCCCTGGTCAGCGGCCTGCCCGCCGCCGCGCAGCCGGCTGCGCCCACGCCGCGCCGGCCCAACATCGTGTGGATCTCGAACGAGGACATGAGCCCGCACCTGGGCGTGTACCAGGACCCGCTGGCCCGGACGCCGGTGCTGGATCGGCTGGCGGCACAGTCGCTTCGCTACACGCGCGCGTTCACTACCGCGCCGGTGTGCGCGCCGAGCCGCGCCGCCATCATCACCGGCATGCATCAGAACGCGATCGGCGCACAGCACATGCGAACCACCGAGGACCGTGTGCCGGAGCTCCCGGGCCCGTACCTGGCGGTCCCGCCGTTCTACGTCAAGGCGTTTCCGGAGTACCTCCGCGCGGCCGGCTACTTCACCACCAATCGCGCCAAGACCGACTACCAGTTCGGCGAGCCCTTCACGATCTGGGATCGCCTCGGCCGGGACGCGCACTGGCGGGACCGTCCCGACCGGAGCCAGCCTTTCTTCTCGGTGTTCAACCTCGTGGTCACCCACGAGAGCCAGATCTTCCCGACCAGCCCGGCGCGGAAGGGCAAGCCGCTGGTGACGGACCCGGCGAAGCTCGCGGTGCCGCCGTACTACCCGGACACGCCGGCCGTGCGCGAAGAGCTGGCGCGCATGTACGACAACATCGCCGACATGGACCGCGAAGTCGGCGTGATCCTGAAGCAGCTCGAAGACGACGGGCTGGCCGACGACACGATCGTCTTCTATTGGAGCGATCACGGCGACGGCGTGCCGCGCGCCAAGCGGTCGCTCTACGACTCAGGCCTGCGCGTGCCGCTGATGCTTCGCTGGCCGAAGACGCTCCGCGCAGGCTCGGTCAGCGACGAGCTGGTCAGCTCGATCGACCTGGCGCCGACGGTTCTGGCGATGGCTGGCGTGGCGATCCCCAGCCACCTGCAGGGGCGGGTGATCGTGGGACCGAAGGCCGGGCCGGCGCCGGAGATGGTGTTCGCGGCGCGCGATCGAATGGACATCGAGTACGACATGATGCGGTCCGCCCGCGACGCCCGCTTCCTGTACATCCGCAACTTCTCGCCCGAGCTGCCGTACGCCGGCCACATCGTGTATCGGAATCAGAGCGCGATCATGCAGGAGTGGCTGCGGCTGCAGGCAGCCGGCCTGCTAAGAGAGCCGGCGGCCCTGTGGATGCGCGTCCAGAGGCCCGCCGAGGAGCTGTACGACACGGCGGCGGACCCACATCAGATCCACGATCTGGCGGCGGACCCCGCCCACCGGGCCACGCTCGAGCGCCTGCGCCGCGCGGTGGCGGACTGGATGACGCGGATCGGCGATCAGGGACTGATCAACGAAGCGGAGATGATCCAACGCATGTGGCCCGGCGGCATCCAGCCCCAGACCGCGCAACCGTACATCGTCGCGCGCCGCTCCGCCGATGGCCCGGTCCGAAAGGACGCGATCACGATCGACGAGCCGGCGGAGGTCGTCATCTACGTGCCCACGCAGGGCGCGTCGATCGGGTACACCGAGGACGAAGGCCCGTCGGCGCGCTGGCGGATCTACACGGGCCCGATCCGCGTCGACCGTGCGATGACGATCCGCGCCAAGGCGATCCGCTACGGCTACCAGGAAAGCCCGGAAGCGAGAATCGTGATCACTCGACCCACGCAGCACTAGTTGAATTGCGGTCCGCTCCGATCTTGCGCTAGGAATCGTCGAGTATGAAGCTCCTCATCACCGGCGCTGCCGGATTCATCGGTGCGCGGCTGGCGCGCACGCTGCTGGCTCGCGGCACGCTGGCCGGTCAGCGCATCGATGCGCTCGTGGTCGCGGACCAGTTCGCACCGCCACCCGATCTGCTGGCCGACCCGCGCGTCGCCGCCCGCACCGGCGCACTGCTCGAGCAATCCGCGGGCCTCGGCAGCGCGCGCTTCGACGGTGTGTTCCATCTCGCCTCGGCGGTATCGGGCGAATGCGAGCTCGATTTCGATCTCGGCATGCGTTCGAACCTCGACAGTACGCGTGGCCTGCTCGACGCCATCCGCCAGGCCGGCAACACGCCGCGTTTCGTGTTCTCGAGCTCGGTCGCGGTGTTCGGGCCCGACCCCGGCCGGCCGCTGCCCGACGTCGTCGCCGACGACACCCTGCCCGCGCCGCAAACCTCGTACGGCACGCAGAAGCTGATGTGCGAGCAACTGATTACCGACTGCACACGCAAGGGCTTCATCGATGGCCGAGCCGCGCGGCTGATGACGGTGACCGTGCGCCCGGGCAAGCCCAACGCGGCCGCGTCGTCGTTCTTCAGCGGCATCATCCGCGAGCCGCTGGCGGGCGTGGAATCGATCTGCCCGGTCGACGAAAGCGTGTCGCACCCGGTGTCGTCACCGCTGCGCACGGTCGAGGGTCTGATCGCCGTCTACGAAGCCTCGCGCGAGGCGCTCGGCGGGCGCCTGGCGCTGAACCTGCCGGCCTTGAACCTCACGGTGCGCGAGCTGCTGGCTGCGCTCGAATCCGTCGCCGGGCCCAAGGTGCGCGCGCGCGTGCGCTTCGAGCGCGACGAGCGCATCGCCGGCATCGTCGCCAACTGGCCCAAAGGCGCGAGCGCGCAACGCGCGAAGGCCCTCGGCCTGACGCCGGAAGTCAGCTTTGCCGACATCGTCGAGCAGTACATCGCCGATTGCCGAGCGCGCCCCGACGCTGCCGTCACCCTCAAAGGACTGTCATGACTACGCCAGGCTAGGC
>CAZVOI010000514.1:0-3952 GCA_964628275.1 uncultured Acidobacteriota bacterium | reverse complement strand
AGGTCTACCAGGCCGACTGGACCGGCGACATGCTGGCGGAGTTCCCGAAGCGCCGCGGTTACGAGCTGCGGCCGCTATTGACGCTGCTGGAGTTCGAGAACCTCGAGAACCGCGAGCGCGCACAGGCGTTGCGCCGCGACCTCGGCCGGACCTTCAGCGAGCTGTTCGAGGAGCGCTTCATGGTCCCGATGCGCGAGTGGGCGACGAAGAACAAAGTGCTCTTCCGCATCCAGAACTACGGCGAGCCGCCCGCCACGATCGCCAGCTCGCGTTACGCCGACCTGATCGACGGCGAGGGTTGGAATTTCCGCACGCTCACTTCCGCGCGCTGGGCCGCCTCGGCGTCGCACCTCTTCGGCAAGCCGGTCGTCACCTCGGAAACGTGGACGTGGCTCCACTCACCGGCCTTCCGCGCGACGCCGCTCGACGTCAAGGCGGAGGCGGATCAGCATTTCCTGTCGGGGATCAACCATCTGATCGGCCACGGCTGGCCCTACTCGCCGCCCGCGGCGGGCACGCCCGGCTGGCCCTTCTATGCCGCCGCGGTATTGAGCGACAAGAACCCGTGGTGGCCCGTGATGCCGGACCTGGCGACGTATCTGCAACGCGTCAGCTTCTTGCTGCGGCAAGGCGACTCGGTTGCCGACGTCGGGCTCTACGCTCCGAACGAAGATGCCTGGTCGACGTTCCGCATGGTCACGAACCCGTCGCTGAACCTCTTCACGCGGACGGTCGACTGGATCGGACCGAAGACGGTTCCGGCGATTCTCGACACGGGTCACGGCTTCGACCTCTTCGACGACGGCACGCTGAAAGAGGCGCAGGCCCGCCGCTACAAGGCGATCGTGCTGCCCGGCGTGCGCTTCATGCCCGAAGCCACGCGACGCTGGCTCGCCGACTACGCGAAGGGCGGGGGCACTCTGCTGGCCACCAGGCGCAAGCCCGAGGGAGACTGGCCCTCGCTCGAGGTGGTTGCCGAAGACGACCTCACCCGACGGCTGGGCGGCGCCGTTCCCGGTGACGTCGTGCTCGAGCCCGCGGAGCCGAGGATTGGTTTCGTGCATCGACGTCTCGCGGAAGCCGACGTCTACTTCCTCGCGAACAGCGGCAACCTGCCGCGCAGCGTGCAAGCCCGCTTTCGAGATTCGACACCGAATGCCGAGTCGTGGGATGCCCTGTCCGGCAGGATCGAGCGGCTCGAGACCTCGGAAGGCGCGGTGCCGCTCAGCTTCGAGCCCTACGGGTCGCGCATCGTCGTCTTCCGCAAGACCCCGAGCGCCGCCCCGCTCACCCGGGCCCGAACTGTCGCGGCGACCGAGGAGCTCCGCTCGGGCTGGAGCGTCCGCTTCGGCAACGCGGGCAGCGACACGACTGTCGAGCTCCCCCATTCCTGGGACAAGGACGCCGCCCACGCGAGCTTCTCCGGCACGGTCAGCTATCGGCGGGCGGTTCAACTGCCGGCGCTGTTCCGGGCGGCGGGGACGCGCGCCTTCGTGGACTTCGGCGAAGCCAACGCCGTCGAACGCCAAGCGATGCCGGGCGGAACGCTGCGCGGCAACTCCTTCGCCGCGCTCGTCGCGGCTCCGATCCGCGAAGCGGCGACGCTGTTCGTCAACGACCGCCGCGCCGGCACGCTCTGGGCGCCGCCGTATCGCCTCGAGGTGACGGATCTCTTGAAGGAGGGTGCGAACGAGCTGCGGATCGAGGTCTACAACACCGCGATCAACCAGCTCTCCGAAGGCGGCCGGCTGCCGGACATGAAGCCGATCGTCGAGCGCTACGGCCAGCGTACGCGGCTACAGGACCTTGACGGCCTGCGACCACTGCCCTCGGGTCTGCTAACGGCTCCGCGCATCGTCGCCGAGAAGTAGCCCTGGGCTCTCTGCTCCGACTCTCCGGCGTCAGCAAGTCGTTCGCCGGCGTCCAGGCGCTGCGCGAGATCGATTTCGCGCTTCAGCCGGGCGAAGTCCACGCGCTCGTCGGCGAGAACGGCGCCGGCAAGAGCACGTTGATTCGCATCGTCACGGGCGCCCACGCGCCCGATTCGGGAAGCCTCGAGATCGCCGGCCGGTCCGTCACCCGAGCCGATCCGCTGCTAGCGCGCAGCCTGGGCGTGGCGCCGATCTACCAGCAACCGGCGCTCTTCCCCGACCTGTCGGTCGCGGAGAACCTGGCGTTCGGGAGGGAGACGGGCGGCGCCTGGCGCCGCGTCTCCTGGCCCGCGCGCCGGAAGCGCGCGCTGGAGCTTCTGGGCCGCGTCGGGGCTCGGATCGACCCCGACGCGCCGGCGCGCTCGCTGCGGATGGCGGAGCAGCAGCTCGTCGAGATCGCGCGCGCCCTCGGCGCCAACGCCAGCATCCTTTTGATGGACGAGCCCACCGCGGCGCTGGCCGCCGCCGAGGCCGAGCGGCTCTTCGACCTGATCGGCGACTTGCGCGGGCAGGGCAAGGGAATCGTCTACGTGTCGCATCGGCTGCCGGAGGTGCTACGCCTCGCGGATCGCGTCAGCGTTCTGCGCGACGGCGCGCTCGTCGAGACTCGGCCGGCCAAGGGCCTGACCGAGCTGGATCTGATCCGGCTGATGGTCGGCCGCGAGCTCTCGACGGTGTTCCCGAAACGAAACCTGGCCCGCGGCAACACCGTGCTAGAGGCACGCCGGGTCTCGTGTCGCGCGAGCGGAGTGCGCGACGCCACGTTCGACCTGCGCGCCGGCGAGATCCTGGGACTTGCCGGGCTCGTCGGTTCGGGCCGCACCGAGCTGGCGCGCGTCCTGTTCGGCCTGACACCCAAGGACGCTGGCGAGATACGGCTGCGCGGCGAGACGATCTCGATCGACTCGCCCGCCCAGGCGATCGCTCGCGGACTCGGTTACGTTCCCGAAGATCGCCGCCGCCATGGCGTCATTCCCGAGCTGAGCGTCGCCGCGAACACCACGCTCGCCGTGCTGCCCAAGCTGGGTTCGCCGCTTCTCGACGACGCCCGCGAACGAGCTCTCGCGGAAGGCTTCGTGGCGCGCTTCGCGATCAAGACACCCTCGATCGACACGCCGGTGGCCCACCTCTCCGGCGGCAACCAGCAGAAGGTCGCGCTGGCGCGCTGGCTGGCGACCGAGCCCAAGCTATTGATCCTCGACGAG
Organism: uncultured Acidobacteriota bacterium; assembly: GCA_964628275.1. Taxonomy (GTDB): domain Bacteria; phylum Acidobacteriota; class Vicinamibacteria; order Fen-336; family Fen-336; genus CAZVOI01. Next base: position 816 of record CAZVOI010000514.1, on the reverse strand, counting down.
CCCACCCAGGGCGTGGACGTCGGCGCCAAGGCCGAGATCCACCGCTGGATGGCGGAGCTCGCCGAAAAGGGCCTGGCGATCTTGATGATCTCGTCCGAGTTGCCCGAGATCCTGGGCATGAGCGATCGGATCGCGGTGATGCACGGCGGGACGATCGTCGCCACTGTCGATCGAGAGGGGGCCACGCAGGAGAGCATCCTGGCGCTGGCGCTCGGCGGCGGAACCGCTGCCGCGGAGGCGCATCATTAAGGACTGGGTCGCACGCTACGGCCGCGAGGCGTCGGTGGGCGTGGCGCTCGTGGCACTGCTGGCCCTGCTCGGCGTGCGGGCCCCCACGTTCTTCGCACCGGCCAACTTGCGTGACCTGCTGGTCAGCAACGCACCGGTGCTGGTCGCGGCGGTGGGCATGACGCTCGTGATCCTGGCGCGCCAGATCGACATCTCGATCGGCTCGCAGTTCGCGATCTGCGGAGTGGTCGCAGGCCTGCTCGCGAAGACCGGGATCCCGATGCCGCTCGTCGCCGTGGGCGCGGTGCTGTGCGGCGCGCTCCTGGGCTCCCTGAACGGCGCGCTGGTGGCGGCGCTGGGTCTGCCCGCGATCGTGGTGACGCTGGCGACGATGGTGTTCCTGCGCGAGAGCCTGCGCCTGGCGACCGAAGGCGTCTGGGTCCAGGATCTCCCGGCGAGCTTTCAATGGTTCGGTCTCGGCCAGGAGCCCGGCCGGCTGGTGATCGTCGCAATCGCCGTCGCGATCTTCGCCGGCTTCGCCTGGAGTCTCGCCAACCTGGCCGCGGGTCGCGCCGTCTACGCCACCGG
>CAZVOI010000513.1:0-5610 GCA_964628275.1 uncultured Acidobacteriota bacterium | reverse complement strand
GCTTCATCCGCGAGGACGTCGAGTGGGCCTTGCGTGGGCGAGACTAGCGCTGACACTCGGGCCGTGTGCGACGCCGGCCCACTCATCCACCTTCAACAGCTCAGCGCGATTGATCTCCTGGCGGACTTCTCCGTTGTACTCGTGCCTGAAGCCGTTTGGCAGGAGGTCTCACGTCATCAGCCCGACGCGCTTCGGGCTGCTGTCCCGCTGGCGCGAATCGCCCCGGCGCCAGAGCCCCAGGCGCCTCTCCAGGCGCTGGCACGGGCGCTTGCCCTAGCACCTGGCGAGTTCGAGGCGATCGCGGTCGCTCAGCGGGAGTCGGGATGCATCTTTCTCACCGACGACGCCGCTGCCCGACTCGCCGCCGAAGGCTTGGGCCTTCGAGTTCACGGCACGATCGGCATCATCGTGAGATCTCTTCGCACGGGACGCAGCAGCGTGGACCAAGTCCTCGAGCTCCTGCAATCCATCCCCGAGCGATCCTCACTGCACATCCGGAAATCGCTACTGGACGAGACGATTCGGCACGTAAGGGAGCATTCGAAGTAACCCGGATCCCGAGCGCGGCTTCGCCGGGGAGTTTGTGGTCCTGAACCCTCGGCGGCTCCGGCGGGTCGAGGGCTTTAAGATCGGAGCGATGGACGCGGTGAATCTCTTCGGCCTCGAACGCGCTCCGCTCGAGGTCGCGCTCGAGGCGCTCGCCGAGCCGGCGTTTCGCGGCCGCCAGATCTACACCTGGCTCTACCAGAAGCGCGTCCGCTCGTTCGCCGCCATGACCGATTTGTCCCTGGGTCTCCGCGAGAGGCTCGAGAGCGCGTTCGTGCTCGAGTGGCCGGTGCTCTCGGAGCGCCAGCTCTCCTACGACGGCACCCGCAAGTACCTGTTCACACTGGAGGGCGGCGCAGCGATCGAGAGCGTCTTGATCCCTGAGGAGACGCGCCGCACCATCTGCATCTCCACCCAGGCTGGCTGTCCGCTGAAATGCGCGTTCTGCCTCACCGGAATCGCAGGTTACAAGCGCAACCTGACGACGTCGGAGATCCTGGGCCAGGTGGCGGCCGTGATGGAGGACGCTCCCGCGCGCGACGCGATGCCCTGGAACGTGGTGATGATGGGGATGGGCGAGCCGTTGCTCAACTACGACAACACGGTCTCCGCGCTGCGCGTGATGATGGACCCCGCCGGGTTCGCGGTCCCGCCGAGGAAGCTGACGCTCTCGACCGTCGGCATCCTGCCGGCCCTCGACAAGCTGGCGCACGAACCGCTGCGCCCGAACCTCGCGATCAGCCTGCACGCTTCCAGCGCGGCGCTGCGCCGCGAGCTGATGCCGATCGAGGAGAAATACTCGTTCGACGATGTCCTGGCGGCCGCCCAGCGCTATCCGATCCCGAGCGGCGGCCGCGTGACCTACGAGTACGTGCTATTGAAGGGCGTCAACGACACCGTCTCGCACGCCCGCCAGCTCGCCAAGCGGCTCGCCCAGACGCGCTCGAAGGTCAACCTGATTCCGTTGAATCCGACGCCCGAGATCCCGTTCGAGCCGCCAACGCCGGCCGCCATCGACGCGTTCTGCCGCGTCCTCGCCGACGCGCAGATCACGGTCTCCGTCCGCAAGCCACGCGGCCAGGACATCCTGGCCGCGTGCGGGCAGCTCCACCTGAAGGGCGCGACCCACTGAGGTCGTTCGGCATCGGTGTAGCGCTGCTCGTCCTGCTCGTCGCGCTCTTGCTCCTGCCCGCAGCGGGTCAGGCGCCGCTCGAACGCGCCGAGATCTACTTCGTCGATGGCGCCCGCGGCATGGTCGAGAGCGGCGACTATCTGGTGCCGCGCTATCGAGGCGAGACGTTCTTCGACAAACCGCCGCTCACGTACTGGCTGATCGCCGCCGCGTTCCGACATCTCGGGTTCTCGATGGATGCCGCGCGTCTCGTGCCCGCGGTCGCTGCGATCTTGGCCGTGCTCGCGACGATCGGGCTCGGGGTGCGGCTGTTCGATCAGGGGACGGCTCTCGCGGGTGGGCTCGCGCTCGCGACGACCGCGGCGTTCATGAGCTTCGGCCGGATCGCGATGTCGGACATGTTGCTCACGCTTTGGACGACGCTGGGCATCGGCCTCGGCGTCAATTGGATCCGAGGTGGCTATCGCCCGCAGGGACTGGGCGTGGCTCTGGGCGCGGTCCTCGGACTCGGGTTCCTCACGAAGGGTCCGGTCGCGCTCCTGTTCGTGGGCCTTGGACTTCTGGCTCTCCTCGGGGGTCGGCCCCTGCTGGCATCGCTGCCGCGCGCGGCGGGCGTCGGGATCGGGTTCTCTCTCGTCGGCCTGCCTTGGTTTGCGCTGGTGGCCGCGCGGTTGGGTTGGGAACCGCTGCGCTACTTCTTCTTGCGCGAGAACCTGGAACGCTTTGCCGGCGAGATGTACGACGCCGAACGCTCGCCGCTCTACTACCTCGGGGTCCTGCTCGCACTCGGCCTGCCGTGGTCGCCGATCCTCGCGGTCTCGCTCTGGCGTCTCTGGCGCGATCGCAAGCAGCCACGCTCGCCGGTCGATCAGGCCGCACTCGGGCTCTGGAGAATCGTGGCTCTGATGCTGGTCCCGCTCAGCCTTTCGAGAGGGAAGATCGACTACTACCTGCTCCCGCTCTGGCCCGCGCTGTCGCTCGTCACCGCCTGGACGCTGCGGGGGCCCTGGAGCCGCTCCGAACGGGCCTTCGGTCGAGTTCTGCTCCTGGGCGTTGCCGGCGGCCTGTTGGCCGTGCCAGCCGCGAATCGTCTGGTGCCTCCCGCCTGGCTGCCCGAGCCGCACCTGCAATCGGGCGCCGCGCTCGCTCTCTGGATCCTCGCCGCCACGCTCGTCGCCGGCGCTTTGTGGTTTCGGCCGGTGATCCTCGCCGGCTCGCTCGCGGCTTCCTCGGCGCTCGTGTTCTTTCTCGTTTCCGTCTGTTTCGTCCCCGCCGTGCGCCGCGCTCAGCCTAACGATGCGATCGTGAACGACATCCTTCGCGAGCGGAGCTTCGAGCCCGAGCTCCGGCTGGTCTATTGCGAAGACCCGACTCGCGTGGCACGCGACCTGCTCTTCGAGGCGCGCCTCGCCACGATCGAACGCTGCGATCTCTGGAACCCGGCCGCGTCGCGCTACCCGTTTCTGATCCTGGTGCCGGAGGACCAACGCGAAACGCTGCGCACGGCCACACGCTTCGTGGGTCGCTACCCCTATCTGCCGGCCACCCTGACGACCTTGCGGCGGCTGGTCCAGGGCGTCTCTCCCGGCACGCTGGTGCTGCTCGCCAACTACGCGACCGGCGAGCCCGAGTCGCTGCGGCGGGCGCGTCGCGACCGCAAGCATCGCGTGCAGGAACGCGAGCGGCGAGGGGCGCCGCCGACCGGCGGAAGCTCCGATCCGTAGTACACTTTGTGAGCAGGCCGTCGCTGCATGGCGGTGTAGCTCAGTTGGTTAGAGCACGCGGCTCATATCCGCGGCGTCCGGGGTTCGAATCCCTGCACCGCCACCAACCGACGCTCCCGTCGACCTGCGCTGTGAGGGACCGTGAAGGGGACTTCTCTGAAGGTGGCCGTGCGACGCGCCCTCGAGAGCCTTTCCCTGCCTGCCCGCGGGCAGACGGTTCTGGCAGCGCTCTCGGGAGGCGCCGATTCGGTGGCTCTTTTGGACGCCCTGGTGTCGCTTTCTCGAGAAGGCGGCTTCGTCGTCGAAGCCGCGCACCTCGACCACGGCCTGCGCCCCGACTCCGCCGCAGACGCGGCTTTCTGCGGTGCGCTCAGCGCGGGTCTCGGCGTGCGCTTGGTCAGCGACCGCGTCGACGTGGCCGCCCGCGCGCGCCAGCAGCGGCACGGGATCGAAGCCGCCGCGCGCGCCGCGCGCTACGAGTTCCTGCGGCGGGTGAAGGACGAGATCGGCGCGGTCGCGATCGCCGTCGCCCACACGCGCGACGACCAAGCCGAAACTTTCCTGATGCGGCTCCTGCGCGGCTCCGGCAGCGTGGGCCTCGCCGCGATGCGCGTGTCGTCTGGAGACTTGATCCGTCCGCTGCTCGCCGTTTCGCGCCACGAGGTCTTGAAGCACCTGGCCGCGCGCGGCTTGCCGCATCGCGAGGACGAGTCCAATCGAGACTTGCGCTACACGCGCAATCGCGTGCGCCACGAGCTGATTCCTTATCTGGAACGCCACTTCAACCCCCGTGTCCGCGCCTCGCTGGCCCGGGCTGCCGGGCTGGTGGCCGCCGAGTCCGACCTGCTGTCGACCCGCCCCGGCGCCGGTCTCGAAGAACAGGACGGTGCGCTGCCTCTCGGTGCGCTGCGCAGCCTGCCGCTCGCGGAGCGGCGCATCGCGGTCCGGCGCTCGATCGCGGGCGCGGGGGGCTTGCGCGGCGTCGCCGAGATCCACCTCGAGCGCATCTTGCGACTGGCGGCCCGGCCGGATGCAAAGGGTCATCGCGTGGACCTGCCTGGCCGTCGTGAAGCCATCTTCGGTTCGGGCGGTCTGCGGATTCGGCCGGCGCAGAACGAATCCAGGTGCGAGGCGAACGCATGAACGGCGAGCTGCCGGCCGTGCTCTTCAGCGAAGCGCAGATCCGCGCGCGGGTCGCCGAGTTGGGCGGCGAGATCGCGCGGAGCTACGCCGGCCAGGAGCTGTGTGTGGTGGGCCTGATGAAGAACTGCCTGGTCTTCATGGCCGATCTGATCCGCGCGATCCCGCTGCCTACCATCTGTCACATGGTGCGCGCCAGCCAAGGCGGCGCCGGGGGCACCGAGATCGTGTATTCCGCCGAGGTGCCGTACGCCGGGCGCCACATCCTGCTGCTCGACGACATCATCGACACCGGGATCACGCTCCAGTACCTGGTGGAGCACATCCGCCAGCACGAGCCGAAGAGCCTTCGCGTGTGCGCTCTGCTGGACAAGGCCCGCGAGCGTAAAGTGGATCTGAAGCCCGACTGGGTTGCTTTCTCGCTGTCCGAGCCGATCGATCGCTTCCTGGTGGGTTACGGTCTGGATTTCAAGGAGCAGTATCGCGGGTTGCCGTACATCGGGACGTTGTCGCGGCCTGCCCCCGAGGCGCAGGGGGGCAAGCTCAACATGTCGGAGAACGAACAGTGAACTCCACGTTCAAGACGGTGATGCTTTGGATGTCGCTGCTGATGGTGATCTTCCTGGCCTGGCACTTCGCGCAGATCCAGCGGAAGGAATCGCCCTGGAAATTCTCGGAGTTCATGAACCAGCTCGAATCCGGGCAGATCCAGGAAGTCACGATCACCGGCAACGAGATCAAAGGCAAGACGGTCAACCACGAACAATTCAAGACCGTGGCGCCCACGATCGGCCCGCTCGGCTACGAGAAGCTGATCGACACGCTGCTGGCCAAGAAGGTCTCGGTCACCGGTCAGAACGACCAGACGCCGACCTGGGCCAATCTCTTGATCTCCTGGGCGCCGCTGCTGGTCCTGGTCGGCTTCTGGATCTTCTTCATGCGCCAGATGCAGTCGGGCGGCAACAAGGCGCTCAGCTTCGGTAAGTCCAAGGCGAAACTGCTGGCCTCGCAGCAGAAGAAGGCGACGTTCAAGGATGTCGCGGGCGTCGACGAGGCCAAGGAAGAGCT
>CAZVOI010000512.1:0-3637 GCA_964628275.1 uncultured Acidobacteriota bacterium | reverse complement strand
CCCGGGCTCTACACCTGGGGCTACAACGACGAGACCTGCCCGCCGACGTCGATGTTCGCGGCCTACGGCGTGATGCCAGGCAAGAAGCGTCTGCTGCTCGCCCTCGAGACCGGTCACAACCAGACGCCCGAGCAGCAGGAGAAGCTGAGCCGCTGGCTCCTTGGCTTGCTGAAGAACGGGAACGCCGAGTAGCAGGGCCGGGACGGCGGCCCGCTTTCCTAACTGAGCTTGATGCGCTTCACCCCAGGGATCCCGTCGAAGCCGCTGTCGAATGTCGCGATCTGCATCAGCTCATTGTTGAGCATCACCGCCGCGTGAACCGCGTCCCGCACGCCGACACGCTGCTGTGTCGCAAGCATGTCTTTCGCGCGGTCGGTGTCAGCCAAGGTCACCGGAAAAACCACCGCGCACAGATCCGCGAACAACTCGTATATCTCGCGGGCAAGATCCGGCCGCTTCAAGCCCACGTAGCGATACAGGATCTCCTGGAGCACCTCGGTGCTCGTGCACGCTTCGACCTCGCCGCTCCTGACTCGCGCCAAGAAACGCCTCGCCGGATCCCGCAGCGGGTGCTCCTTGCCAGCCACGTACATCGGAATGTTGGAGTCAACGAACACCCTCAACGACGGCCCGCCTCGATCTGGGCCAGCATCTTCTCGATATCGGCCGTCGGGGCCTCGAGCCTCTCGAGACGCTCGAGAGGGTCGGCTATGTGATGCGCCGGCTCGACGAGGGCCCGTTCGATCGCACGTCTCACCCATTCGCCCTTGGAGAGCCGCTTGCGGCTGGCGGCCTTCCGAATCCGCACGTCGAGAACGGGTGGAACCAAGACCTGTAAGCGATGACTGCTCATATGCTCATACTAAGGTGAGCATGCGCAGCATGTCGAGTCCTGTGCAGGCGCACCGGTTCGGCCTCGCTCGGGCGAGTGCGCTTATGCTCGGGCCCGCATGACCGCGCTCGATCTGGCTCGCGAGCTGGGCCACGAAGAAGTCGTGATCTTCCAGGACGCCGCGTCGGGCCTCCGCGGCGTGATCGCGATCCATGACACGACACTCGGCGTCGCCGTGGGCGGAACGCGAATGCGGCTCTACCCGAGCTTCGACGCGGCCGTCGTGGATGCGCTGCGCTTGTCGCGGGCGATGACCTACAAGGCGGTGATGGCGGGCGTCGAGCGCGGCGGCGGGAAAGCGGTGATCGTCGCCGACCCCGGCAAGCACAAGACGCGCGCGCTGTTCGCCGCGTACGCGAAGGCGATCGATCGCTTGGGTGGCCGCTTCCACACCGGCGGCGACATGGGCATCGACGGGCGCGACGTCGCGGTGCTCTCGCGGCTGACCAAGCACGTGAGCCATACCGCGCCCGGCTCCAAGATCGACACCGCCGACCTCGCGGCGCTCGGCGTCTATCACGGGATACGCGCGGCGGCTCGTGAGCTGAGCCTCGAGCTGGCGGTAATGCGCGTCGCGATCCAGGGCCTGGGCGCCCTCGGGTACCGGCTGGCGAAGCTCCTGCACGGCGACGGCGTGGCGCTGACCGTGGCGGACGTGGACGAGAGCCGGGTGGATCGAGCGGTCAGCGAGCTGGCTGCGACGGTCGTCTCACCCGACGCCATCGCCACAACTGAGTGCGACGTCTTCTCACCGAATGCGGCGGGCGGAATCCTGAACGACTCGACGATCCCGCTCTTGCGCTGCCGCGCGGTCGTCGGCGGGGCCAACGAGCAACTGCTCGAAGCGCGCCACGCCGATGCGCTCGCGGAGCGCGGCGTGCTGCACGCTCCCGACTACGTCGCGAACGCGGGCGGTCTCTTGAGCCTGCTGTTCGAGATCGGCGAGACGGACGAGGCCGGCGTGCTGGAACGCGTCCGCGCCATCGGCGACCGCCTGACCCAGGTCTGGTCGCGGTCGAAAGCGGAAGGGGTCGCGCCGCAGCGGATGGCCGACCGTATCGTCGAAGAGCGCCTCGCCGGGGCGCGCGCGCGAAAGGCCGGCCGCTAGCGCTTCGGCGGATCCACCGCCGAGAGCGGCACGTCCCAGTGCGCGTCCAGGATCTCGAAGCGCCGTTGCTCCTCCTTCCGAAACGTCTCCTGGTCCGGGTAGAGACGCTTGGCGATCGCGTCTTCCTCGCTCGGCGCCACGAACGCCGCCCGGTTCGTGAAGGTGATGACGACCAGGAAGGTCCAGTCGGCGCGGCCGTCGCCGTGGTAGGTGGGGCGGTAGACGTTGACGGCCCGGATCCGTTTGCCCTCTCCCATCTGGGCCTGGAGCACGGGATAGTGGTTCTTGAAGAAGAGCCGCTCGAACTCCTGCTGAAGGCCCCATTTGACCTTGTAGTAGTAGGCGGCCGGGACGGGAGCCTCTTGCGCCGCCGCGGGAAGCGCCAGCAAGACTGACAGCAACGTCATCGCGAATCTCATGACAGGGCCACCTTGATCTGTTCGATGTGCTTGGCGTCGTGGTCGACCACGACCTGGGCGAGTTGCTCGATCGAGATCTCGCCGCGCTTCGGGTGAAGCCCGGTCCGCCGCCACGAGCCGGCCGGCACGGACCGCAACAACGAGACCATGTCTTCACGGCCGTTCTTCAGGGTCTTCAAGAGCGGCGCCGTCGCGGCGTCCTTGTACCTCAAGATGTCGGCCCAGCGGTCGGGCTCGACGCTGTAGAACTCCGGCCGCTCGGAGAAAGCCATCTTGGTGAAGCGCTCGGTCCACACCCGGTCGAGGTCGCGCAGATGGCAGGCGATCTCGACCGCGGACCATTTCCCGGGGCGCGGCGCGCGGCGCGTCACGTCGTCGCTTTTCCCGCGCAGCAACCCGGTGACGGTGCCGGGCAGGGCCTCGAGCCGCGAGAGCATCTCGAACCGTCGCTTGATCGCGTCGATCTGCTCGAGGTGCGCCTGATCATTCCCGACCGCGTGCCGCCGCAAGAGTGCCGTGACGCTCAGCGGCCCCGCGGTTTCGTGGGTGCCGACCCGCTCCCATTCCGCGGAGCGCGCTTTGGCCAGAAGCCGCAGGCATTCCTTGCGCAGCCGTGACCAGTCGCGGACGACCTCCGACAGCTTGGCGTTCCGATAGTCCTTCTCGAGCGCGTAAACATCGCCGTCGATGTCCGGCAGTGTCGGGTCGTCTTCCTTCAGGATCCGCTCGTAGCGCGCCAGGTAGGCGTCGCGCTCCATGTCGCGCAGGTGGCAGACGATTTCGAGCATCGACCACTTGCCCGGCGCCGGCGTCCAGGTGAGCAGCTTCTTGGGCACGCCCTTGAGGGCAGCCTTCAGCTTCGCGGGCGTCGCGCGCAGCGTGTCGAGGTGGGTTTTCCGCTCTTGTTCATCCATGCTCGCTCTCCTCCGTGGGCAGCAAGGGCGAAGGCTAACGCGAAAAAGGCGAGTGGAACACCGTTGCCTGGATGACGAGATTGCTCACGCGAGAATGTCCCCCGCGCTGAGCCGGGCCAGAAACCGCTCGACCGGCCAGACACGCACCGGACCGTCCTTGAGCTCGGCGGTGCCGGTGTAGACGCCATGGCCGCTCGTCAATTGGCGATCCGCGAGCAGGGCCTTGAGCGCGGCGCCGTGGCCGGATCTCCAAGCGGTCCCCGCCTTCACTTCGATGCCCACCGCCTTCGCGCCGCGCGTCCAG
>CAZVOI010000511.1:0-2420 GCA_964628275.1 uncultured Acidobacteriota bacterium | reverse complement strand
GACGGCGATCCGGACGATGACGCGCCTCGGCCGCGAAGGCGTGGTGCGCTCAGCCGCTCGTGGCCTCGTCGTCGCGGACCGGCCGGCGCTCGAACGCATCGCCCGCGGAACGGCCGAGGCATAGCCGGTCGATGGGCCAACCTCCCTGCGGGGTCGCGCCAAGGAACCAGCCGTCCTGCGCCGTGCTGCCCGCGGAGGCGGAGCGGCGGCGCTTCGCCCCGTTCTTCGTCGCGTCGCTCGGGCTGGCGCTCGTTCCCGGAGTCGCGCTCGGTGCGCTCAGCCTGATGAAGCTTGCCGGGACCTGGGGGATGCTCGCGAGGACCTGGGGTGTGGACTCACGGCTACGTCCAGGTATTCGGCTTCCTGGGTCTCTTCGTGATGGGCTTCGCCTACCACGCGGTGCCGCGGTTCGTCGGCGCCGCGCTGCAGCACGTCCGCCTCGTGACTGTCTCGCTCGCGTGCCAGGTCGGCGGCGTGCTGTCGATCGTGACGGCCTTCCTGGCCCCGATCCCTCCATCAGCCCGAGACCTTCTGTGGCTGTCAGGGGCGTGTGCGCTGCTCGCGGGCGCCGTCCTATTCGCCACGGTCCTCGGGAGCACGGTGCGCGCGCGGGTGGCCCCTCGGCAGTCCTTCGAGCGATGGATGGTGGCGGGCGCCGCCTGGCTGATCGGATCGTCTGGGATCGCCGTCGCGGCGGCGGCGCTGGACGACACCACCTGGCACCATGTCCTATGGCCCGCCGGGCTCTTCGGCTTCGTGGTTTCCTGGATCTTCGGCGCGGGGCGGCGGCTGTTCGGAAGCTCCCTCGGTTGGAGGGCGCGCTGGCCGGCCCTGGAGCGCCCCGTGTTCCTGCTCTATCAGGCGGGGGTCGCGGCGTGGTGCGCGGGAGCCTGGCCGGAGCAGGGGCCGTTTCGAACCATGCGAGCCCTGGGCGCGGCGGCGCTTCTCCTCGCCGTCTCCGGTTACGCGGTCGTCATAGGCTGGCTGCGCCCAGGTTCGACCCTCGAGTTTGCGGGGGAGGAGTTTCGACTGTATGAGCGCTGGATCCAGGCCGGGTGGTTCTGGCTGATGATCGGTTTGGCCAGCGGGCCCGGCTGGAGCCTCTGGTGCGCCTTGAGGGGCGAACTCGATTCGATCACGATGCTCGACTTTTCACGCCACGCTCTTGGCCTCGGCTTCGCGACGCACGTGGTCATGGGTATCGGAGCTCGGTTCACTCCGGTTTTCTGCGGGACCGCACTCTGGAGCCCCCGGGGCCACCGCCTGGCCTGGTGGCTCCTGAACCTCTCCCTCGGGATCCGGGCTCTGGAGGTGCCCTTGGCGGCGGGCTACTGGCCTGCGGTTTGGCCGCTGCTCGGCCTGTCCGGCCCGCCCGCCTTGGCGGCGTTCACGCTGTTCGCGGCCAACATCCTCGCTGCGATCCTCGGCCGTGGTCGATCGCTCTCGTTTTCGCGCCGCGGCCAGCCGGCGCGCGCTCGCATACCCCTGCGGGTTATCGGTCCCTAGCCGGTCAGCGCTACCTGCTCGACCCGCTGTATGACAAGCGTCATAGCTGCCGGGCAGGCCCGCGACCTACAGTCGCGAGGATATCGGCGGATCGGGCCGCCAGGAGGTCAACGATGTCTCTTCGGCACTTCGGGACCATGTCGGCGTTGCTTGGACTCATCACCTTGGCGGATCACGCCGCGCCCGCGCGCGGCACGGAGGCACCTGCGACACAGAAGGCCTCCGTCAGTTTCCGGGATCCCGTCCTGGTGGGCGACCGGTTCTTGATGGGGAGGGTCCTGTTCGTTCACGACGAGGAGCGGAAGGCCCGCGGCGAGCCCTGCACCTTGATCTACCAGCTCGACGGGCAGAAGGCACCGGAACAGGTGGCGGCCTTCCACTGCAAGCGGGTCAGCCGGCGCGTCGCGGATCAGTTCACTCTGGGGATGCGAACGACTGAGTTGGGCTACCGGATCCTGACGGCGTACCAGTTCAGCGGCAGCGACCATGCTCATCAGGTCATGACGCCGCGCGAGGCGGCCGCCTTGCACGCCATCCACTGACGTCTCCGGCCGTGAAGGCCGAGATCCGCGCGCGGAGGCGGTCCCCCGCGCCTTCGCGCGCGCTCCGGCGGCTCGGCTGTCCGCATCAGCCTGGGCTTCATCCGGGTGGCCGCGCAAGATCAGGATCTCGCCCAGGCGGACCATCGCGCCGGTCTCCTACGGTGCCCTGCGGTTCCGGCAAATCTGAGGCGCTCGGAAAAGCAAAAAAAGGGCTGCCGGAGCAGCCCCTTCTGGAGTAACTAGCGACTTGCGACTCGTCTAGCGCAGCTCGACCTGGTCGCCGACGATGATCTCCTGGGCAGAGTAGTTGATCTTGGCGAGAGCCAGTCCTTCCTTGACGGACAAGATGGCCAGTTCTCCGATTACGTTTCG
>CAZVOI010000510.1:0-3631 GCA_964628275.1 uncultured Acidobacteriota bacterium | reverse complement strand
GGACGTCCCGCCTGTGAAGGTCGTGCCGTAGAGGAGGCCACCCGAGCTGACGAGCGCGGCGTAGGGGCTGCCGCCGTTCGTGCCGTTGAAATTGTAGAGGGTGGTGAAACCGCTGCCGTCCTCGGCAAGCTTGAACACGGTGCCCCGCCCGGACGTCCCGCCTCCCCAGGTCGTACCGTAGAGGATGCCGCCCGAGCTGGCGAGCGCGGGGAAGGAGTTCAGAAAATCGAAGTTGTGGAGTGTCGTGAAACCGCTGCCGTCCTCGCCAATCCTAAGGGCTCGTCAGTAAATAACATTTACATACGGTTGGAAGTGCTGGTAGCATCAGGGAGTGGACCCTGCGAGTCTCCCGGCGCCGGCCAGGTATCAGGTCCTCTTCCGGCATCTGGATGAGCGGCAGCGGCGACTCGTCGCGGCCGCAGACGCCGAGCGGCTTGGCCGAGGAGGCGTTTCCGCTGTCGCACGCACGTCGGGACTGTCGCGACCGACGATCCACAAGGGTGTACAGGAACTGCACCAGAAGCCCCTGACTCCTGGCCGCGTAAGGAAGGGAGGGGCAGGCCGCAAGCGTGTGGAGGAAGTCGACACATCGATCCTGAAGGAGCTGCAGCGTCTGATCGATCCGGCGACGCGCGGCGACCCGATGTCGCCGCTGCGTTGGACCTCGAAGAGCACTCGGCATCTTGCCGCTGCCCTGACACGGAGTGGGCACGCTGTCAGCCATGAGACCGTGGCTCAGTTGTTGCGCGTGCTGGGCTATAGCCTCCAGGCCACGAACAAGACGCTGGAGGGCGCGCAACACCCCGATCGGAACAGCCAGTTCGAGTACATCAGCCGCCTGACCAAACGCTACCTTCGCGGTGGCTCGCCGGTCATCTCGGTCGACACCAAGAAGAAGGAATTGGTCGGGAAATACGGGCGCGGCGGGCAGGAGTGGCAGCCCAAGGGGCAACCGGAGGAGGTGCGTGTCCATGACTTCATCGACCCTGCGATTGGCAAGGCGATTCCCTACGGGGTGTACGACGTTGGACAAGACTCGGGCTGGGTCAATGTCGGAACGGACCACGACACGGCGACCTTTGCGACCGAGAGCATTCGTCGATGGTGGCGATCGATGGGGTCGCCTCTGTACCCTCGGGCCGACCGCTTGCTGATCTGCGCGGACGGCGGCGGGAGCAACGGCTCCAGGTCGCGTCTATGGAAGGTCGAACTGCAGCGGCTCGCCAGCGAAACCGGCCTTGCCATCACCGCGTGTCACTTCCCTCCCAGCACGAGCAAGTGGAACAAGATTGAGCACCGGCTCTTCTCGCATATCACCATGAACTGGCGTGGTCGCCCGCTCGTCAGTCATGATGTGGTGGTGAATCTAATCGGAGCTACCAAGACAGCTTCGGGCCTGCGGGTCAAGGCGCGTCTCGACAAGCGCAAATACCCCACGGGTGTACAGGTGCCCGACGAAGCCATGAAAGTGCTCAAGCTCACTCTGCACCGGTTCCACGGCGACTGGAACTACACCCTCAGTCCGTGATAACTGTAAAGCTTATTTACTGACGCGCCCTAAGTCTTAGTTCCCCTTCCTCACTTCCACAAGGCATCCGCCGCACTTCAAGCGGCGTCGGCGTCTTTGGGCGTTGCAGCTGGGTCAGCTGCGCGCGTGGCTGAGGCAGCTGACCCACTTCCAGCGCGAACTGGTCCTCTTGTTCCGCTCCCGCGCGCGTTGTTCAATGGGCGCCCGAGCACCCAACTCCAAGGCCATCATAGCAATCTTGCTCAACTGGACCGTTCCAAATAGAAATTCCAAAAGCTGTTAGTCAGCATTGCATGTCGGAGATCGGCGAGGCTGACTTCTGGCGGCCGAGCGGAGCGGTTGGGGTTGGGTTCAAGGCTCTCGCGCCGGGCGGGGTGTTGCTCTTCAAGCTGCATAGTCCGCGGAACTTCATCGTGGGCGGGGCAAGAACCATCCCTTTCTGGACGGCAACAAGCGCGTAGCCCGCGCGGCGATGGAGACATTCCTCGTGCTGAACGGCTATGAGCTCGAATGTGATACCGCCGAGCAGGAGGCCTTTTGGCTGGCGCCGGCGGCCGTCGAGCGATCCCGAGGTGAGTTGGTCGCCTGGCTCGGCGCTCATGTCCGAGTCTTGAGCAGCGGCGCTGAATGACTGGGCAGGCCGGCGCGCGGACTACGAACGGCCCGGCATGCCGGGGACGATGCCGTGCTCGGTCTTCAGGCGTTCGAGCGCGGCGATCCGGACCGGGCGGCGGACGTCGTGGTCGACTGGCCGATAGCCCGGGCCCTGCTCGTCGACCTTGGCGCGCGCCATCAGGCGGTCGCGGTCGATGATCAGCTCTTCGCGCGTCGTGCCGACGAGGTCGTTCTCGCGGCTCATGATGATGGCTTCTTCGGGGCAGGCGTCGACGCAGAAGCCGCAGTAGACGCAGCGCAGCAGGTCGATCTCGAAGCGCGTCGGGTACTTCCCGATCAGCTTCTCGGGGCGCTCGCCGGCTTCGATGTAGATGCACTCGGCCGGGCAGACGCTGGCGCACATGTAGCAGGCCACGCACTTGGGCGAGCCGTCGGTGCGGGCGGTCAGGATGTGGACGCCGCGGTAGCGGTTCGAGATGTTGCGCTTCTGCTCGGGGAACTGGATCGTGGCGGCGCCGCGCCGGAACAGCACCTTCAACATGTTCACGAACGTCAGCCGCATGCCGATCAGGATCGGCACGATGCTGGTGCGGGTGTTGCGGTTGACGGTCGTGACGCGAATCGCCATCGCTAGACCCTCGCCTCGAGCGCCGGCGCGCTTGGCGTCGCGGTCGGAATCGCGCGACCTTCGCCGCCGAGCGAGCGGAAGTCCAGGCCGGCGTACTCCGGAACCGTTTTCGCGACTTGCGCGAAGATCTCTCTCGCCGACGTCGCCGCGAGCGGTGCCCCCAGCTTCTTGAGCAGCGCGGCCGAGAGTTCCCAGCGCGGCCGGGCGTCACCGGGAGCCGCGAACGCCCGCTTGAAGCGCTGTACGCGCCGCGCGTAGTTGGTAAAGGTGCCGTCCGATTCGGCCCACATCGCGACGGGAAGCACGACGTGCGCTCCGTCGAGTGCTTTCTCTTCGTGAGTCGCCATCACCGCGACGAACGGAACCTTGGTGAGCGCGTCGGCCGCTTCGGGGAGCCGTAGCAGCTCGGGCCCTTGGAGTACCAGGACCTTCACCGATCCCGCGCGGCAGGCCGCCAGGATCTCGGTGACGCCGGCACGGCCCATGCCGAGGTCGAGGCAGCCTTGCGTGTTCGGGTTGCGGTCGGCTCGTTGCAACACGTTGTCGATCCGCTCGGCCAGCTTCTTCTGCGGATCGCCGACGCGGAAGTCGAGCAGTCCGCCGGCCTTCTCCGCCAGCGACCGGAACGCGAACAGGTCTTCGTTGGAGGCCTGGGGCGACGCCATGAAGGCGGTGGCCTTGCCCGCCTCGCGGAGCGCCGAAGCGACGCGGTCGAGCCCGGCGTCGAGCGACAGCGCCTCCGAGCCGGCGCGGGCGCCGCTCACGCGCGAGGTCGCGCCGATCTCCTTGTAGAGCGCGCGGCCGGGGTCGCACATCCAGGATTTGTTGACCTCCGGGTTGCGGCGCGGCCGGAAGCGCTG
>CAZVOI010000509.1:0-1799 GCA_964628275.1 uncultured Acidobacteriota bacterium | reverse complement strand
CTCCTCGACGCGGCGGATGTTGACCTCGCGCTCACCTACCTCGCCGAATTCAGCGTGCTTGTGCTCGCGGAAGCGGTCCAGCCCGACGTCGTTCAAGTCGTAGCCAGCGCCGCCACCTGGAGCGAGGCCAGGCTGATCGTTGTGGTCGGGCGTGGCGACGCGGTGCCGGACGAGTTGCCGGCCGACGCGATCGTCTTCGAGGCGCCGGATGCTGACCCGGAAGGGGTCTTCGCCTCCCTTGTCGGCTCGTTTGCGGCCGCACTTGATGACGGCGGAGAACCAGCCGAGGCGTTCCGGGCATCGATCCAGGTCGACGGTTGGATGGCGTTGTCCAGCGATTGAGGCCCGATGCTCGTCTGCGATGCAGGATTGGCACAGCCAAGCGTGGACCCCTTCGTCTTCATGCGTTTTAGGTACGAAAGCGGCACCGTCCACGAGGAACCTGTTCCGGAAGTGCGCCTGGCATGAGCATGGCGGACGCCGACCGTGCCCAGAGGACGCCGGAAGCTAGCCTGCGCCGCCCGCAGTCGCGCGCCGCCCGGAGTCGCGCGCCGTACCCCCCTGGCCGGACCGCCCGCTCAGGCGCCCAGCGCCGCCAGGGGTTCGATCAATTCGGGGCCGTCCGCCCGCGCGTTGTTGACGAGACGGCTGACCGCGTAGATCACGAGATCCACGTCGTCACGAGGCTCGAGCAGGCCGAGGAGCTCGCCTCGATCCGCGAGTGACGGATCAAGCCACCGCTCCCAACCAGTATCCGGGAGGATCACCGGCATCCGGTCGTGGAGATCGGAGAGCGCGAGGTTCGGAGCCGAGGTCACGATCGTGAACGTGCGTCGCACGGCATCCGTCGCGGGGTCATGCCAGCCTGCCCAGAGCCCAGCCAGCACCAGCGGCCGCCCGTCGCGCCGCACGACCCGGTAGGGCTGGCGGATCGCCCCCTCGCGTTTCCACTCGTAGAACGAGTCAACGGGCACCAGACATCGGCGCCGTTCGAACGCGCGCGAAAAGGCCGGACTCCGGGTCACCGTCTCGGCCCGTGCATTGAACATGCGCGAGCCGACCTTGGCCTCGGTCGCCCAATGAGGGATCAGTCCCCAGCGATAGGCCGTGATGGCGCGGCGCTCCTCACGCTGCACCACGACGAGGGCCTCGTCCGTCGGCGCGATGTTGTAGTGCTCACCCGGCTCGTCGACGAGCGGCTCCGCACCAAAGATCTCGGCGAGCTCCGAGGCGGGGCGCTGCTGGGTGAACCGTCCGCACATGGACCGAAGTCTAGTATCGTCCGCCCGATGGACGACGCCCGCCTACCCGCCGGACCACCCGATCCCAGCCTGGGTGGACCGCTTTCCCGCGAGGCAGCTACCGCGCTGATCGAACGTGGCGCCGAGCTGCTCGCGAGTGGCGACTTCGGGCCGGCCGGTGAGCATTTCGCCCGGGTCATCGGCTTTGACGACGCAATCATCACCGCAGCGGCGCTGATGGGCCTCGCCGAAGCGCGCTTTCGGGGCGACGACGAGGCGGCGGCGGTCGCGGGCTGGTCCGCCGTCCTGCGCCTCGGTGAGACGCCCTCGACCTACTCCGCCTGGCGCAACCTCGCGGCAGCTCGCGTCCGGGGAGGCGATCTCCACGGCGCTACCGAGGCCTATCGAGAGGCCGACAGACGCGCCCCGGCCGAGGACAAGGAGGAGATCGCCAATCGACTTGGCTGGCTGGCCAAGGAGGCGGGCAATACCAGCGCGGCAAGGCGCTACTTCGCCCGTGGCCGCGGCGACCGCCCGTTCCTGACGGTCACCCTGCTG
>CAZVOI010000508.1:0-1972 GCA_964628275.1 uncultured Acidobacteriota bacterium | reverse complement strand
GTACCACACCGGGGACGAGAAGGCGGTCGTGGGCGTCGCCGAGGTGGTGCGGGCGGCCTATCCGGACCCGAAGTACCCGGACGGCAAGCTGCTGGTGGTGGACGTCCAGGCGCGCTCGCGGCTCGCGCGTCCGGTCACGCTGGCCGAGATCAAGGCGCTCGCGGAGTTCCGCGACAGCCCGCTCGTCCGCCAGGGGCGGCTGTCGGTCGTGCCGATCACCGCCCCACAGTGGAAGGCGATCGAGGTGCTATGCCGGGGATGAGCGGGCGCATCGTCGCCCTCTCGACGGTGGCGACCGCGGCGGACGCCGACCGCCTCGCGCGGGCGCTCGTCGAGCGGCGTCTCGCCGCGTGCGTCAACGTGGTGCCGGGGGTCGTCTCGCACTTCCGCTACCAGGGCGAGCTCCACCGCGACCAGGAGCAGCTGCTGGTGATCAAGACCCGCGCCGAGCGGATGGACGCGCTGCGCGCGGCGTTTGCGGAGCTACACCCCTACGATGTGCCCGAGCTGGTGGCGCTCGAGATCACGGACGGGCTCGAGCCCTACCTGGAGTGGCTGGACGAGAACGTGTCGTAACTGCTGCTCAGCGGTTGGTCGCATCGAGGAATCGGCGGATCTCGGCGAGGTACGAGGGTACGTCCGTGATCGCCGCGCCCAGGGCGTCGTAGACGCGCCCGGCGTCGAGATCGTCGTAGGCATGCACGATGCGGTTGCGAAGCCCGGCGCACGGCGCGAGCCGCCCCGCGAATTCTGAAGGAAGCGCGCCGATCCGGGAGAGGGCCAGAAACGACTCGAAGTAGTCCCGCGGTGGCGCCTCGCCTGACTCGGTGAGCAGGTGGTAGTTGACGTCGATCATGCGGCCGATCATGCGTTCGAGATAGCGCTCGGCCAGAGTCTCGTCGATCTCGCTCCCGAGGTATGCCTCCCGGCCCTTGGCCGCCAGCGTCTCGAGCCGCCGCAGGTCCTCCGAGATGAGGACCATCTTGCGGGTGACCAGCTCCCGGTCGATCATCGCGTCACGCGCGCGGCGAGGAAGCGGTCCACGTGGCGCTGCTCCAGACGCAGGAAACGACGGTGGTCCTGATAGCGGCGGAAAGCGTAGATGCGCAGCTCGGCCAGCTCCCGTGGTGACCCCGCCAGCAGGCGGGGGGCTTCCAGCACCTTCTTGAGGAAGAGGGGGTCAGCATGGTTCAGAAGGCCCAGGTCGAGGGTGCGGCCCGGCAGCGCGCCTTGCAGGTCGCCCAGAAGGGCGCCGAGACGCGCGTAGCCCGGATCGCCCTCGAACAGGACCGCGACGTCGAGGTCGCTCCCGGGATGCGTGCGACCGCTGACCGTGGAGCCGAACTGCAGCAGTAGCCGCGCTCCATGGCGGCGCGCAATCGCGTCGAAGGGCGAGCTGCTCATGCTCGGAGTATAGCGCCCTGCCGGCGACCGCTCGGCCGGAGCGCTCGCCCGGACCGTCGACTACAGGACCGACAAAGCCTGCTCGAGGTCGGCGACGATGTCGGCGGCGTCCTCGCAGCCGACGCTGATGCGAACCAGGCCGCCCGTGATGCCGAGGCCTTCGCGCTCTTCCTGCGTGTAGCCGGCGTGGGTCATCGTGGCCGGGTGCGAGATGAGCGTCTCGACGCCGCCCAGGCTCTCGCCGAGCGAAGCCAGCCGCACGCGCGAGAGCGCCTTCTTGGCCGCGTCGAGGCTGCCGAGGTCGAACGAGACCAGCGCGCCGTAGCCGGTCGCCTGGGGCTTGTGCACCAGGTGGCCGGGATGGTCCGGAAAGCCGGGCCACAGCACCCGCTCCACCTTCTTGTGGTTGTAGAGGAAGGGAGCCACCTGGCAGGTGTTGTCCTCGTGGCGGGGCATGCGCACGTGCAGCGTCTTCGTGCCCCGCAGCGTGAGCCACGAGTCGAACGGCGACAGGATCGCCCCGATCGCGTTCTGAACGTACTGCAGCCACTGGGCGTGCTTCTCGTCC
>CAZVOI010000507.1:0-1660 GCA_964628275.1 uncultured Acidobacteriota bacterium | reverse complement strand
GGGCCCGGATCTCGGTCCAGACGGTCATCTGAGCACCAAGGATCTGGCCGCGACTCGACACATCGAGTAGCTGGAAAGCTCCCGCCCCTTCGGCGAGCAGGCGCTCACGACCCGACAGCGACACGGCATGGACCTGGCGCTCTGCTCCACTGGACCGGGTTGCGCTGAACCAGACCTCCTCTCCGTTCCGAGACCAGCCCAGACCGTTCAGGGCGGTGAACCCTGAGGCGAGGGCCCGCCGTTGCCCGTCCTTGCCGATGACCGAAACTCCGCCTCTCCCGTCGCCGGCCACCGGGTGCTCGATGAAGGCCAGGTGGTTCCCGCTGGGGGAGATCCGGAGGTCGCTCATCCAGCCCGGAGGCTCGGGCTCATACAGGACCCGGCCGATGGGATACTCGAGCCGAAACCGATCACCCACGATGTGAATCACCGCGAGATCCTTGCCGTCGGGCGACCAGTCGGCGTCGATCACGCCTTCGAGGACTTCCCGCGGCGTTCCCCCCGCCATGGGTGCGCGCGCCAGAGTGCCTTCGAACACGTACCAGGTGTGGACCTGGGGCCGCACGAGCAGCGCCAGCTCTTCACGAGACGAGATGGCAAGCGTCAAGCTGTCCTTCAGCCCCAAGGGCCGCGATCCCCGGGTGGCCGCCCGGGTGGAGAACACCTCGGTCGGGCCGTAACCCCACTGGGCGCTGTAGAGGATCGTCTCTCCATCCGGCGCGAACCGTGCCGTCTCTATGCGGCCGAGACGGAAGGTCAGGCGCTCATAGGATGCGGGCGTTGGGCCGGGCGCTGTCGTACGACCCCACCAGAGGCCGAGGGTCGTTCCGACGGCTGCGAGCCCCAGCGCAGCGACGACGGCGATCCAACGCCCCAAGCTCCGTGCCGAGGGCCGGGGCTCGCCCGTCGCGATACTGGATTCCGTGGTCGCGCCTTCGAGAGCGAAGGCCAGGTCGCGCGCGGTCTGAAAGCGGTCCTCGGGAGCCTTCTCGATGCAGCGGCGGACGACGCGAAGCAGGCCCACCGGAATCGAGGACCCGGTGGCAGCGGTCTCCGTCGGATCCTCGCGCAGGATGGCGCTCAGCGTGTCGGCGGCAGTCGTGCCCTTGAAGGCGCGCGTGCCGGTGAGCATCTCGTAGAGCACGGTCCCGAACGAGAACAGGTCCGAGCGGTGATCGGTCGGGAGGCCGCGCACCTGCTCGGGGGACATGTAGCCGACCGTGCCGAGCATCGTGCCGGGGCTGGTGCCGGTGTGGGACAGGGTCTCGATGTCGGTGCCGGACTTTTCGTCGCCCGGGCGCCCGAGCTTCGCGATCCCGAAGTCGAGGATCTTGACGAGCCCGTCCTTCGTCAGGAACAGGTTCTCGGGCTTGAGGTCGCGGTGGACGATGTCTTTCTCGTGTGCGGCGGAGAGGCCGCGCACGATCTGGACGCCATACTCCACAGCCTTGCGCACGCCTAGCGCGCCCGTGGCCATGCGGTCGCGCAGCGTCTCGCCCTGCATCAGCTCCGAGACGATGTACGGCGAGCCGTCGTGCTGTCCGGTGTCGTAGACGGCGACGATGTTGGGGTGGTTGAGGGCGCCGGCGGCCTTGGCCTCGTGCTCGAAGCGACGCAGCCGCTCGGCGTCCTGGGCGAGGTCGGCGTGGACGACCTTGAG
>CAZVOI010000506.1:0-20164 GCA_964628275.1 uncultured Acidobacteriota bacterium | reverse complement strand
GATGCTGCAACAGGCCGACACCGTTGGCCTCTTCCAGGTGGAGAGCCGCGCGCAGATGGCGACCCTGCCGCGGATGAAGCCGACAAAGTTCTACGACCTGGTGGTCGAGGTGGCGATCATCCGGCCCGGGCCGATCGTGGGAAAGATGGTGCACCCGTACCTCGACCGCCGCGCCGGCCGCGAGCCGGTCGTCTATGCGCATCCCTCGCTCGAGCCGATCCTGAAGCGGACGCTGGGCGTGCCACTGTTCCAGGAGCAGTTGCTGCGGATGGCGATGACGGTGGCCGGTTTCACGGGCGGCGAGGCCGAGGAGCTGCGCCGGGCGATGGGCTTCAAGCGCTCCGAGAAGCGAATGCGCGACATCGAGACGCGACTGCGCGCGGGGATGGCGCGGAACGGGATCGTGGGTGAGACCGCCGACGGGATCGTGCGCTCGATCGCCTCGTTCGCGCTCTACGGGTTTCCCGAGTCGCACGCGGCGTCGTTCGCGCTGATCGCCTACGCCAGCGCCTACCTGCGCGCCTATCACACGGCGGCCTTCACTTGCGCGCTGCTCAACTGCCAGCCGATGGGCTTCTATCATCCAATGACGCTGCTGAAAGACGCGCAACGCCACGGCGTGAAGGTGCTGCCGGTGGACGTCACCAGCAGCGGCTGGGACTGCACGCTCGAGCCGGTCTCGGAGGACCGCGCCCATGATCAAGATGCGCTGCGGATCGGGCTGCGTTACGTGTCCGGGCTGCGCAAGGAAACCGGGCAGCGGGTCGAAGCGGCGCGCCGGTCCGCCGCGTTCTTGTCGCTGCGGGATTTCATGGACCGCGTGAACCCGCAGAAGGACGAGCGCCGCATGCTGGCCGAGGTCGGCGCGCTGAACGCGTTCGGCCTCACCAGGCGCAGCGCGCTGTGGCAGGTGGAGCGGGCGAGCCGCCCGCGCGGGCCGCTCTTCCGCGAGGAGCGGGACGACGACGCACGGCCCTCGCCGCTTGCCGAGATGAACCTCGGCGAGCGGTTGCAGAGCGATCTGCTGGGGACCGGCATCACCGTCGGCCCGCATCCGGTCGTGCTGTACCGCGCGGCGTTTCAGGCGCAAGGCATCCGCCGCGCGGTCGACCTCGAAGGGCTCGCGGATGGAAGCCGGGTGCGGGTGGCGGGCGCCGTGATCTGCCGGCAGCGGCCGGGCACGGCGAAGGGCTTCTTGTTCCTGACGCTCGAAGACGAGACCGGCCTGGTGAACGTCACGGTGCGGCCGGATCTCTTCGACCGGCGCCACGCGGTGCTGGTGAGCGCGAACCTGCTCGAGATCGAGGGCTACCTGCAGAACCGCGAGGGCACGTCGGTGCGGGCGATCGAGGCCCGGCCGATCGGGCCGGCCCCGGTGCGCGAGATCTCCTACTCTCGTGACTTCCACTGAGCCCGTCGAACACCTCTTGACACGATACGAACGGTCGTACTATTCTCTCGTCCGATGCCGCCCGTCGCGCCGAGCTTCAGCAAGGGAGAGCTGACCCGCCAGTCGATCGTCGAGAGCGCCGCGAAGATGGCGAGCCGCGTCGGCATTCAGGGCGTCACGATCGGCGCGCTGGCCGAAGAGCTGGAGCTCTCCAAGAGCGGCCTGTTCGCTCATTTCAAGTCGAAAGAGGCGCTCCAGCTCCAGGTGCTCGAGTTCGGCATCGAGCGCTTCGTCGATACCGTGATCAAGCCCACGCTGGCCGCCCCGCGCGGCGAGCCACGGGTTCGCGCGCTCTTCGAGCGCTGGCTGGGCTGGCCGAAGGGCAGCGGCCTGGCGGGCTGCATCTTCGTGGCGATGGCCTCGGAGCTGGACGACCAGGCCGGGCCGGTTCGCGAACGGCTGGTCCAAGCCCAGAAGGACTGGTTGGAGGTCGTCGCCAACTGCTTCCGAACCGGCGTCAACGAGGGACATTTCCGGAAGAACCTGGATGCCGAGCAGCTCGCGCACGAGCTCTACGGCATCATGCTCGCCGCCCATCACGCCTCGCGCCTGCTGCGCGACGCCTCGGCCGAGAAGCGAACCCGCGAGGCGTTCGAGCGGCTGTTGCGCGACGCGCGCGCTTCTAGAACCAGGTAGCCAGGAGGGACACGAATGCCGACCGGTGCTCGCTCGTCGATTAGCACGATCGTTCGTACCGACCGATGAGTCGGCTGACGCTCGTCCGCCTGACGCTCGCGGCTTTGCAGCGACTGGCGCCGGAAGTCGCCGGCGCGGCCGCGATGCAGCTCTTCTTCACGCCGACGGGCCGCCGGCGCTCGCGGCGGATCGACCCGTTCTTGAAGACGGGCCGGCGCTTCGAGGTTCGCGCGCGCGGCGGCCGGGTGGCGGCCTGGAGCTTCGGCAGCGGACCGCCGGTGTACCTGGTTCACGGTTGGGCCGGTCGAGGCGGCAAGCTCGCGGCCTTTGCGCCGCCGCTGCTGGCCAGCGGATTCCGTGTCGTGACTTTCGATGCGCCGGGCCATGGCGTTTCGCAGGGAAGCCGCAGCTCGATCGTGCACTTCGCGGCGGCGCTGCGAGCCGTCTCGCAACGCGAAGGCGCTCCGCACGCCATCGTCGCGCACTCGCTCGGCGCGGCCGCGACCGCTCGCGCGATGGCGCTGGGTCTGCCGGCGCAGCGCGTCGCGTTCCTGGGCCCGACCGGCGGCCCGCGCGACTGGGCAGAGCGCTTTCGCCTGCAGCTTCGGCTGTCCACGGCGACGCTGGCGCGCATGCGAGCACGCAGCGAACGCTGGCTGGGAGCGAGCTGGGACGAGTTCGACGTGGCATGGCTCGCCCACGGACAAACGGCTGCACTGGTGGTGCTCCACGATCGCGATGACGCCGAGGTCCCGTGGTCCGACGGAGCGGCGATCGCGAAGGCCTGGCCGGGGGCGCGCCTGGTGACGACGGTGGGGCTGGGCCACAGCCGGATTCTGCGGGACGAGGCTGTCGTGCGGCAGGTCGTGGAGTTCGTCGGCGGCGGTTCGATTGCCACGGATGAGGCTTGTGAGCACGGCCTCGCGACGCGGGCGAGCTGCGGCGCGTGCGGCCTCGAGCAGTCCCTCTACCGGAGATTCGAGAGGAGCGAGCTGCTGCTGGCCTGACGACCGCCAAATGGCGCGACAATAGCGCTGATGGCGAGACAAGGTAGGGTAGGAGGCGTGGCGCGGCGGGCGCACAGCCGCCCGGCTGTGGCGCACACGGCTCCCCTCGAGGACTTCTCGGCCTCGCGCTACATCGCCAAGATCAGTGTCGAGACCGGCCAGGAAATGCCCGGCCCGATCGATCCGGACGAGCTGCTGGTCCACGCGCACCGCGACAAGCACCCGATCGACGTGGCGGCGCAGTTCTTCGCGAGCCGGCTGATCCAGCTCACCGGAAAGGAAGCCGTCGTGGGCAAGGGGCTGAGCCTGCTCAACAAGCTGGGCGTCGGCGTGGCCGACGCAGCGGGAGCGGCGATCGGGAACCGCGAGCTGGGAGCCCGGGCCAAGAAGCTGATGGGCGTGGCGTACCGGAACTACTCGTTCAAGTTCCGCGAGCCGTCGCACCTCTCGGAGCGAGAGGTGAGGGCGCGCGTCGAGAAGCTCCAGCGCGACGCCAGCGCGGCGCTCAAGGCCCGCGGCCGCAGCCCGCGCTTCAACGTGCTGCTCACCGGAGCCACCGGATTCCTGGGCAAGGAGATCCTGTGCCAGGCAGCCGGGGACCGTCACGTCGAACGCGTCGTGGCGGTGGTTCGGCCCGAGACGATCCGCGATCCCAAGACCAAGCAGGTTCTGCGCACGTTGTCGCCGAGGCAACGTGGCGCGTTACTGTTGAAGCGGCTCCACCTCACGGGACCGCGCGCCAAGAAGTTCGAGTTCATCGGAGGCGACATCGAGAAGCCGGGGCTGGGAATCGAGGGCCAGGAGCTCGAGAAGCTGCAGAAGACGATCAGCCACGTGATCCACTGCGCCGCCAGCGTCTCGTTCGACGACAGCTACCTGAACTCGTATCGCGCCAACGTGCTGGGCTGCCGCAACGCGCTGACCTTCTCGCTGGGGCTGCAACAGGCGCCGAGCTCGCCGTTCGTGCAGCACATCGCGATCGAGACGAGCTACATCCATGGCCGCAAGAAGGCCTCGATGGCGCAAGAGGGAGCGCTGGTGTTCCCGCGCCACTTCTACAACAACTTCTACGAGCTGACGAAGGCGATGGCCTCGATCGAGACCGACCGCCACATGATCGAGCACGGCCTGCGCGTCGCGCAGCTCTTGCCCGCGATCGTGATCGGGCACTCGCGAACCGGCAACAATCGTGGCGACACCAAGGTCATGAACGCTCCGATCAATGCCTTCGGTCGCACCAAGGAGATCATCGACTCGCTGGAAGGCGATCGCATCGGCCGACTGCGGGCGCGGCTGATCGCGACGGTTGCCAACGGTTTTCCGGGAGATCCGTCCGCCGAGATGAATCTGGTTCCGGTCGATCGGGTGGTGGCCGGCATTCTGGCGGTGCTGACGCGGCCCGGCGCGATCGGGTCGCGGATCCACCTCGCGACCGACAACCGGATCCGCACGCAGGACATCGTCCGCATCACCCACGAGGAGCTGGGCGTGAACGTTCGGCTGATGGACCCGACGCTGTACCGGAACGTGACGCTGCCGATGATGCGAGCGGTCTTGACGCGGCTCAACGAGCCGAAGCTGGCCACCGCGCTCGAGAAGCTGGGCACGATCTTCGGAAGCTACAGTGAGTGGGGACAGCCGGTGCACGAGACCGGAAACGACGTGCGCATCCTCGGCTTGCCGATCCGGAGGCCCGACACCGAGCATGCGTTCCGGATGCTGTGCCGCCACAACAAGCATGTTCAGGAGTTCGGTAGGCTGCGCGACGCCGACGAGATCGCCCGCCGGGAGCGGCTCTGGGAGCACGCCATCCACGGCATCGAGCAGCGCACCGGACACGAGGTCGGCGCGCTGGCGGCACGGGAGTTCCGGCGGCTGATCGTCCAGGAGTTCGATCCGAGCCCGGCCCGGGCGTCACGCCGTGGCAAGGAGAGAAAGGAAAGGGGCATGAGAGCGTGAGCGAAAGAAACGTGTTCGACCGGTTGAAAGCGCGCGGCGAGGAGGTGCTGACCCAGGTGTCCGCCGAGCTGATGCAGAACCAGCACTTCGTGAAGGCGATGCAGGGCGCGCTCAAGGGCAAGCAGGCGGTCGACCAGGCAGCCGCCCGGGCTCTCAAGCAGATGAACATCCCGACCCGCAGCGAGTTCAAGAAGGCCGTGGCGCGCATCGAGGGCCTGGAGCGGGAGCTGGCCGAGCTGAAGGCCAAGGCCGGCCCCAAGCCGCGCGCGCGCAAGGATGCCAAGAAAGCGAAAGCCGAGTAGCGCCATGGGCCGCGTCGCCGTGACCGGGACGGCTTCGTTCCTGGGCGCTCGCATCCTGCGCCGGCTCGCAGAGCTGCGTGGCGGCGAGGCGATCGTGGCGGTGGACGTCACCCCCCCGAACTCGATGCTGCAGGGCGTCACGCATCGTCAACTGGACCTGACCGAGCCCGCCTCCGACCAGAAGCTCGTCGACGTGTTCCGGGAAGAAGGCGTGGACACGGTCCTGCACATGGCCTTCTTCACCAGCCCGAAGCGGGACAAGAGCCATGCCCACGAGCTGGAGTCGATCGGCAGCCTGAGCGTGCTCGCGGCCGCGGCCGCGGCCGGCGTGCAGCACCTGGTGATGCGTTCGTTCACCGCGGTCTACGGCGCACGCGGCCAGAACCCCAACTTCCTGAGCGAGGAAAGCGCCCTGCAACCGAACTTGTCGCTGAGCTGGGCGCGCGACAAGCTCGAGGCCGAACAGCACGCGGCTGCGTTCGCCAAGCGCTACCCCGAGATGGCGGTCACGGTGCTTCGCACCGCGCCGCTCTTGGGGCCCGGCGTGCGCACTTTCTATACCGCTCTCTTCGACCGGCGGCTGGTGCCGGTGCTGATGGGCTACGACCCGCTGGTGCAACTGCTGCACCCGGACGACGCGCTGGCCGCGTTCGAGCGCGCCCTCGAGTTGCGTCCACGCGGGCCGTTCAACGTGGTGCCACGAACCGCGATTCCGCTCTTGACCGCGCTCCACCTGTCGGGGAAGGTGACGCTGCCGGTGATTCACCCGGTGGCGTATGCAGTCTCGGACGCGCTCTGGGCGCTCGGGCTCGGCGAGGGGCCCAGCGGGTTCCTCGACTATGCCCGGTACCTGTTCGTAGCCGACGGCGCGCGGGCGAAGCGCGAGCTGGGCTTCGAGGCGCGCTACGGCAGTCGCGATGCCCTCGACGCCTACCTCCGGTACCGATATCCAGCCAGCGCGTCGCAATTGGCGGAGGCGCGAACATGAGCGGGAGCGCGAAGGTCGTGCCGATCGACCGTTCGCGGCGTCGCCGCGCGCGGCCCAGCGAAGAGGAGCTTCGCGAGAAGCTGCGCGAGATGGAGCAACAGCTAAGCGCGGAGACGCCGCGGACCCACGGCGCGGGCGAGGGGCCGCTGGTGGCGCTGGCGCGGCTGATCCAGGGTGGCACCGCCAGGCTCGACTGGGAGGCGCTGGCGCGGCTCTGGAGCGCCGTCTATTTCTCGTGGCACTCGGAGGAGACCGACGAGTTCGGCTTCGACCGCAAGTTCGCCGAGCGGATCCGTCCGTTCTTCGAGTTCCTCTACACGGTCTGGTGGCGCGTGGAGGCGACCGGCGTCGAGAACGTCCCCGCCAGCGGAGCGGGTCTGATCGTCTGCAACCACTCCGGAGTGCTGCCGTACGACGGGATGATGGTCAAGATCGCGGTCCGCCACGAGCACCCGGCGCGGCGCGATTGCCGGATGCTCGCGCTCGACATGTTCGCGCTGCTGCCGTTCCTGGCGCCGCTCTTGTCACGCATGGGCGAGGTCCGCGCCAGCCAGGAGAACGGCGAGCGGCTGCTGCGGAACGGCGAGCTGGTGGGCGTGTTTCCGGAGGGCGTCAAGGGCGTCGGCAAGCCCTTCAAGCAGCGCTACAAGCTGGCGCGCTTCGGCCGCGGCGGTTTCGTGCGGCTCGCCTTGCGCACCGGCGCGCCGATCGTGCCGTGCGCCGTCGTCGGCTCCGAGGAGATCCACCCGGTGCTGGCCAAGGCCGACTGGGTGGGGAAGCCGCTGGGCCTGCCGTATTTCCCGATCACGCCGACGTTCCCGCTGCTGGGGCCGCTGGGTCTCGTCCCGGCGCCCACGAAATGGTCGATCGACTTCGGCGACGCGGTTCGGCTCGACCGCTATGGCGCCGACGCGGCCGAGGATCCGATCCTGGTGAATCGGCTCTCCGAGGAAATCCGCGGAACGATCCAGCGCATGCTCGACGGCCGGCTGGCCCGGCGCCGCTCGATCTGGTTCGGCTAGCCGCCGCCGCTCTTCAGCCGTCCTTCGAGGTAGCTCAGGCTGTTGTCGAGCGTGCGCGCGAAGGCGGAGCGGTGCGGCTTGGTCTCCGGTAGCTCGGGGAGCCGGGCGGGATCGCGGAGCGCGATGCCGTGCTTGCGCAGCACCCTGGCGTAGCGCGCGCGGTTCTGCCGGAAGGAATGCAGCGCCGACTGGTAGCCGTGCTCGGCCACGATCCGGCGCGCGCCGTAGCGCATGATGTGGTAGTCGAACATCTGCAGGTCGCCGCGCGACGGCTCGATCAGAAGGATGTCGACCTCGGGATGCTCCGTCGCATAACGTTCCATGCCGTACTGCATCCGGCCGTGCAGCATGATGCGCAGCACCTGGTCCAGCACGTAGCTGATGCCCTTGTCGACGAGCGGTCCGCCGAGCGGTCCGCCCTCGGTGTTCAGGATCGGCACCAGCGGGTTGATGCAGATCACCAGCTCGGCGCCGTGCGCGATCGCCAGGTTGATGTGCGCCGTCTTCTTGACGCCGCCGTCCACGAAGTCGCGGCCGCCGAGGCGCACCGGCCGATACAGTCCCGGCAGCGCGGTCGAAGCCTGGACGGCTTCAGAGATCGAGACGTCGCGATGCGCTTTCTCTCCGAAAGCCACCGCTTCGCCGCTGTCGAGATCCACCGCCACCACGAACAGCTCGCGCCGGAGCTCATCGAAACGATCGCCCAGACCGCGCTCCCTCCAAAGCCGCGCCAGCCACTCCTGGACGCCGGAGTTGTCGAGAAGCCCGGCGGGCAGCAGCTCGAGCAGGGACAAGGCGGCATCGGAGAGCCCGCGGCTCTCGCCGCGAGCCAGCGACGAGAGGGCCTCACGCAAGACCTGCGGCGCGCGACGAGCGCGCGCCAGGACGTAGGCGAGCCCGAGCCGATACAGCGGAGCGTCGGAGATGCCCAGCGGGTATCGCGAAGGGGCGGTGACCTCGGCGTAGATCTCGGCGGGCGAGATGCCGCTGGCCAGCAGCGAGGCCACGAAGGCGCCGCCGCTGACGCCGACGTAGGTGTCGAAGTCGAGCACGCTCCTGTCGAGCAGGTCCTCGATCGCGCGCAGGCAACCGATCTCGTAGACGGCGCCGGTCACGCCGCCGCCGGCGCAGACCAGCGCGACCTTGCGCTTCGTCTCGAGACGGCGAACGGTCGACGCCGGCGGCGATCGCCTCAAACAGCCTCCTGGCCTTCCCGAGCGAGCGAGTCTAGCGGGACCGCGGCGGTCCCGCCGGGCGCTACTTCCTGCGCAGCTGGTCGATCTTCTTGGAGAGCGCGTCGACCTTGCGGGTCAGCTCCGCGACCTCCTGGCGGCTCGGGATGTTGAGCGCGGCCAGCGTCGACTGGACCGCCTCGGCGACGAACTTCCCGGCGTTGCGGCTCTCGTGCTGGACGCGGCGCTGCACCGCGCTGGCTCGGGTCTCGAGCTCCTTCAAGCGCTTGGTGCGCTCCTTGGCCAGGCGCGCTTTCAGCTGGCGCAGCAGCGTCGCGGCATCGTCGACGCTCAGCTTGTTGCGCTTCATGAGCGCCTTCACCTGCTTTTCGACCTCGGCCTCGGCGGAGCTCAGGGCGCGCGTGGTGTTGTCCCAGGTATGGCGCAGAACCGCCTGCGCCTGCGCGGTACGGGTCTTGACGGCGACGGTCTTCTTCTTGTTCTTCTTGGCCACGGGGGCCTCCTTGATCAACGCTTCCTCGACAATTGGCTACGGCGTTTGGGCAGAGTTCTGGGCTTCTTGCTCCGGCTGGCGCGACGCCCGCCCAGATAGGCGTCGAGCGTTAGCAGCTTCTCCTTGAGCGCCTGGATCGCGGGCGTCACGCCCGCCTCGCGCTCGGTCCACTCCATCAGCGCGTGAAAGCGCGCCTCCAGGCCGCGCTGGGCGTCGCCGACCGCTCGGTGCAGCGAGTCGGCGATCTCCTGGCGCAGCGCCAAGGCCTCTTCGAGTGGAAGCCGGCCGCGGCGCAGCAGGCCGGCGACGATACGCTCGGCTTCCTCGCGCGCCCGCGTCAACGTGTCCGCGGTTGGCGGAGCGTCCGGAGCCTCGGCGGGGCGCGGGCTCATGCCGAGCCGGATCAGCCGCACCAGCACCTTCTGGGGTATCGAAGCGGTGCGCTGCTTGACGCCCTCCAGGATCACCTGCGCCAGGACGGTGGCGGTCAGATCCTCGCCGCTCTTTTGATCCAGGACCTGCACCTCGAGGCCGTCGCCGATCAGGCGCGCCAAGCCCTCGAGCGTGACGTACGACTTGGTCAGCGGGTCGTAGAGCTTGCGGTTCTGGTAACGCGTGATGAGACGCGCGCCGGCCGGCTCATGCACCACGCCGACAATATAACGCAGCGCGTTATGAATGTCAAGAGTAGATAACGCGTCGCGCTAGACGCGCAAATCGAGCGAAACGTCCGGCTCGAAGCGGCGCCGATGGCGTCCGCGCCGGATCAGCACCAGGCCGCAGCAGGCGCCGAGCGAGACGGCAGTCAGCACGCAGATCCCGGTGAGCGTGAACGACGACAGCACCACGCCGATCAGATCGAAGGCCTCTTTCTCGATCCGGATCCAGACGATGCGCTCGAAGCCCGCTGGCGGGCTGGGGGGCGGTGTCAGCGGTTCTTGCTCCTCTCCGCGACTCTAGGGCGGGTGGCGGGCGGGGTCAACGCGCGCTGCGGCGCGGTGCTGATGGTGGGGGCGCTCTTGCTCGACCGGTTCAGCGAGTCGAGGTAGCTGCGCACACCCTGGAGCAGGCTGCGCGCGATCGCGTCGCGATTCTCGTCGGTCTTCAGAAGGCGCTCGTCGCCGGGATGGCTGACGAACGCGATCTCGGCAAGGATGCTGGGCATGTTGGCACCGATCAAGACGTAGAAAGGCGCCGTGTGGACGCCGCGGTCGGGCAAGCTCGAGTCGCGCGACCTCAGGTTCTGGATCAGCGCCTCCTGCACCGAGGCGGCGAAGTCTCGGCTCTCGTCGATCTTGCTGTTGAGCGTGATCGCCTTCACGAGCGTCTGCAGGTCTTTCAGGGTAGCCGGCGAGATCGCGTTCTCTCGGGCGGCGACTTCCTCGGCGTGGGGGTTCTTGGCGAAGTTCAGGAAGTACGTCTCGATTCCGCGCGCCGTCGGGTTGCGGCTGCTGTTGGCGTGGATCGACAGGAACAGATCGGCGCCCTTGGCGTTGGCGATCGCGGTGCGCTCCTCGAGTGGGATGAAGACGTCGCTGGCCCGGGTCATCACGACGTCGGCGCGGAGTTCCTCGCGCACCATCCGGTCGAGCCGCAACGCCACGTCGAGCACCAGGTCCTTCTCCTGGAGGCCGGCCCGGCCAATCGTGCCGGGATCGTGGCCGCCGTGGCCGGCGTCGATCACGATTCGGCGCGCGGAGAGGCCGAGCTGACGCGCCAGGCTGTACTGGCCGCTGCGATTCGATTGCGGCGCGGCCGGAGCTTGCGGTGCGCTCGCCACCGCGGCCGGTGTCGGCTTCGGTCTCGGCTCCGGCGGCGCGTGGCCTTCGAGCACGATCCGCGTCGGCTGTTTCGAGGCGGCCGGCTTGGGCTCGGCCGGGGCCATGCCGGTGATCCGCCGCGAGCCGGTGATCTGTTCGAGCGGCTCGGTTTCGGGCAGCGGTTGCTCGTCGGCCACGCGCAGCGTCTCGAGCGGAGCCGGTTTCGTCCCCTTCACGTCGATCACCAGGCGCATCGGATCGCGCAGGTAGAAGACCTGATGCTCCATGACGCTCTTGAAGTCGAGGACGACTCGCACCACCGAGCCCTTGTTCTGGGCGAGGCGGACTTGCTCGAGGAGCCCGTCGCCGACCGGGAAACTGCGGTCCTTGAGATTCGCGTGGAGCCTCGCGCCCTGGATGTCGACGAACAGCCGATCGGGGTTCGAGAGCCGGTCGTACTTGAAAGGCAGCTCCTTCTCCACGTCGATCACGACGCGGGTCGAGGACTCGCCGCTCCAGGAGCGGAGGCTGAAGACCTGGGCGACGCCGGGTGGCGGGGGAGTCGGCATCGGCGGCTCAGGGGCCGGCGCCGGAGCGCGCTTCTTGAGCGTCGCCCTGATCGCCGGGGCGTGGAGCCCTTCCGGGAAGGCTTCGAGATAGTGGCGCGCGGCTTCGCTCGAGCGCTTGCGATCCCCAGATTCGTTCGCGATGCCGAAGATGGCGTAGAGCGCGGGTTCGCCGAGCTTGCTCCGCGGATAGTCCTCGGCCAGGGACTGGTACGCGCCGATCGCCTCGTCACGATACCGGGAGCTCTTGAAGCGCGCCGCCATCTGCCGGGAGAGGTTCCCGGCCATCAATAGCGCATCGTCGGCGTAGCTGCTCTGGGGGTACTTGATCACGATCCGGCGGAAGCGCTGGACCAGCTTTTCCCACTCGGCACGCTGGGACTGGAGCTTCCTCGATCGTTGCAAGACCAACAGCGCCTGCTGGGCGTCCTGATACAGCATGCGATCGCCCGAGCTCGCCGGGGCCAGCTCGGAGGCGCGCTTCGCCGCCAACAGCGGCGGCGCCGCGAGCAGCAGGGCGAGCGAGAGAACGGCGAGCTTCATCCTCTCACTTGGGCCACGCGTCGACGGCGGCGTAGTAGTCGGAGGCGACGCGGATCTCGCGCGGCTTGCTGCCGTCGGCGGGGCCGATGATGCCGTCGCGTTCCATGGTGTCCACCAGCCGTCCGGCGCGCGAGAAGCCGATTCGAAAGCGGCGCTGCAGCATGCTGGTCGACGCCTGGCCGCTCTGCACCACGAAGCGCACCGCTTCGTCGAACAGATCGTCGCGGCCTTCGGCCTCGAGCGTTTCTTTCTCGGCCTTCTCGGTCTTGCCCACCGTGTGGTCGTAGGTCGGCTGCGCGGTCTTGCGCAGATAGGAAGTCAGACGCGCGATCTCCTGCTCGGTCACGAAGGCGCCGTGGATGCGTTGCAGGCGTGCGCTGCCCGGTGGCAGGAACAGCATGTCGCCTTTGCCGAGCAGCCGCTCGGCGCCGATCGAGTCGAGGATGGTGCGGCTGTCGACGCGGGCCGAGACCTTGAACGAGATGCGCGACGGGAAGTTGGCCTTGATCAGGCCCGTCAACACGTCGACCGAGGGCCGTTGCGTGGCGAGGATCAAGTGGATCCCGACCGCGCGCGCCATCTGGGCCAAGCGCGTGATCGACTCTTCCACCTCGTGGGACGACACCATCATCAGGTCGGCCAGCTCGTCGATGATGATCACGATGTAGTGGAGCGGCTTCAGCTCTTCGCCATCCCGCAACTGCGCCTTCTCCGCGCGCACGATGTTGTTGAACTGGTCGATGTTGCGAACGCCTTCCGAGGCCAGCCGGCGGATCCGCTTCTCCATCTCGCCGACGGCCCACTTCAGGACGTTGGCGGCGATCTTGGGATCGGTGACGACGGGCGTCAGCAGGTGAGGGATGTCCTCGTAGACCCCCAGCTCGAGGCGCTTCGGGTCGATCAGGATCAGCCGCACCTCGTCGGGCGTCGACTTGAACAGCAAGCTCGCGATCATGCAGTTGAGTCCGACGCTCTTGCCCTGGCCGGTCGCGCCGGCGATCAAGAGGTGCGGCATCGAGGCCAGATCGGTCACCACCGAATCGCCGTTGACGCTCTTGCCCAGGCACATGCTGAGCTTGCTCTGGGCGCGTTGAAACTGGTCCGACTCGATGATCTCGCGCAGATAGATCGTCTCGCGGGTGTCGTTCGGGATCTCGATGCCGACGGTTCCCTTGCCGCTCATGCGGTCGATCCGGATCGACTCGGCCTCGAGCGCGAGCGCCAGGTCGTCCTGCAAGGCGACCACCTTCGCGTACTTGACGCCGGCATCGGGCTTGAACTCGTAGGTCGTCACGATCGGCCCCGGGCTGATCTCCTTCACCGAGCCCATCACACCGAACTCGCCGCACTTGGCCTGGAGCACTCGTCCGCGCTCGAAGAGCGCGCTCTGATCGAGCGCGATCGAGGGCCGAGGCTCCTCGAAGATCGATACCGGCGGAAGCGCCTGCCCCAGTTTCGGGTCGGGCCCGCCGGAAGCACGCTTGCGGGCGCGCGCCCGGGGCGCGGGGTCCGTCGTCTCCGAATCGGCCTCCTCGGCGGCCGGCATCAGCAACAGCGGCTTCTGCGCCGGCTTGTGTCTCACGATCGGCGGAGCCGCGATCTCGCCGCGGGTCGCCGCGGCCGGGTCGAAAGCCGCGGCGCTTTCGTCGCCGCCCGGCGAGATGAAGTCCACGTCCTCGAGCGAGGCGTCGTCCGAGACGGGCACCTTGCGAACACGCAGCAGCGCCGACGCTCCGTCGCGCTCTTTCTGCGCGTGCTTCTTCAAGACGTCGCGGCGCATCGCTTCCTTGCGCCGCGCCTCGCGGAAGTGCGCCCACGCCGTGACCAGCCCCGCGGCGCGGTCGCGCGCCGCCGAATAGGCCGCGCGCAGGAAAGCGGCGAACGAGAACTGCGTCGCCAGGATCACCGACACGAACAGCGACGTTGCGACCACGATGTAGGCGCCGGGTCGGTTGAAGCTCCCGGTCAGGAGCCCGCTGACCAACTCGCCGACCGCGCCGCCGGAACGGACCGGCTCGCTCTCGATCTTCATGCTGCCGAAGCTCAGGCTCAAGAGCGCGGTCAACGACAGCAGCATCAGCGTGAGACCGGAGACCTTGGTGTAGGGAGCCTCGATCGGCCTGCACCAGAAGAGCTTCCAGCCCGTGACGCCCAGCACCAGCGGCAGCAGCAGCGCGGCCAGGCCGAAGAGCTGCGGGATGAACAGCTCCGCCAGGAAAGCGCCCACCGGGCCGATGAAGTTGCGCGCCTGACCCGAGGCGCCGGCCTTGAAGAAGGGCGCGGGGTCAGCCGGGTTGTAGGTCGCCAGGCTGATCATCAGCATCAGCGCTGCCGCGAAGAAGGAGAGGCCGAGGAACTCGGCGATCCGGGTCGGTTTGGATGCGTCGCTCGTCATCAGACCTCCATCACGACCGGTATCACGATCGGGCGGCGCTGGGTGCGCCGCTTGAAGAAGCGTCGCAGCTCCTGGCGCACACGTTCGCGGGTGCGCGCCGGGTCGACGCGTTCCTCGAAACTTCGCGACTCGACGGCCTCGACCAGGATCCGGCCGGCTTCGTGCATCAGCTCGGCGCGCTCGGCCTGATCCACGAAACCGCGCGTCACGATCTCGGGCTCGGCCGAGGCGCGGCCGGTTTCGCGGTCGAACACGATCACCGGGACGACGAAGCCGTCGGTCGCGATCTGGCGCCGGTCGCGCAGCACGACGTCTTCGACCTCGCCCGAGCCCGAACGGTCAAGCATCACTCGGCCGGCGACTACTCGAGCTTGCTTGCGGGCGCCGGCTTCCGAGAAAACCAGCACGTCGCCGTCCTCGGCGACCAGCACGCGATCGGCTTCGATCAACCCCTCGCGAGTCGCGAGTTGGGCGTGCTGCTTCAGCATTCGGTACTCGCCGTGGATCGGGACCAGGTACTGGGGCCGCACCAGGCGCAGCAGCTCGATCAGGTCCTCACGGCTACCGTGGCCGGAGACGTGGACGCGGGCGGTGCCCGGGTGGACGACGTCGCAACCGCGCCGGTACAGGTTGCTGATCAGGCGCGAAACGACCCGCTCGTTGCCGGGGATCGCGCGCGCCGACAGCACCACCGTGTCGCCAGGCCCGACGCCGATGTCGCGCTGCTCGTCGCGCGCGATCATCGCCAGCGCCGAAAACGGCTCGCCCTGCGAGCCGGACACGAACAGCAGCGTGCGCTCGGGGGAGTGCGCTTCGGTCGCCGCAACGCGCGCCGAGGCGGGGACGTCCAAGAGGCCCAGCTCGCTCGCGACGTCGGCGTTGTCGATCATGCGCCGGCCCAGGAAACCGATCCGTCGGCCCGCCTGACGCGCCAGGTCGGCGACTTTCTGGATCCGCGGGATCGACGTGGCGAAGCAGGAGACGAGCACGCGGCCGCGCGTCTTGTCGAGCACCTCGCGGAACGCCGGCTCGACGTCGCTCTCGCTGCCGGTGTAGCCGGGCGCTTCGACGTTGGTGCTGTCGGAGAGCAAGACGCGCACGCCGCGGCGCCCCCATTCGCCGAGCGCAGCTATGTCAGTGCGCAGCTCGGGCGGCGCGACCGGGTCGATCTTGAAGTCGCCGCTCGTGAGCACCACGCCGGCCGGCGTCTCGATCGCGATCGCCAGGCTGTCGAGCACGCTGTGAGCGACGCGGATCGGGTGCAGCCGGAAGGGTCCGACGGTCATCGCCACGCCGGGTTCGAGCTGGACCAGGTCCGCCTCGACGCCGCGTTCGAGCAACCGCTTGCGCGCGAAGCCTAGCGTCAAGCGGCTGCCGTATACCGGAGCGGGGGCCGCGTCGAGCGCGAATGAGAGAGCGCCGATATGATCCTCGTGACCGTGTGTGAGCACGATCCCGTGGAACGGCCCGTGCTCCTTGAGGTACTCGAAGTCCGGGACGATCGAATCCACGCCGGGCATCTCGGCGCTCGGGAACAGGACGCCGGCATCCAGGAGCAGCATGTGTTGCTGCCACTCCAAGACCATCGCGTTCAACCCGAACTCACCGAGCCCGCCCAGCGGGATCAGGCGCAACTCGTCGCGCGTGCTTTCCATCTCACCCGTCCAAAGCGCCGAAATGACTGGCCCGATGGGGTTTACTCGAGGCGGAGGCGCTCCGCGAGAGCCGCGAATTCCCCCACGGATAGCGTCTCGGCTCGACGGGTCCCCTCGATCTTGAGGAACCTCAAGTATTCCTTGAGGTGAGGATAGCTATCTTGCAGGTTATTTTCAAGGGTCTTTCGACGCTGGGCGAAGGCCCTCTCGACCAGCCGCTCGAAAGCATCCTGGTTCTCCACCGAGACGGGAGGCGGGTCGAGAAACCGCGCCCGCAGCAGCGCGGAGTCGACGCGGGGCGCCGGCACGAAGCAGGCCGCGGTGAACCGCTCCGGAATGCTCGTCTCGGCGACCGCGGCGAAGAGCACCGAGAGAATCCCGTAGTCCTTGGTTCCGGGTCGAGCCGCGATCCGGCGCGCGACTTCGTCCTGCAGCATCACGTGCAGGTCCAGGACCGTGGTGCGCGCGTGCAACTCGAGGAAACGGCGCAGCAACGGGCTGGAGACGTAGTAAGGCAGGTTGCCGACCAGCCGCGCGCCGCGCGGAACGAGCGCAGCCAGGTCGATCTCGAGAGCGTCTCCGACCACGATCGCTACGTTGTTCGGCGCGCGCGCCGCCAGTTCTCGCGCCAGAGCGGCATCGACTTCGACCGCGACGACGCGGGCGGCCCGCGCCGCGAGCGGCAGCGTCAGCGCTCCGCGCCCCGGCCCGATCTCCAGGAAAACGTCGCTCGGCTGCGGCGCGAGCGCGCGCAGCAACCGCTCGACCGACGCCGGCTTCAGGAAATGCTGGCCCAGGCGGCGTCCCATACCCGGCATTATCGGAGCGACGCGGCGCTTTCTGCTAGCCTTCGGCGAAACCCCGATGGCCGAACGGCTTCACGTCGCCTTCCTGTGCTCCGAGCTCGATCCGTTCGTGAAGACGGGCGGCCTGGCCGACGTGTGTGCCGCGCTTCCGAAGGCGCTGGCGCGGCTCGGCCATCGGGTGACGATCTTCTTGCCGCGCTACCGCAAGATTGCCTATCCGCCCGGAGAGTTCGCGGGCTCCGTGCACGTTCCGGTTGACGCCGTTCATCGCAGCGCGGGCTATTTCCGGCGCGCCGGCAGCGAGGCCGGGGTCGAGATCATCTTCGTCGAGCACCCTCCGTTCTTCGATCGGGACAGTCCCTACGGGGACGCTTCGGGCGAATACCCCGACAACCGACTGCGCTTCGCTTTCTTCGTGCGGGCCGTGCTCGAGTACTTCCGGAGCCGCGGCGAGCGACCCAGCGTGTTCCACGCCAATGACTGGCAGACCGGTCTGCTGCCGGTCTACTTGAAGGCGTTCTACTGGGACGATCCGACGCTGCAACGCACGCCGACGCTCTTTACGATCCACAACATCGCCTACCAGGGCCGCTTCGGCGCCGACACGGTCGCGACGCTCGGCTTGCCCTGGAACCTAGGCACGCGCGACGCGCTCGAGTTCGAGGGCGGAGTCAGCTACCTGAAGGGCGGCATCCAGTTCTCGGAGACGCTGACCACGGTGTCGCCCCAGTACGCGCGTGAGATCCAGTCGCCCGAGTTCGGGGGCGGCATGGATGGCCCGGTGCGGGGGAGGGCCGCCGATCTGGTGGGCATCTTGAACGGGGTCGACTACGACGAATGGGACCCGCGGCACGACCCGCACATCGTCGCGAACTACTCCCCCGACGACCTGACCGGCAAGGCGGCCTGCAAGGCGGACCTGCTGCGCGCGTTCTCACTCCCGAGCGAGCCGGATCTGCCGCTGCTCGGCATCACCTCGCGGCTCGTCTACCAGAAGGGCTTCGACATCGTCGCCGAAGCGTGGTGGGACCTGTTGCAGCGGCCGATTCGGTTGGTAGCTCTCGGCACCGGCGAACGGGCCGTCGAGGACGGCCTGCGCGCGCTCGCGGCGCGCGACCCCTCGCGGTTTGCCGCGCATTTCATCTACGACACGGCGCTCGCCCACAAGATCGAAGCCGGCGCCGACATGTTCCTGATGCCGTCGCGCTTCGAGCCGTGCGGGCTCACGCAGCTGTACAGCCTGCGCTACGGCACCGTGCCGATCGTGCGCTCGACCGGCGGCCTGGTCGACACCGTCGAGCCCTTCGACCCGCGCGCGGGCACCGGCACCGGCTTCCGCTTCGAGAACCCGGACGGCACCGGCCTGATGTGGGCGATCGACCAGGCGCTCGCCGTCTACCGCCAGCCCGCGCGCTGGCGCAAGCTGCAGAAGAACGGAATGGCGCGCGATTTCTCCTGGGAGCGCTCGGCCCGCGACTACGTCGACGCCTACGACCGGGCCCGCGCCAAGGCCTGACTTATACTCGCTTCGAGGAGCGAGCGAATTCATGTCCGAGAAACTGGCCACCTTCACCGACGCCAACTGGGCCGCCGAGGTGATGCAGTCGGCCACGCCGGTGCTGGTGGACTTCTGGGCCGAATGGTGCGTGCCGTGCCACACGCTCACGCCGATCGTCGAATCGGTGGCCGAGCATTTCGGCGAGCGCTTGAAAGTCGGCAAGCTCAACGTCGAGCAGAACGACGGCATACCCGTGCAGTACGACGTGCGCTCGCTGCCGACGCTGCTGGTCCTGAAGGGCGGCCAGGTCGCCGAGCAACGTCTCGGGCTCGTATCCAAGGAGAACCTGATCAAGCTCCTCGAGCCGCACCTGTAGCGAGGGCTTTGCCCTCTCGGGTAGTGGTCCCCCGGTATGAGACACCTGTTCATGGCCTCGCTGCTGACAGCGCTGTCGACGACAGCGTTCGCCCAATCGCGCCCCAATGTCGTGCTGATCTACATGGACGATCTGGGCTATGGCGATCCGTCCTCGTATGGCGCGACCCGAGTCAAGACGCCCAACATCGACCGGCTCGCTCGCGAAGGTCTCCGGTTCACCGATGCGCATTCGCCGGCGGGCACCTGCACGCCGTCCCGCTACGCGCTGATCACTGGCGAGTACGCCTTTCGCAAGCAGG
This sequence comes from uncultured Acidobacteriota bacterium, assembly GCA_964628275.1. Lineage (GTDB taxonomy): Bacteria > Acidobacteriota > Vicinamibacteria > Fen-336 > Fen-336 > CAZVOI01. The sequence continues at coordinate 1,214 of CAZVOI010000506.1, read as the reverse complement.
GCACGGGCATCCTGCCGGGCGACGCGGCGATGATTGTCGAGGCTGGGCGCACGACCTTCCCGTCGGTGATGCGGAAAGCGCGTTACGTGACGGGCGTGGTCGGCAAGTGGCATCTCGGCCTGGGGCCGCAGGGCGGTCCAGACTGGAACGGTGAGGTCACGCCAGGTCCGCTCGACGTCGGCTTCGACTCAGCGTTCATCATGGCTGCCACGGGCGATCGCGTGCCGACGGTGTACATCGAGAATCGCCGCGTCGTTGGACTCGATTCGCGCGATCCGATCACGGTGAGCTATCAGAAGAAAGTCGGCGACTGGCCGACGGGCCGGGAGAACCCCGACCTGCTCACGATGCATCCGAGCCACGGCCACGACATGACCATCGTGAACGGCGTCAGCCGGATCGGCTGGATGACGGGCGGCAAGGCGGCGCTGTGGAAGGACGAAGACATGGCCGACCTCTTCACGAGCAAGGCCGTGGCCTTCATCGAACAGAACCAGAGCAGGCCGTTCCTCCTCTACTTCGCCACGCACGACCTGCACGTGCCTCGCGTGCCGCATCCGCGCTTCGCCGGCACGTCGGGAATGGGGCCGAGGGGCGACGCCCTGCTCGAAGGCGATTGGAGCGTGGGCGAGATTCTCAAGGCGCTGGATCGGTTGAAGCTCGCCGACAACACGCTGGTCATCTTCACCTCCGACAACGGCCCGGTCGTGGACGATGGGTACAAGGATGAGGCCGTGACGAAGCTGGGCGCGCACAAACCGGCCGGGCCGTTGCGCGGAGGCAAGGGCAGCAACTTCGAAGCCGGCACGCGCGTGCCGTTCATCGTGCGATGGCCGGGACAGGTCAAGCACGGTGTCTCGAGCGCGCTCGTGTCGCAGGTTGACCTGCTCGCCTCGTTCGCCTCGTTCACCGGCCAGAAACTGACCGCCGCCGACGCGCCTGATAGTTTTGATGTGATGGGCGCGCTACTCGGCAGGACCAGAGTCGGGCGCGACCACCTGGTGGAGCAAGCGAGCGTGCTCTCGCTGCGCGTGGGACCATGGAAGTACATCGAGCCGAGCTCCGGCCCGAGAGTCAGCGCCAATACAGCTATCGAAACGGGCAACGACCCTGACGGTCAGCTCTATCATCTCGGCCGCGACGTGGGTGAACGGCAGAACCTGGCCGCCAGGTTTCCCGAGAGGATGCGGGAGATGGCCGCGAGTCTCGCGAAG
>CAZVOI010000505.1:0-1651 GCA_964628275.1 uncultured Acidobacteriota bacterium | reverse complement strand
GAAGCTGGCGAACGGCTCCGGAGACGACGAGCTGCTGCTGGAGTCCGCGGACCAGGCGATCAGCGCGGAGGACTGGTCGCAGGACGGCAAGTTCCTGCTCTACAACCGAGGTGGGGGCGAAAGGCAGCCCGATCTCTACTTGCTGCCGGTGTCCCGGGGTGCGGACCCCAAGCCGATTCCTTTCCTGACGACCGAGGACGTCGAACAGCATGGCCAGTTTGCACCCAACGGCCGGTGGATCGCGTATAGCTCCCATGAAACCGGGCGGTCCGAAGTGTTCGTGCAGGGCGTCTCTTCGGACGGCGTCCGGGGCCAGGGGAAATGGCAGGTCTCGACGGCGGGCGGGCTCCAGCCCAGGTGGCGGCGCGATGGCAAGGAGCTCTTCTACGTGTCCGAACCGAAGCTGATGGCTGTCGACGTGAAGACCGACGCTGCTTCATTCGAAGCCGGCATCCCCAAGCTGCTGTTCGAGGTGAACTTGCCGCCACAGCGGAGAAACCGCTTCGTCGCCACTCGAGACGGCCAGCGTTTCCTCGTCAACGCGGTAGTGAAACAGACGGGCGAGCCGATCAACGTGCGCGTGAACTGGCTGCCCCCGAAACGATAATTAGGTTGTGACGACAACCTCCACCGGAGGACACATGAGAATCGCAATTTCGACCATCCTCTTTCTCTTCGCGGGAAGCGCGCTGGCCCAGACGCGCGAGGCCGGGCCGTGGTGGCCACACCCGACCTGGGGCCGGGCCGATCAGGCGGGAGGCTCCAACTGGATCACCCCCGAGAAGATTCTCGAGGCCGTGCGCCTGGTGAAGACGGGGAAGACCTACGAGATCGGCCAGGTCTACGAGAAGAGCATGCCGCTCTTCGGGCAGCGGACGTACGCGCTGCTCAGTCCCGCAAGTCCCACCTACGCGTTTCCCAGCGGCAACCGGATCGTCGCAAACGACGAGTTCCTGTGCACCGAGATCGGGCAGGTGGGCACTCAGTTCGACGGCCCGGGGCACATCGGGCAGAAAGTGACGATGGCGGACGGCTCGGTGAAGGACGTCTACTACAACGGCTTCACCGGAGACGAGATGTACAGCCCCTACGGGCTCCGGAAACTCGGCGTCGAGAACGTGAAGCCGATCCTGACGCGAGGCATCTTGATCGACATCGCGAAGTACAAGGACCTCCCGAACCTGCCCAGCCGCTACGAAGTGACGCTCGCCGACGTGCGAGGAGCGCTCGCCCGCCAGGGCCTTTCGGAGAAGGATCTCCGGCCGGGCGATGCGCTGCTCTTCCGCTACGGCTGGGCCCGGTTCTGGAGCGAGCCGGCGAAGTACAACGCCGACCAGCCCGGGATCGGCCTCGAGGTCGCGCGCTGGGTGGTCGAACGCAAGGCCTCGATGGTCGGGAGCGATCAGGGGGGAACCGAGGTCCAGCCCAACCCCGACCCGAGTCTGGCCTTCCCGGTCCACCAGGAGCTGATCATGAAGAACGGGATCTTCAACATCGAGAACCTGGCCCTCGACGAGCTCTCTCGCGACGGCGTCCACGAGTTCCTGTTCGTCTTTACTCCGGTGCGGTTCAAGGGCGCGACCGGCTCGCCCGGCCGGCCGATCGCGGTCCGCTGAGCGTGCCTACCCGCGCGATCCTGTTGACCATGGCC
>CAZVOI010000504.1:0-9928 GCA_964628275.1 uncultured Acidobacteriota bacterium | reverse complement strand
CATCCATCGAAGATCCTGAACATCGGCCAGGAAGTCGAGTGTGTGGTGCTCGGCCTGGACCAGGAGGCGCATCGGATCAGCCTGGGCCTGAAGCAGATCGAGCAGAACCCGTGGGAACAGCTCGTCTCCAAGTACCCGGTGAGCTCCAAGATCGAGGGAAAGGTCCGCAACCTGACCGAGTTCGGCGCGTTCGTCGAGGTCGAGGAAGGCATCGACGGCCTGATCCACATCTCCGATCTGTCCTGGACGAAGCGCGTCAAGCATCCGTCCGAGATCCTCAAGAAGGGCGACACGGTCCAGGCGATCGTGCTGAACATCGACGCCGAGAACCAGCGCCTTTCGCTGGGCCTGAAGCAACTTGCAACCGACATCTGGGACGAGTTCTTCGCGCACCACAAGGCCGGCGACATGGTCGAGGGCAAGGTCGCCCGCGTGACCAACTTCGGCGTGTTCGTCGAGCTGCACGAGGGGATCGAGGGCCTGGTACACGTGTCGGAGCTGGATGAGAAGCGCATCGAGAAGCCGGAAGAGAGCTTCAAGGCCGGCGAGACGCTCCAGCTCAAGATCCTCAAGATCAACGAGGGCGAGAAGAAGATCGGCCTCTCCCTGAAGGCCGTGAAGCAGGAAGAGGTCCAGAAGGACCTCCAGAGCTACAAGGAGCAATCGAGCGGTTCCGGTTCCACGTTGGGCGACGCGATCCGCGCCGCGCAGGCTCGCGAGAACGCCAAGGAATAGCGCCCAAAGGCTCCTGCCATGACAAAGGCCGAGCTGGTCGATCAGGTTTCGCGCGCCTCCGATCTGACGCGCAAGCACTCCGAGGTGATCGTCGACGCCGTGTTCACTTCGATCATCGACGCCTTGCAGCGCGGCGACAAGATCGAGCTGCGCGGCTTCGGCAGCTTCAGGATCCGCCGCCGCGACAGCCGCCGCGGCCGCAATCCGAAGACAGGCGCCGGTGTCGTCGTTCCCGCGAAGCAAGTGCCGCACTTCAAACCCGGCAAGGAGCTGCGGGAGCTGATCAACACCCGCGGCGCGTAGCCAAGGGCCGGCTTGTCCGTGGACCTCTTCCGTAAAGACTGGACCCGGGCGCGCTTCTTCGTGGGCGGCCTGGCCGAGGCCGAGGCGCTGTTCGGCGCCCCGCTGCCGCTGTTGCCGCCTGGCGAGCTGCAGGACGCGCGTGAAGTCTTCTTCGTCCGCTTTCATCATGGCCTCCGGCCCAAGCTGATCTCGTTCCTGAAGGGAGCCCTGGCTCAGTTCGGGGTCGCGTTCCCGGAGCTGTCGCCGCGACCCGAGGTTCGGGCGCGCGAGCTCCAGGACTACGAGCAGGCGCTCGCCACGTCGCTCCGGTCGCTGCGCAAGACCGATCGCCGGTTCGGCTTCGCCAACCTGTTCTGGCTCGCCGTCAGCCGCGAGGTCGCCTTGGCGCTCCGCGAGATCGAGTCGAAGAACGCCCAGGCGCGCAAGACGAAGTACTCGGTGCAGCCGCTGCTGACCTCGTTCTTCAAGCGCGTCGACCAGAACGTGCGCAAAGAGCTGGAGAAGGAAGCGCCCGAGAAGGTCGCGTTCATGACCGGCGAAGTCGAGAACGGCGGCCTGATCGACGCCATCATCGACGATGGGCTGGCCTTCACCGAGCCCAGCGTCTCCGACCTGGACCTCCCGACCATCCTCACGTCGAACCGCCGCTATCGAATCTCCTGGGAGGCCTTCTCCGAGATCCACGGCGTGCTTTCGCGGGAGCTGACGCGGCGCACGCGAGAAGGCGACAAGGCGCTCCAGGCACGGCTCCACAGGATTGGGGCCGGCGTGCCCAGGGATGCGCTCGAGACGCCCGCCGGCGCCAGCAAACTCGCGTTGTATCCACCGCTGATGACGTATCTGCTGGCCGACGCCTGGAACACCGGCCCGCAACTGCTCTCCGCGCAACGGCTGAAGGTGGAGATCGAGAAGCGCTCGCCGTCCGACCTGATCGACGCGTTCCTCGAGTTTGCCACCGTCTTGAAGCGCTTCGAGCTGATCGCCGAGCTCCGTGACCGGGTCGTGCTGCCCGCTGACGCGGATCTCGAGGACAAGGTGCGTCAAGGCTGGCGGCTCTACGACTTCGGCGAGTCGGCGCAGGTGCTGAACAACGCCGTCAACGCGACGGTGCTGTTCCTCGACCTGCGCGGCTTCACCAAGACCTCAGAAGGCCAGATCTCCGAGCGGGACCTGACGCGCGAGCTGTACGAGGTCTTCGACGCGTTCGTGCCGCACGTGCTCCGCTTCGGCGGCACGGTCGACAAGTTCCTGGGCGATGGCATGATGATCCACTACGGCACCGGCTACGCGGATCCCAAGGGGCCGCTCCACGCCTTGCGGACGGCGGTGCTGTGCCAGGACACCCTGCATCGGCTCCGCGAAGAGGGCAAGACTCAGTTCAAGATGGGCATCTCGATCCACTGTGGACGCGTGTATCTGGCGCGCTTCATCGTCGACGAGCGCGAGACGCAGGACACCATCATCGGAAGGAACGTCAACCTGGCGGGGCGGCTGTCCTCCGCGGCCAAGAAACCGATGGAGGAGGACGACACGCCGACCGACCCGGGCCTCGCGGCGCTCTCTCGCGGGCGCGAGATGCAGGTGACCGTGGACGAGCAAGGCACGCTCTTCAACGAGGGGATCGCGGTGAGCCGCGCCGCGTTCGTCCAGATCGAGCCGCAAGTGGAATTCGCCGAGGTGGAAGAGGGTGGGCTCCGGCGGCTCGACTTCTTCGACGACGAGCTGAAGCGCCACATTCGCTTCCGGTATGCGGGCGACGCCAAATTCAAGGGCGTCAAGGCGAGCTTCCCGGTCTTCGAGGTCGACTTCACCTAGGCGGCGATGGATCATCTCCGCTCACCCTGGAGGCACGCCTACGTGACCTCAGCCGACAAACCGAAGGGCTGCGTGATGTGCGCGGCGATCGCAACCTCGGAGTCGCCCGAGAGCCTGGTCGTCCACGTCGGCGACCACTGCTTCATCCTGATGAATCTGTACCCATACAGCTCGGGTCACGTGATGGTGACGCCCCGCCGCCACGTGGGCCGATTGACTGACGCGACGCCCGAAGAGCTGCAAGAGATGATGGCGCTGACGCGGCGGCTGGAGGGCGTGCTGGGCGAGGTCTACAGGCCGGATGGGATGAACATCGGCATGAACCTCGGGCGTTCCGCCGGCGCCGGCGTCGCCGACCACATCCATTTGCACCTGGTTCCGCGCTGGGTGGGTGATTCGAACTTCATGTCTGTGGTCGCCGAGACGCGCGTGATTCCCGAAGATCCGCTGCAGGCTTGCCACCGGCTCCGGTTATTCTTCGAGAGATGACTGCGCGCGTTCGGGCCGCCGCGGCCCTGTTCTCGGCCGCGGTGATGGCCGGCCCCCGGGCCTCCGGGCAATCGAGCGATCCGGTCGTCACGAGCCTAACCGTCTTCGCGGGCACACGCCAGAAGCTGTGGCGCACCAAGGACTGGGGCGCGAGCTGGCAGCCGGCGGAGTCGGGGTCTTCGGGCAAGAGTCTGGTCGATCTTTCCGACGTGAGGGCGATCCTCGCCCTGGCGCCGCGGGTGTGGGCCGGCGGCACCGGAGGCCTCTTCGTCTCGGACGATTTCGGGCTGACCTGGGCCAAGTCCGTCGAGGCTCCGACGGCGCTGTTCGTGCTGCCTTCGCGCTATCCGGGGAGCGATTCGACGGTGTTCCTGGGCACGGCCGAGGGCCTCCTGAAGTCCGCTGACGCGGGAAAGACCTTCAAGCCGACCGTGCTCCGCGAGACCCCGGTTTTCCGCGGCGAGTGGCCCGGCCCCGCCCTGGTCATGGCGACCGGCCGCGGTGTTCTGGTATCGAACGACGGGGCGGCCACGTTCACGGGGCCCGGCCAGGGTCTTCCCGAGGGCCCGGTCGCCGCATTGGCGCTGTCGTCGTTTTTCGGCATGGATCCCGTGATGTTCGCGGGGATGCAGCAGGGTGTGTTCCGATCCGCTGACGGGGGCAAGAGCTGGCTGGCCGCGGGTCTCGCGGGTGAGTCGGTTCGCGACCTCGTCTGGTTCGGACCGATCCTGTACGCCGCTACCGACCGGGGGCTCTTCCGCAGCGAGGATGCCGGAAAGACCTGGGCGGCGTTCGGCGAGAAGATGGGCGGCAAGCCAAACCGGCTGCTGTTCCCGCTCTATCCCGACTCTGGCGCGGTCCTGTTCGTTGGGACTGACGATGGCGTCTACCGTAGCGACGACGGCGGCTTCCACTGGGCGGCGCACGGGATGAAAGGCCAGCCAGTGCTGGCACTCGCGACGTTTCCGTCCCCCGAAAAGGTGCTGATTCGCCGCCAGCCGAGAAAATAGCGTGCGCTTCGCGAAGCTCGCTTCCCAGGCTGCAGCTTCAGCCAACAAGGCCTGGCTCCGGCTATGGCTCGGACAGCTACGCTGAACGGCGAACCTCCAGCCTATAGAGGGGGGCGACGGTTCGCGCTAAACTAGGCCTCAGAATTCAATGGGAAGAGATGGTCTGAACCGCCTGTCGGCTCGACCGGGGCTCGGGAGTTGCTTCTGGTACCAGGCAGACGGTCGGCCCCATCTCGGCGGGTGACGCCACCAAAGGCCAAGCGAACTCGCATAGTCATCGCGGACGACCATCGTATCTTCCGAGAAGGACTGCGCAGGCTGCTCGAGATGCAGCCGGACTTCGATGTGGTCGGCGAGTCCGTGGACGGGGCGGCCGCTCTCGACGCCGTTCGGCAGCTCCAGCCCGATGTCCTGCTCCTCGATCTGGCGATGCCCGTGCCCGGCCTGGAGACCTTGCGGTCGCTGGCGACTCCGTCGGGTTCCGTCCGCATCCTCCTGTTGACGGCCTCCGCCGACAAAGCAGAGATCAGCCACGCGCTGAAACTGGGAGCGTGGGGAGTCGTGCAGAAGGGCTCGCCGAGCCAGCTTCTCTTCAAGGGAATCCGAGCCGTCATGGCTGGGCGCTACTGGCTCGAACGTGAGAGTGGAGTCGACCTGGTGCAATACCTACAGGCGTCGGATACCTCGGCCCGGCCGTTCGGGCTGACGCAGCGTGAGCTCGAGGTCGTCGAAGCCGTCGTGACGGGCCTTTCGAACAAAGAAGTCGCCCGCAAGCTCGCCATCGGCGAACAGACGGCAAAACACCACCTGACGAACATCTTTGACAAGGTCGGCGTCTCGAATCGGCTCGAACTGGCGCTGTTCGCCACCAAGCACAGGCTGATCCACTCCTGATTCCGGCACCTTTGTGCCAGTCCACCAGGCACCTTCGGGGCCTCTCTAGTCGGCACCATCGGGTCGCAATTCGGCACTGTCGTCCAATTGCGCCGCCGGCTCCGATGTTGTCTGATGACGCCCCTGTGATCCTCGGTGAAAACTATCGGCATGGAACTTCTTCCGGGACGTGCGCCACGTTTCGATCTATCGCTTCCATTCGCATTCAGGCGCGATGGCCAGCCCCACTGGCACCGGGGAGTCACCGAGAACATCAGCCGCTCGGGAGTACTGTTCCGGGCCCGCGACGTCATGCCTGCTAGCGCGACCGTGGAGATGCAATTCGAGCTTCCCGCCGAGCTGCGACGCGGCAAGGGCGGGCTCGTTTCGTGCCGCGGTCGTGTCGTGCGAATCGTCCCGGCCGAGAGGGCGGACGTGCTTCCCGCTCTCGCCGCGACGATCGCGCGCTATCGCTTTATGAGAGGAGTCTCGTTAGCGCTTCCCTAGAACAGTCGTCCCTGACGGAGATCCGTCAGGCAATTGAGTCGTCCCCGCAGTTTGAGAAGCGGTTGGCAGTTCGTTTGCTGCAAACATGTGAGGGAGTGATGGAGTCGATTGTGTTGGCCCTGCTCGAGGCAGGATCGTTTGTGGCCGCGGCGTCGTTCGCGACACTGGTTGCTGCTGGCAAGGACTCGCCGGGCGCGTTCGGACAGTGGGCGGTCGTCATGCCTTGCCTGCTCGGCTCCCTGTGTTTCAACGGTCTCTACGATCCGCGGATTCTCCGAGACCCGCAGCAGTTGTTTCCACGCCTCGCACGTTCGTTCGCCGCTCCGCTGGCATTGGTCCTTCTTGGCTACGCTCTCGTACCTTCTCTAGGCAACGATGGCAGCGTCTGTGTCGCCACGCTGACCATGGGAACTGCACTGGCGTTCGCGACCAGGTCAGTTCATCGCCGCGCCAGACAGGGCGATGACCGTGGCGAACCGATTGTCATTCTGGGCGGTGGGCAGCTCGCGGAGCGCCTGTGTGACGAGATCGAAGCGACCGGGGCTCCCTTCAGAGTCTTGGGACTGGTGCGTGAGTTCAACGGCGGGCCGGCGATCGAGGAGCAGTTGCTGCGCGCCGTCGCCGAGCTCGGTCCGAAGCGAATCGTCGTAGCGATGGCCGAACGCCGCAGCCACCTTCCGTTGCGGGCCTTGCTGCGGCTCAGGGCCGACGGAATCGTCGTGGAGGATGGCCTGGAATTCTCTGCGCGGCTCACCGGCGAGATGTCCATCGAGGCCCTGACCCCGAGCAGCCTCATCTTCTCCAAGGATTTCCAGAAGCCAGCCTGGACCATCGCGGTCAGTCGCATCGTGAGCGTGGTCTTCGCCCTGGCTGCCCTGATCCTGCTCGCTCCCTTCCTGGCGTTGATAGCCATCGCGATCAAGCTCGATTCGTCGGGGCCAGTTCTTTTCGTGCATCGGCGCCTCGGCTTGCGGGCCGAACCCTTTGACTTGATCAAGTTTCGAACCATGCGAATGCAGGCGGAAAAGACGTCGGAGTGGGAGGGCGATAACCGGCTCCGCATCACCCGCATCGGCCGGGCGCTTCGGAAGTTCCGCCTCGACGAGCTGCCGCAGTTCCTGAACGTGCTCAAGGGCGAGATGAACCTCGTCGGTCCGCGGCCGCATCCGGTTTCGAACCATTCACTCTTCCTCGAGAACATCCCCTTCTACCCCTTGCGCTGCGCCATTCGGCCCGGGATTACGGGCTGGGCGCAGATCAAATACGGCTATGCCAACAATCTCGAGGAGGAGACCGAGAAGATGCGCTTCGATCTCTACTACGTGAAACACATGTCGGTCCCTCTCGACCTGCGGATCCTTTTGGACACCGTGAGGGTGGTCGTCTTGGGAAGGAATGGGCGGGCGGAACGGCGGCTGCCCACGACAATGGTGGCGGCCTAGGCTCCTTCCTTCCCGCCCAGCACCCTGGGAAGCAGGAGCTGGCTGGTGGTGCGAGGCTGCCAGCCGCGGTATCAGCGACTTCGGTCGAGGTGTCGGCGGAGGCGTCACCAAAATCACCAAAGAGGCGCTTAAGCTGGGTCGCGGGGCGCTCTTGGGCGGAGTTCTTGCGAGATCATGGGGTCGAATCGCATCCGGGACGGACTCTTGAAACCGCCAACCCCGGATTCCTCAGCGGATGCCGGAGCGCTAACCCGAGACGCGCTCGTGAGCGGTGGCTCGCAGCGACCGATCCGCGTCCTCCACCTCGTGTCGACCCTCGATATCGGCGGTCTTGAAAACGTCGTGCTGAACCTGGTGCGGAACACGAACCGAAGCGAATTCGAGCCCCACGTGATGTGCTTGAGGCACCGCGGCGAGCTAGCGCCCCATTTCGAGAAGCTGGACGTCCCGATCGAGGCCCTCGACGCCCGCGGTCGCGTGTCGCGCCTCTGGTCCTTCGTGCGGCGCCTCTCGCAGCTCCGTCCCGACATCCTCCACTCTCACAACCCGACACCCCATAAGTTCGGCGCCTTCGCTCGCCTGCTCGGTCTCGTTCCCGCCCTTGTCCACACCAAGCATGGGCGCAATTACCCCCAGATCCGCCGGGCAGTTTCTCTGAACCGATGGGCGGCTCGCTTCAGCGATGTCGTCGTCGCTGTTTCCGAAGACGCTGCCGCAGTGGCCCGCGACATCGAGCGCGTCCCGGGCCGGAAGGTGCGGGTCGTCTACAACGGCATCGAGACGCGGCGATTCCAGTGCCATCCGGCGCCAGCGGCGGGCGCCAATTGGCGCGGGATAAGCGTCGCTCGCCTGGATCCGGTCAAGGACCAAGAGACCCTGCTTCGCGCCGTGCGTGCCACCGTCGACGCCATCCCCGATTTCCAGCTGGAACTCGTCGGCGACGGGCCTGAGCGGGCCCGAGTGGAGCGACTGCGAGCCGAACTGGGTCTGGAGTCGCAGGTGAGGCTTCTTGGCTTTCGAGACGATGTCGCCGGTTTGCTGCAAGGCGCCTCCGTCTTCGTGCTGTCGTCGCTGAGCGAGGGAATCTCGCTCACGCTCCTGGAAGCCATGGCCTGCGGGCTGCCGGTGGTGGCTACCGACGTCGGCGGCAATCGTGAGGTGGTGGCCCACGGCGAAACAGGACTGCTGGTTCCGCCGCGCTCGCCGCAGGCGTTGGCGGAAGGCATCCTGTCTCTGATCCGAGAGCCGATTCGAGCGGCCGCGATGGGCGCGGCCGGCCGGCGGCGTGTGGAGACCCTGTTCGCCGTCGAGGCAATGGTCTCCCGCTATCAGGCGCTCTACAGAGAAGCCCTGGGCCGCGATTCGATCGGGTCTCCCGGCGCACCAGCGTGCTGACCGCCCTCTTACCGAGAGATGGTGAATCCCGCGAATCGAGGAGGAAGCCCGCCTGGTTTTGGGTCCTCGCGTCCGGTTTGAGATCGAGCGCGTGGAAAGCATTCCCTTGACGCCCGCCGGCAGGCTCCAGGTCGTGGTGACCAACGTTGGACAGCCTCTGGGGCAGGATGTGCAAGGCTGACCTGGAGTGCGCCTGCTCTTCCTGAGTACCGTCTATCCCACGCCGTTCGAGCCCACGAAAGGGACCTTCAACCGTTCCCTGGTTTGGGCTCTGGCTGCCCGACACGAGGTCAAGGTAGTGGCACCGGTGCCTTGGCCTGTGGCCTGGGGTCTGGCCCGTCCCGGCTCGCCCGCGGCCGCCGACCGGTCTTTCGCGGAGGCGGAGATCGAAGCCGTGTTTCCGACCTACTACTACACGCCGAAGGTTCTGAGGCCACACTACGGCACGTTCCTCTGGCTCTCGTTGCGGCGCGCGCTTCGCGAGCTGTTCGGCCGCTTCCGGCCACACGCGGTCCTCGGCTATTGGGCGCACCCCGATGGCGAGGCCGCCGTGCGTGCGGCGCAGTTGGCTGGCGCCGTTTGCGGTCTCATCGTCGGGGGCTCGGACCTGCTGTTGCTCGCGCGGGATCGCCGTCGCAAGCGGGCCATTCAGCGTGTGCTGGCCTCGGTCGACGCCATATTCCCCGTGGGGGGGAACCTCGCGGCCCGGGTGGAGCAACTGGGCGCATCGGCGGCTCGCGTCCACAGCCTTCACCGGGGCGTGGACACGCGTCTCTTTGCGCCAGGACCCGCCGCGGAGGCCCGCAGCCGGCTCGGACTCGATCCTCGTGCGAAGGTCCTCCTCTGGGTCGGGCGCATGGTTCACGTCAAAGGGCTGGACGTGCTGATCGCGGCTGTCGAGCGCCTGCAGGCTCAGAAGATCGACTGCGTGCTGGCCCTCGTGGGCGACGGACCGCTGCGCGGCGCGCTGGCCGCCGACGTCGAGCGGCGCGGTCTGCGTGGCGTGCGCTTCTTCGGATCCGTGAGCCACGAGCTGCTTGGGGACTTCTACCGCGCTGCCGACCTCACGGTGCTGCCGAGCCGCTCGGAGGGAATCCCCAACGTGCTGCTCGAGTCGCTCGCCTGCGGGACATCGTTCGTCGCGAGCCGAGTTGGCGATATTCCGTCGCTCGCGCTTGATCCCGAGCGCGACCTCGTCGAACCGGACCAACCCGAAGCCCTGGCCGCCGCGCTGGTGCGGCGCCTGAACGAGGCTTCGGTGGAACCGCGCGTCCCTCTTTTCGCTCGTTCATCCATGGATGCGGCGGAGTCGCTCACATCGGTTCTAGAGCCGCTGGTGGCTGCCAGAGGCGGCGGGAG
>CAZVOI010000503.1:0-10278 GCA_964628275.1 uncultured Acidobacteriota bacterium | reverse complement strand
CCGTGACGATGCCGGTGATCCCGCCCGTCGCCTGCGCATGCGCCAGCGCCGGCGCCAGCAGCGCGACCAAGACCGCCGTCGCGAAGCGCCAAGAAACCGTTGTCTTCTTCTTCATAGATCCTCCACCCGAAGCTTCACGTCTGCCCCCGACCATGCCCTTTCGAACTCTTTCCTCACGAGCGCCGCCTCGCCGTCGCGCTTCTGGCCGGATAGCGCGTTCATCAGGCCGAACAGCGACCGGCCGTTGCGCGGGTTGGCCCGAAGGTCGTCGCGAAAAACGGCCTCCGCCTCGGAGAACCGTCCCGCGCGCAGCAACTCGCCGCCGAGCGATTCCCGCGGAGGGTAGTACCAGATCGGCGGCTCATCGTAGACGAGCCGCGTCTCGGCATCCAGAGCCTGTGCCCAGAACTGGAGCGCCTTGCCGCGCTCACCGCGAGCCGTCGCGAGCCGCGCGTCCATCGTCAGCTCGGCCATATCGAGCACGGCCGATGCGGGGTTCAGGTTGAGCGTTGCGTCTCGCGGAACCAGCGTGCGCTCGCGAGCGAAGGCCTCCCGCTCGGCCGCCGCGGACTTGGCGTCGCGCTTCGCGGAGAGCGCCAGCGCGCGGCCGAAGTGGCGCAGCGCGCGCGACGCCGGAAAGGCGGCATCCGGTTCGGGCAAGGCCAGAACCTTGTCCCACTTCTGGAAGCGGAGCGCGACGTAGAGCGGCATCGGCATGAAGAACTCGCCCATCGGCATGTCCTTCAGGAACGGCGCGACATTCGTCGCCAGCTCGGCCGCGACCTTTTCGGCTTCGGCCGAACGCCCAGCCATCGCGGCTGCCCCCGCTTGAAAGTGCAGGTTGTGGTTGTAGTACATCAACCAGTAGACGCCCTTTTCGGGGACGCGCGCGAAGTACTTCTCGTCCACGCGCGCCGCTTCGGCGTTGGCCAGCGCCGCGCCCTGATAGTCGCCGGTTCGCATCCGGATGTGCGCGGGCATGTGGACGAGATGCCCGGCGCCTGGCACCAGCCCGGGCAACCGGTCGGCCGACGGCAGCGCGCGCTCCGGAAATGGCGATCCCTCCATGGTGTGGATGTAGTAGTGATTCGCGCCGGGGTGGTTGGGTTCCCGGCGCAGCACGTCTTCGAGCACCGTGACGATCTCGAGCGTTCCTTCGGCCGGCGTGCCGTCGGCCATCCAAAGCCGCCAGGGGCGAAGATCCATCAGGGCTTCTGCGTACAACGTCGCCGCGTCGAGATCGTCCGGGTAGCGCTTCTTGAGGTCCCGCATCGCTGTCGCGTAGTTGCGATCGAGTTCCTCGCGCAGCGCCAGGGGATCGTTCGAGTGGCGCGTCTTCAACGCGCGAACGTAGTGTTTCTCGCGCTCGCTGGCCTTGCCTAGCGCGGCCTCCGCCTGGGCGAGGGCAAAGAGCGCCTTCGCGTTGCGATCCTTGTCGATCGGCAGGTTGATGTTGGGGCCGAGCGCCAGCGCCACGCCCCAAAAGCTCATCGCGGATTCGGGATCTAGACGTGCCGCCTCGCGGAAGGCACGCGCGGCCTCGTCGTGGTTGAAGCCGTACAGAAGCCGCAGCCCCTGATCGAAATAGCGTTGCGCCTCGGGCGAGGTCGTCGTGATCGCGTGGCTGTGCGCGCCGAGATCTTCGAAGAGCGGCGGCCGCGCGTCCTTGGCCGGCGGCGTGGCGTGCGCGTGCGGCGTTTGGAGCGCTTCAGATTCCGAATACAAGGCGAGCAGCAGGAAGGCCGGCCCGATCACGGCTGGGCTCGCTTCAGGATCCAGGCCGACGTGGTCTCGAAGACGTCCGCGCGCGCCCGTTCGCCGACGATCACGTCCAGGTGTCCGTAGCGCTCGAGGACGTTCAGCGTCACGTCGGGAGAGCCGCTCTTGTCGGCCGAATAGATGCCGTTCAGCAGCCAGTCGCCGCCCATCCCGGTGCAACCAAAGTACAGGACCGGCGTCTTCATCTCGCCCCACAGATCGTCGATCGGCGTTCGCGCGTCGTCGTCGCGATCGCCGATCGAGCGGCCGTCGCTATCTTGCACGGCCGGGTAGTAGCGGTCGTAGCCGGCCAAGAGCTTCGCCAGGACTTGCGGCTTGGAGAGGCCGTCGACCGCGTTCGCCAGTCCGCCCGGCCGCCACGCGGTGTAGAGCACGTTCGCGAGCTGCTCGCCGATCGTCTTGAACTTCGCATCGCTCGCGGTCGCCGCCGGGTTGGAAGCAGCGGCCTGCATCAGCTTGTCGCGCGCTTCCCAGCCGGACCGCCCCGAGACGTCGCTCGCCCAGGCGCCGCTCGACTCCAGCTTCTGCAGGTCGGTCGCGGCGTCGTACTGGTTCTTCGGCGCGTGGTTCTTGAAGGAGCCGTCGAGGGCAATCAGCCCCGCGACCCCGTTCGGCTCGGTCGCAGCGTATGCATAGGCGAGCGATACGCCGCGGCTGAAGCCGGCCACGAACAGCCGCGGCTGGCCGCTCTCGGCACGCGCTTTCTGCGCGGCTGCCTGGATGTCAGCGACGAACGCCGCCATCGTCCAGCCGCGCATGAAGCCGAACTCGCTGACGCCCGAAGCCGGCACCGCGTGGGTCCGATAGTCCAGCGTGAAGACGTCGATGCCGCGATGCGCCAGGAACAGCCAGAGATTGTGATCGTCGTCGCTGAGCGCGGCCACTCCGTTCATGTTCGTGCCGGGGAGGTACAGGAGCGCGGCCACGGGCGGCGCCGCCGTCCGATAGCGATGCAGGCCGATCACGTCGTAGGGCGTTCCCGGCGGCCGCGGAACCGACCAGCGGGTGTGCTGGACATCGACGGCTCCCGCGAGCGGCGCGGTCTTCTCGAGCAGCGCCCAAGCGGGATCTTCTGCGGGAGCGCTCGCGGCCGTGGCCAGCGACAAGACCAGCGCCGCGAGTGTCGTCCGGACGGCCAAGGCCAAGGAACCTACCCCAGGAGACTGACGAACGCGGCCAGCATCGCGGAAGGGTCCTGCCTTGTCAAGGCTTTGGACCCCGTTTCGCGGGTGATCGTGGAACCCTTGACTGGCTCAGCGCGTAGAGTGAAGCAAAGGCCATGGCTCTGTCGTCTTCGTCCCACGTCGAGGCGGTGAGGATCGCGCTTTCGTCGATCCTCGCCCACAAGCTCCGCTCGTTCTTGACGCTGATCGGGATCATCATCGGCGTGTCTTCGGTGGTCGTGGTCGGCGCCTGCATCAGCGGCATGAACAGCTACGTGGTCGAGCGCGTGTCGAAGGTGCTGGGCGCCAATCACTTCATGATCGGTCGGATGGCCTCCTCGGGCCGGATCAGCGACGAGGAGTGGGAGCGCCGCAACCGCCGCAACAAGCGGCTGGACCTGCGCGACTTCGAGTCGCTGCAGGCCCGCTGCGGCTCGTGCGAGGAGGTCGGCGCCCAGGCGGACCAGGGAGTCGACCTGAAGCTCGGCGACCAGGAGCTGCTGCGCACGCGCGTCGCCGGGGTCACGGCGAACATGGTCACGATCGAGGACAAGACGATCGCGGAGGGCCGCTTCCTGCTGCCCCACGAGATCGAGCATCCCGCCTTCGTGTGCGTGATCGGGATGGACGTGAAGAACAAGTTCTTTCCGATGACCGACCCGATCGGGAAAGAGCTGCCGATCAAGGGCGTGCCGTTCCGGATCGTCGGCGTCGAGGCCGCGCGCGGCTCGATGCTCGGCCAGTCGTTCGACAACATCGTGTACATGCCGATCACGACCTGGGGGCGGGTGTTCGGCCGCCGCCAGAGCATCCAGCTCCACGGCCTGGCCAAGAACCGGGAGGCGTTCCCCGGCACCCTCGAAGAGGCGCGGCTCGCGATGCGCAACCGTCACAAGCTGCGCTTCAAGGACGACGACGACTTCGGCCTGGTGAACGTGGAGGAGGTCAATCAGGACGTCGATCAGTTCACCGGCGCGATTGCCGCGGTCGTGACCCCGATCACGCTGATCTCGCTGATCGTGGGCGGCATCGTGGTGATGAACATCATGTTGGTGAGCGTGAACGAGCGCACCTTCGAGATCGGGCTTCGCAAGGCGGTGGGCGCGAAACGCCGCGAGATCCTGGTGCAGTTCCTGATCGAGTCGGCGCTCTTGTGCGCGATCGGCGGCGTGCTCGGCCTGCTGCTGTCGGCGGCGCTGGCGGCGCTGATTGGGGCGACGACGCCGCTGCCGATGACGATCACTGCGCCCTACGTCGTGCTAGCGCTGGTGGTTTCGAGCAGCGTCGGCGTGCTGGCGGGGATCTACCCCGCCTGGCGGGCGTCGAAGCTCGATCCGGTGGTGGCGCTGACGCGCACGACATGAAGGCGCTGGCGGCCTTCTTCCACAGAGACACGATCGCGCTCGCGCTCGACAACGTGCGCGCGCACAAGCTCAGGAGCGGCCTGACCATCCTCGGCGTGGTGATCGGCGTGCTGGTGGTGGTGGTGATCGCGTCGATCCTGACCGGGCTGCGCAAGAACGTCGTGACGATGGTCGAGGAGTACGGCACCAACAACATCTTCGCGTTCCATCTCTCGACCGGCCCGCGCGTCGGCCCGCGCGACCGCGCCGAGTTCCGCCGCCGGCCGCTCAAGCCCGAGAACGGCTTTGCGATCAAGGAGGGCGCGACGCACGTGTTGGACGTGGCCAACTCGGCGTTCCTGTGGCTTCCGTCTGAAAGCCAGTTGTCGTTCCGCGGCATGAAGTACCGCCAGGCCCAGCTCCAGGGCGTTTCCGCAAACTACCTCGAGATAACGAACTTCTCCCTGAGCCAGGGGCGGTTCTTCAGCGCCGACGACGACCTGGCGCGCCGCAACGTCGTCGTGATCGGCGTCGCGGTCGCCGAGGCGCTGTTCCCCTACAAGACACAGATCGAAGGCGTCGAGATCACGATCGCCGGCCAGCCGTTCCGGATCCTGGGCGTCCTCGACAAGCGCAAGGGCGGCTTCATGGGCGAGAACGACGAAGACAACATGGTGCTGATGCCGTATCGCACCGCGCGCAAGATCTCGCCGCGCACCAGCGAGTGGATGATGCTGGTGATCCGCGCGCGCCCCGGCGAGGTGAAGACCGCGCTCGAAGAGGTGGAAGAGGTGCTGCGCCGCAGCCGCGGGCTTCGCCACAACCAGCCGAACGACTTCGACCTGTCGACGGCCGCCCGGATGATCGAGCAGTTCGACTCGATCACGGCCGCGATCGGCCTGGTGGCGATCGCGATCTCGGGCGTGGGCCTGATGGTGGGCGGTATCGGCGTGATGAACATCATGCTGGTGAGCGTCACCGAGCGCACCCAGGAGATCGGCGTCCGGAAAGCCCTGGGCGCGCGCCGCGGCGACATCGTGCGCCAGTTCCTGCTCGAGGCGATGTCTTTGACATTCGCCGGCGGCTTGCTCGGCGTGCTGTTGGCGTTCGCCACCAGCCGCCTGCTGATGGCCCTGCTTCCCGACCTGCCGGCGGAGATTCCCGCCTGGGCTATCGTGTCGGGCCTCTCGGTTTCGATCGGCGTCGGCCTGGCCTTTGGCGTTTGGCCGGCCAAGCGAGCGGCGGCCCTCGACCCCGTCGAAGCCCTTCGCTACGAGTAACCGTCGCACTCCCTTTTGGTCAAACCAATTCGACGAGAGTGGCTTGACAGGCCAGCCACTTAGATGCTACTTACGAGCGCCCTTGTGGCTCGAACGCACCAAAGGTCAGACCATCCGGGGAGTACCGATCCCATGAGCACCGCGCGCGTCGGCTACGTACGCTGGGGCATTTGCGCGCTGCTGTTCTTCGCCGCGACGATCAACTACATCGACCGGCAGGTGCTCGGGCTCCTGAAGCCCACGCTGCAGCAGCAGTTCTCCTGGAGCGAGCGCGACTACGCGGCGATCGTCTTCAGCTTCAACCTCGCCTACGCGATCGGCCTGTTGCTGGCCGGACGTGTGATGGATCGACTCGGAACGCGGCTCGGCTTCACGATCGCGGTCGGGCTCTGGAGCCTGGCCGCGATCGGCCACGCGGCCGCGGCCTGGGCGCCCGGGCTTCGGCTGCCGACGGTGCTGATCGACCCGCCCTCGATCGTGCTGTTGTCGGGCGCCGCCGCCGGCTTCGCGCTCGCGCGCTTCCTGCTCGGTTTGGGCGAAGCCGGTAACTTCCCGGCCTCGATCAAGACGGTCGCGGACTGGTTTCCTCGGAAGGAGCGCGCGTTCGCGACCGGCATCTTCAACTCCGGCACCAACATCGGCGCGCTGATCACGCCGATGGTCGTGCCCTTCATCACGCTGCACTACGGCTGGGAATGGGCGTTCATCGTCACCGGGCTCACCGGCTTCGTCTGGATCCTCGCGTGGTGGAAGTTCTACGACGCACCCGAGACGCACCCGCGGCTTTCGGCCGCCGAGCTGGCGTTGATCCGCAGCGACCCTGCCGAGGCGGTGACGCCAATCCCGTGGCTGACGCTGCTCGGCCATCGCCAGACCTGGGCCTTCGCCCTCGGCAAGTTCATGACCGACCCGATCTGGTGGCTGTATCTCTTCTGGATCCCCGACTTCCTGAAGCGCAACCACGGCGTCGACCTCGCGTCGATGGGTCCGCCGATCGTGGCGATCTACCTGATCGCCGACGTCGGCAGCATCGGCGGCGGCTGGCTCTCGTCGGCGCTGATCAAGCGCGGCGCGACCGCCAACCGCGCGCGCAAAACGGCGATGCTGGTGTGCGCGTTGTGCGTGGTGCCGATCGTGTTCGCCTCGCAGGTGAAGGGCCTGTGGGCCGCGGTGGCGCTCGTCGGCCTGGCGGCTTCGGCCCACCAAGGCTGGTCCGCGAACCTGTTCACGCTCGTCTCCGACATGTTCCCGAGACGGGCCGTCGGATCGGTCGTGGGCATCGGCGGCATGGCGGGCTCGGTCGGCGGTATGCTGATCGCTCTCGTGGTGGGCGAGATCCTGCAGCGGACCGGCAGCTACGTCCCGATCTTCGCCGTCGCCGGGTCGGCCTACCTGGTGGCACTACTCGTGATTCACTTGCTCGTGCCGACGCTCGCGCCCGCGCGCGTCGGCGAAGCGGAGCCCCAAACATGAGCCAGCCCTTCATCCACGCGAACTTCCTTCTCGAGAACGACGTCGCGGTGGACCTCTACCATCGCTTCGCGAAGGACCTCCCGATCGTCGACTACCACTGTCATCTGCCGGTGGAGCAGATCGCCAGCGACCATCGCTTCCGTTCGATCACCGAGATCTGGCTCGACGGCGATCACTACAAATGGCGGGCGATGCGGGCGGACGGCGTCGCCGAGCGCTACTGCACCGGCGACGCCAGCGACTACGAGAAGTTCCTGGCCTGGGCGCGCACCGTGCCGCACACGCTCCGCAACCCGCTGTTCCACTGGACTCAGATGGAGCTGCTGCGGCCGTTCGGCGTCGCCGAGATCCTGTCCGAGCGCACCGCCAAGGACACCTTCGAGCGCTGCAATGCCAAGCTCGCCGAGCCCGGATTCACGACGCAGGGGTTGCTGCGGCAGTGGAAGGTCGCCGTCGTCTGCACGACCGATGACCCGGCCGACAGCCTCGACCATCACCTGGCGCTGGCACGCCGCGCCGACCCCGACACGCGGGTCTATCCCACCTGGCGGCCGGACAAGGCGATGGGCGTGGACGATCCGGCGAGCTTCAGCGCCTGGCTCGCCAAGCTCGAGGCCGCGTCGGGCATATCGATTTCGAGCCTCGACCAGTTCCTGGCGGCGCTCGACAAACGCCACGCGGCGTTTCACGAAGCCGGCTGCCGCGCTTCGGATCACGGCCTCGAGCAGATGTACGCGGAGCCGTGGTCGGACGCCGACGTCAAGGGCGCTTTCGACAAGGCACGCGCTGGCAAGACCCCCGATACCGGCGAGATCCTCCGCTATCGCTCGGCGATCCTGCATCGCTTCGCGGTGATGGACCACGCGCGCGGCTGGGTGCAGCAGTACCACCTGGGCGCGCTGCGCAACAACAACACGCGCTTTCGCAAGAAACTGGGCGCCGACACCGGCCTCGACTCGATCGGCGACTTCGAGCAGGCGCGGCCGCTATCGCGCTTCTTCGACCGGCTCGACGAGAAAGAGCAGCTCGCCAAGACGATCCTCTACAACCTGAACCCGGCCGACAACGAGCTGTTCGCGACGATGGTCGGCAACTTCCAGGATGGCTCGACGCCCGGCAAGATGCAGTACGGCTCGGCCTGGTGGTTCCTCGACCAGCTCGAGGGCATGGAGGCACAGATGCGGGCGCTCTCGAACATGGGACTCTTGTCCCGCTTCATCGGTATGATCACCGACTCGCGCAGCTTCCTCTCGTACTCGCGCCACGAGTACTTTCGGCGGCTTCTGGCGAACATCCTGGGCCGCGACGTCGCCCGCGGCACCCTGCCCGACGACCGAGCCCAGTTGGGCCGGCTGATCCAGGACATTAGCTTCTTCAACGCGCGCGGCTATCTCGGCCTCGAGCTCGGCAAGGTCGCGCGTGGCGTGGAGCCCGCCGCATGAAGCGAGCGGCGGCGCTCGTCATTCTTCTCGCTGCGAACGCGCCGCTGCGGGCGGCCGAGCCCGCGCCGCTGTCGGTGCGTCTCGCCAACGCGGTGCTCGCGCGCTGGCCCGATCCGCTCACGATCGCCCCCGAGAAAGGCTTCGAGTACAACGCCGGGATCATCCTTCACGGCCTCGCCCAGGTTCACAAAGCGCACCCTGACCCGCGCTATGTCGCCTACGCGAAACGCTGGGTCGATTCGTACCTTCGGGAAGACGGCAGCGTCGACCTGGGCGAGGACGCCGCGGGCCACAACTTCGACCGCATCCAGCCGGGGCTGGTGGTTCTCTTCTTGTACGAAGAGACGAAGGATCCGCGCTACGCGAAGGCGGCTCGCTTCCTGCGCGCGCGCTTCGAAACGATGCCGCGCAACAGCGTCGGCGGCATCTGGCACAAGCAGAAGTATCCCGACGAGATGTGGCTGGACGGCCTGTACATGGGCGAGCCGTTCCTGGTGAGGTACGGACGTCTCTTTGGCGAGACCGGCTTGCCACAAGACACCGCGGTCCAGCAGGCGAGGCTGATGGCCCTGCACACGCGCGCTCCGGGAGCGAGCGGCCTGTTGCGCCACGCTTGGGACGCCGACAAGAACGCCGCCTGGGCCGATCCCAAGACGGGGCTCTCGCCCGAGGTCTGGGGCCGCGCGATGGGCTGGTACCTGATGGCGCTGGTGGACGTCCTCGACGAGCTGCCCGCTGCGCACGGGGGTCGCGCCCAGCTCACGGCGCTGCTGCGCGAAGGCGCGCGCGGCGTGCGCGCGGTTCAGGACGCCAAGACCGGCCTCTGGTTCCAGGTGCTCGACAAGCCTGGCCTGGTCGAGAACTGGGTCGAGACTTCGGGCAGCGGCATGATCGTGTATGCGCTCGCGCGCGGCGCCGCGCGGGGATATCTCGACGCCGACCTCCGGGCCGTCGCGGAGCGCGGCTTCAAGGGCCTGGTCGCGACGCTCTCGGAGGACCAACACGGACCGGTCGTCACGGGAGCCGTCGAAGGAATGGGAGCGCAGAAGGACCTCGCGAGCTACCTGAACAAGAAGCGCCTCAGCAACTCGCCGCACGGCCTGTGCGCGCTGCTGCTCGCCGCGACCGCGGTCGAGCCTCCGGCGTCGCGAGGGCGTTAGCGGTCGGTTTCCGTGGAGGGGAAGAGCCGATGAAGACCGACGTCTCTCGCCGCCGGGCATGCCGCGCGGCGCTGGCCGCGTTCGGCTTCGTCGCGCCCGCGTTCGCCCAGGATTTTCGCGGCGCCGTCGTCGGCAGCGTCGTGGACGCGACCGGCGGCGTGCTTCCGGGGGTGAGTGTCAGCGTCAGCAACGTCGCCACCAATGTCGCCGCCAACGTGGTCACGGACGCCAAGGGCGCGTTCCAGGTTCGCTACCTCAACTCCGGGACCTACGACGTCACCGCCAAGCTCGATGGCTTCAAGACCGTGGTGCGCAAGAACGTCGAAGTTCGCGTCGGCGATTCGGTGGCCCTGGAGCTGACGCTGTCCCCCGGGGGGATGGAAGAGGTCGTCACGGTGATCGCCGAGACGCCGCTCCTCGACACCAGCTCTGGCGTGACCGGTCAGGTGATCGACAGCAGCCAGATCCAACAGTTGCCGCTCGGCGACGGGACCGCGTACATGCTGACGCGGCTTTCGCCCGGCATCATGGACTCCTCGGACCTGCACTTCTCGCGTCCGGCCGACAACGGCAACCTGGCCGGAATCATGGCCAACGGCACCCAGGGCGGCAACGAGTTCACGATCGACGGCGCGCCG
>CAZVOI010000502.1:0-3912 GCA_964628275.1 uncultured Acidobacteriota bacterium | reverse complement strand
TGTCTTCACGTTCTCCGACGAGGAGGGAACCACCTCCTGGGATCTCCCCGGCCGTGTGCCGGCCCGGGTCAAGGAATCACGGCGCCGGAAGCTGATGTCGCTCCAGAAGCGTCTCTCGCTGCGCCGCAACCGCGCGCGAGTGGGCGAGCGGGTCGAGGTGCTCGTGGAAGGCACCCACCCGGACAGCGACCTGCTGCTGCGCGGTCGGCTCGCGACCCAGGCCCCCGAGATCGACGGCCAGGTGATCCTGAACGACGGCACCGCCGAGCCGGGATCGTTCGTGACCTGCGAGGTGACCGAAGCTCACCCATACGACCTGGTGGCACGAATATGCCCCGGGGGTCCGGGGGGCGGGATGCCCCCCGGATAGGCCGGTCAACCGGAGCAACAAGCAGCCAACGGACCAGCTGACGGAAGCGATGGGGCCGGCCCGGGCGGGCCGGCCCCATGGGAATTACCAGACGAGTCTTGCGCCGAGCTGCATCTGGCGGGCATCGCCGAGGCCGCTCGCGATCGTGCCGTCGAAGTTGAACACCAGGTTCTGGTAGCTCGGCTGCCTGAAGTTCTTGCTGCCGAACAGGTTGAAGACCTCTGCGATGGGCTCCAGCCGGATTCGGTTGCTCAGCCGGAACTCGCGCGAGAGCCGCAGGTCGAGCGACGAGTACTCGTTCTCCTTGCGGCCGGTGTTGCGCTCCACGATCGAGCCGTCGGCCCGGATCCGGTCTGAGCCCGGTCCGAAGACCGTCTGCGAAATGGCACCGGTCGCGCTCAGCGACAGGGGCTGAGCCGAGCGGTAGGCGTAGCGCATATTGACATTCAGCTTGCCGGGCGCGAGCCACAGCAGGATGGCGTTCAGCCGGTGGCGCTGGTCGCGGTCCGAGTAGCCGTACTCGGCATCGAGGTTGGAATAGCTGATGTAGCGATAGGTGAACGGGTCGCGCTCGTTGTCGTCGTCGGACTTGTCCCAGGACAGCGTGTAGTTCACCTGGAACTGGTAGTTGCTCGCCCAACGCTTGGTCATGCCGAAGGTGAGCCCGTTGTAGCTGCTCTTCGCCGTCGACTCGACGCTCGTGAGACCGCCCCCGCCGGACGAGCCGCAGGAGATGCCGTTCGTGCCGCCGGGGCCGATCCCGGTAGCCCAGGGACAGCCGAATGCGGTGTCGTTCTGCTCGAGGAAGCGCGTGAGGTGCTCGCCCTTGGCGTAGTTGTACTGGACCAGCAGCGCCAGCTCCGGCGCGACCTCACGCTCGACGGAGGCCGAGGCCGACCAAGTGCGCGGGTTCTGGAAGTTCTCGTTGAACACGAAGACACCCGGGTGATCGGGCACGCCCTGTCCGGCTTCGGCCGGCAGCAGGTTGGGATAGGTCGGCGGCGTGACGCCGAAGCCGTTGAAGAAGCTGGCGCGGAAGGCGTTCTGCGCGCGGCTGCCGTTCGTGGAGCGCGAGGAGGCGAGCGCCAGGCCGGGGACGCGGCCGTAGAACAGCCCGCCGTTCAGGCGCACCACGGTCTTGCCGTCGGCGCCCGGATCCCACGAGAGGCCGACACGCGGCTGCCACATCTGGTAGTCGGACGGGATCTCGCCGTTCGAGACGAAGGGGAAGGTCCCAAACGAGTTGGTCACCGTCTTGCCGATGAGCGGGGCGTAGAACACCTCGCTCGCGGGCGTGATCATGTCCGCCTGCTTCTGCATCTCCCAGCGCAGGCCGTAGTGGATCGTCAGGCTGCGGCTGGGCTGCCACTTGTCCTGGGCGAAGACGGCGAACTCGGTCTGCGGGATGTCCTGGGTGCCGGCCTCTTCGGCGCTCAGTCCGCCGACGCCGAACTGCTGCAGGAACAGCAGCAGCGGCCCGGTGATGCTGGTGCCCGCGGGGCACGCGCCCGTCTGCGACGTCGTGCCGTTCGAGCACTCGACGTACTTGGGGTTCTTCGTGTAGTTCAGGAAGCCGTCGGTCGAGCCGAAGATGTAGCGGCCGTTCTGGAAGCCGCGGAAGGTCTGGTTGGAGTGCACCCGGTTGAACTCGAGGCCGAACTTCATCGAGTGGCGGCCCTTGACGACGGAGAGGTTGTTGTTGAACTGGATGCGCTCGTCGAAGTAGTCCACCGGGATGAAGAACGGCATCCCAAAGCGGTAGGCGCTGCCGAAATCGAACGCCGTGTCCGGGATCGGGCGGCTCTGGCCGGTGATGTTCGGGCCGTCGTAGGGGCGGGGACGGTCCTCGCGGGCCCACTGGAAGCGGAACTCGTTGAGCAGCGAGGCGGACAGGTTGGAGACGAGCGAGCCGGTCACGGCGTTGGAGTGCCCAGCCTCGACCGCGTTCGCGCTGGTGCCCCACGAGTCGACGTCGAAGGTGCCGTTCTGCTGCTCGGACCAGGTGTAGTTGTAGCGCAGCGTGGCCAGGTGCTTCGGGCTGAGCTGCCAGTCGATCTTGCCGAGGAAGACGCGCGCGTCGTTGGTGCGATCGATCGAGCCGTTCTCGCCTGGGCTGCCGATGCTCGAGAAGTAGTCGACGACCCGTGGCTCGATGCGGTTCGGGTTCGTCTGCTTGGTCGACTCGCCCTTCTGGTAGTCGAGCGCCACGAAGTAGAAGGCCTTGTCCTTGACGATCGGGCCGCCGAGCGTGAACCCGAACTGCTGTTGCGAGAACGGGAACTTGTTCGCCTCGCTGCCGTCGGGGTTCTTGGGCGCCGAGGCGAGCGCGTCGTCCTTGAAGAAGGCGTGCAGCGTGCCGTGCATCTCGTTCGTGCCGGATTTCGTCACGACGTTGACGAAGCCGCCGTTCGAGCGGCCGAACTCCGCGTTGGCGCCCGACGCCACCACCACCACCTCCTGGACTGCGTCGAGGTTGAAGGTGAAGGCGGGCCGCTGGCCGCCGCGCTGCTCCCCGAAGAACGGGTTGTTGAAGTCGGCTCCGTCCACCGAGACGTTGTTGTAGATGCCCTTCTGGCCGTTGATCGTGAGCTCGTCTCCGTCCGGGCCCTGCACGATGCTGACGCCGGGCGTGAGCTTCGTGAAGTCCAGGAAGTTGCGGCCGTTGTTCGGCAGGCCCCTCATCGCCGCCTGGTTGATGCGCGTGGACGACTCCGAGCGGGTCGTCTCGATCACGGGCGAGTCGGCGGTGACGACGATCTGCTCCTGAATGCTCGAGACCTTGAGCGTGAGTGTGAAGTTGGCGGACTGGCCGACGGTCAGCACGACGCCCTCGCGCACGAGGGTCGCGAAGCCCGCAAGGCTGACGGTCATCCGGTAGGGACCGATCGGCAGCAGCAGCGCTCGGAAGCGGCCGTCCGCGTCGGTCGTGAGCGTGCGCTCGAGGTTGGTGGCGGTGTTCTTGACGACGACGGTGGCGCCGGGAGCGGGGGCGCCGCTCGGGTCGCTGAGGGTGCCTTCGATGACGCCCGTGGTGGCCTGGGACTGCGCCAGACCGAGGGCAGGGACGAGCAGCAGGGAAAGGGCCAGCAGGCTCGCGAGACGGCCGGAACGGATCATGGGTAACGACCTCCTTGGGTTCGTGCGGACGAGGGGCACACCTGGGGCGTGCAGTTGATTGCCAACACGTATACCTCGCCGGAGACGGTGGTTTCAAGTGGATTAACCGGCTTCGACGACCGCGGCCCGCGTCTTCCGGGTTCCGGAGCCTTGCGAGGGGCCCCCGAACACTGATAAGATTTCCGTTCTGGCAACGGGCGCTCGGACCAGAGTGGGTTCGCCCACTCTTTTTTTTGGAGGACAATCTGGCGAGGCAGGAGGGGACGGTGGAGCGGGTGAGGTCTGTCGCCTTGCGGGTGACGGCCGACCGCGGCTTCGAGCTCGTGGACATCGAGCTGAAGCAGGCCAAGAGCGAGAAGCTCGTGCGGATCTTCGTGGACCGGTCCGGCGGGATCGGCCTCGAGGACCTGCAGTCCGTCTCCGAA
>CAZVOI010000501.1:0-15493 GCA_964628275.1 uncultured Acidobacteriota bacterium | reverse complement strand
GTGGCTGGCGCTGGGCGTGCTGGTGGCGCTCGGCCTGTTGGCGGGCGCCGGCTTCGTCCGCGCGTTCCAGGCCAAGGACGTGACGATGCTGCTGGCGTTCCTGTTCGTGGAGATCGTCACGATCGTCTGTCTCTTCGGCCTGTTCGTGGTCAACCCTAACGAGGCCGCGGTGCTCCAGCTCTTCGGCAAGTACATCGGGACCGTGAAGGCGCAGGGCTTGCGATGGGCCAGCCCGTTCTATACGAAGCGGCGCGTCTCGCAGCGGATCCGCAACTTCGAGAGCTCGCACCTGAAGGTCAACGACCACGACGGCAACCCGATCGAGATCGCGGCGGTGGTGGTGTGGAAGGTGGTCGACACCGCCGAAGCCTGCTTCGAGGTCGACGACTACCACAACTACGTGAAGGTCCAGACCGAAGCCGCGGTGCGAAACCTGGCGACGCGGTATCCCTACGACACGCACGAAGAGCACAAGACATCGCTGCGCGGCTCGACGTCTGCGATCGCCGCCGATCTGAAGACGGAGATCCAGGACCGCTTGAGCAAGGCCGGCGTGCAGGTGATCGAGGCACGGCTCAGCCACCTCGCGTACGCGCCCGAGATCGCGGCCGCGATGCTGCGCCGGCAGCAGGCGGGCGCGATCATCGCCGCGCGGCAGATGATCGTCGAGGGCGCCGTTGGCATGGTCGACATGGCTCTGGAACGGCTGGCGCAGAGCTCGCGAGTGGTGCTCGACGAGGACCGCAAGGCCGCGATGGTGAGCAACCTGCTGGTGGTGCTGTGCTCCGACCGCGAGGCGCAGCCGGTGGTGAACACGGGCTCGATCTACCAATAGTGGCCGAGCGCAAGCCGTTCCTGTTGCGCGTCGATGCCCTTACGCTGCTGGCGGTGCAGCGTTGGGCCAACGACGACCTGCGCAGCTTGAACGCGCAGATAGAGTTCCTGCTCCGGCGCGCCTTGCAAGACGCAGGGCGCGCCCCGGGCCGCGCTAGCGCAGCCGCAGTCGGCGGATCGGGACCTGGTTCTTCTCGAAAGTGACGATGCGGTACGGCACCACGCGTTTCCGGGTGCGCGCGTCGAGCGCCGCCACCGCGGCCGGGGTCAAGAGCGCCTCGCCGGGCCGCGCCATGTCTTCGCCCAGCTTGGAGGCGAGGTTGACCTCGAGGCCGAACACGTCGTCGTCGAGATCCAGAACGTCGCCGAAGCCGATGCCGTAGCTGAACGCCAGCCGCTCGTTCTCGGGCTTGCCGCGGTTCATACGGGTGAGCGTCCCGTGGATCGCGTCGACGCCGCGGCACGCAATGACGGGATCGTCGAAGCGCAACAGCAGGCTGTCCCCCTCGACCTTCACGATCTCGCCGCCGATCCGCGCGAGCGCCCGGCGCGCCTCGGGCACCAGCCGCTCGAACAGCATCAGGAAGTGCAGGATGCCGTCCTTGGCGGTACGCACGGTGAAGTCGGCGGTGTCGGTGAACACGATCGCGCGCTTGGCGAAGAGCCTGGGGAAGGCCTTGCAGTCGAGCGCTGGGCGTGTCGCCACGGCCGCCCGCGAGCGTCGCCGCAGGTACGCGCGCAACGCCCGCGTCTTCCGACCCTTCGTCTGGAACATCGACACAGCTACGGGAACTCGATGCGGGTGACCTGTTGGGCGGCGTCGTCGGGACACTCGACCAGGCTCGTGAAGCTGACCAGGCACAACTCGCGCTTGGTGCCGGTCAGCGTCTGGCCTCGCAGGTCCAGCGTGCGCAGCGCGAACAGCGTGTTCTTCTCGGCGTCCGGTAGGAACGCCTCCTTGACCGGCGGCTCCAGCTTGAAGAGCGTCCGCTTGCCGTCGGCCCCGATCAGTGCCAACCCGGACGCCACGTTCACTTTGACGATCCGGGGCTTGCCGGCGACCTCGCGCTCGCGGTTCTGCGGGGTGTAGACGATCTCGAGCTTCTGCTTGGCGACCGAGTAGACCTTCTTGCCGAGCAGCAGGTCCCGCGTCTCCTTGCGCACGCTGGGCGCCTGGAACTGGGTGGTGCCTTGCTTCCACGACTGGTACTCGTAGGAGAGAGTGGCGTTCTGGAGCGGCATGCTGCTGCCGTCGGCGAAGCTGAGGATCGCCGGCCCCGTCTCTTGAGCGAGAGCCGGAAGCGCGGCCAAAGCCAGGCCCAGCACGGCCCGAAAGCGAACGGCGGCCCCGGCTTTCATGCGAAGAGAAACGGTATCATGCCGGGAACCCAAGTCCATGAGTCAAGAGCGCCTGATCCGCGCCATCGGGCGCTACGACCTCACCGCCGCGATCGTGAACGCGGTCATCGGCAGCGCGGTCTTCTCGATGCCGGCGCTGATCGCCGGCCACGTCGGGCCGCTGGCGCCGCTCGCCTACTTGATCGCCGGGCTGGGCGTGCTGTCGATGGCTCTTTGCTTCGCCGAGGTGGCCAGCCGTTTTCGCGAAGCCGGCGGTCCTTATCTCTACGCGCGCGAGGCGTTCGGCCCCCACGTCGGCTTCCAGGCCGGCTGGCTGACTTTCTGGATTCGCGTGACGTCGATGGCCGCCAACCTGAACGTGTTCGCGGACTATCTGGCGCAGAGCGTGGCCGCCGCGGGCTCGCCGGGCGGACGCATGCTCACGATGGTCTTGGTGATCGGCGTGATCACCCTGATCAACGTGATCGGCGTTCGGCAAGCGACCTGGACGGTGGATCTCTTCACGCTGGCCAAGCTGCTGCCGCTCTTGCTGCTGATCAGCCTCGGCCTCTTCTCGGTCCGATCGGATGTCATCGCCACGCAAGCCGTTGCCGAAAGCCACTGGGCGCAGGCGGTTCTGCTGCTGATGTTCGCGTACGGCGGCTTCGAGGCGCCGCTGATCCCCGCCGGCGAAACCAAGGATCCGCGCAAGGACACGGCGTTCGCCTTGCTGACCGCGCTGCTCTCGATCGGCGTCATCTACATGCTGGTGCAGATCGTGGTGATCGGCCTGGTTCCGAACACCGCCTCGCTGAAGGCTCCGGTGGCGGCGGCGTTCGAGCGCCTGCTCGGGCCCGCGGGCCTTACGCTCGCGAGCGTCGCCGCGATGGTCTCGATCTACGGCTGGGCAACGGGTTCGGTGCTGCAATCGCCGCGCGTCCTCTACTCGATGGCCGAACGAGGCGACCTGCCGCGCGTGCTGGCCAGCGTGCACGAACGCTACCGCACGCCGCACGTGGCGATCCTGGTTTATTCGGGATTGGCGCTGGCGCTGGCCTTCTACGGCAGCTTCGAATGGAATGCGACGCTCTCAGCGATCGTGCGGCTCGTGACCTATGGCCTCACCTGCGCCGCGTTGCCGGTTCTGCGGCGGCGCGGCAAGGAAGTGGCGGGTTTCGACCTGAAGGGAGCGCAGTTGGTGGTGCCGATCGCGATCGGGTTCGCGCTCTGGCTGCTGTCCACGCGCACCTTCAGCCAGGCCTGGATCCTGCTCGCGCTGATGGCGATCGGAGCCGTTCTGTTCGTGCTCCAGCGCAGCACTAGAATCGCGAAGGAATGATCCCCACCTTCCGCGAAGTCGAGGAAGAGGTCGGCCGCACGCTCAGGGACCAGGCCGGCCTGGGGGCGATCCTGGTGGACCTGGGGCCGCTGGCGAAGGTCGAGCGCAACTTCGGCGGCGCGACGTACCAGGCGCTGCGCGCGCAGATCGATCCCCTGTTCCAGGAGCTGATGGAGAAGGCGCAGCCGGGCGACCGGCTGGCGCGCGACGAGCGCGATGGCGACCGCTTCTTCGTGTTCGTCGGGCTGCGCGATCCGCGCGACCCGCAGCGCGGCCTGGCGATCGCCGACCTGCGCAAGCGCGCGAACCAGATCGACGACTTCCTGACGCCGCGTGTGGCGCGGCTCACCCAGCCGTACACCCGCGAGCGGCCGGTGCTGTCGGTCGGGTACGGCGTCGTCCTGTTCAGCCCGCTCGAGAGCGCCGAGCGGCTGATCCTGCGTCTGATCAAGGACGCCCAGGACTCGGCGCTGATGCGAGCCAGGGTCCGCGATCGCAACGAGAAGGAAGCGCTGATCGAGATCATCTACAACTACGAGCAGAACATCTGGACCGCCTTCCAGCCGCTCGTCGAGATCCAGAGCCGCACCGTGATGGGCCACGAAGGCCTGTCGCGCGGCCCGCGCGGCTCCGAGATGCAGGCGCCGCTGGTCCTGTTCTCTGCCGCCGCCCGTTACGGCCTCACCGAAGAGCTGGAGCGCGCCTGCCGCAAGAAGGCGTTCGTCGACTGGGACGTCTTCGGCGCTCCCGGTCGCCTGTTCGTCAACACCGTTCCCGCCACCGTCCGCGACGCCAGCTTCCTCGGTCGTGGCGTCCTCGACTATCTCGGTACCGCGATCTCGCCCCGCTTCGTCACCCTCGAGATCACCGAGCGCCAGGTGATCGACAACCTCGCCATGTATCGCGAGGCGATGCACGCCTTCCTCGAGCTCGGCTTCAGCTTCGCCATCGACGATCTCGGCGCCGGCTACTCCGGCCTCGAGACCGTCGCCAAGCTAGGCGCGGCGTACTTGAAGATCGACATGGGCCTGGTCCGCGACGTCCACCAGAAGCGCTCCAGCCAGCAGATCATCAAAGCTATCCTCGACATGAGCACCGGCGTCGGCGCCACCGTCATCGCCGAGGGCATCCAGACCCTCGACGAAGCCAAAGCCATCCTCGACCTCGGCGTGCGGTACGGCCAGGGGTACCTGTTCGCTCGCCCGATCGACCCCTACGCTCCGAAGCGCTAGGAGCAAGTCGACCTGGCGGATGACCACTGATGCTCTGCCTGCGAAGGGACGGGAGATGAAGCGAGTCGAGGTCGTCAACGTTGACATCACGACGCTCGCCGTCGACGCCAGCGTCACCGCGGCCAATACCTTGCTGCTGGGCGGAGGCGGCGTGGATGGCGCGATCCATCGAGCGGCTGGGCCAGAGTTGCTTACGGAGTGCCGGACCTTGGATGGGTGTCCGACGGGGTCGGTTCGGATGACGAAGGGCTATCGGCTTCCGGCGGCTCGGGTGATTCACGCGGTTGGGCCCGTGTGGGAGGGCGGATCGCAGGGCGAGGACGAGTTGCTGGCTTCCTGCTTTCGTGGAGCGCTGGCGCTCGCGAGAGAACACGGACTGCGCTCGATCGCTTTCCCTGCGATCAGTTGCGGCGTGTACCGTTTTCCTGTGCAACGCGCCGCCGACATTGCCCTGCGGACCGTGAGCGAGGAACTGCCGAGCTGTCCAACGATCGAGCGGGTCGTGTTCGCGGTGCGGGAAGCTCCGGTTGACGCGGCCTTTCGGAGCAGTCTCGCCGGCTACTCCGATCGGAAGGCAACATGACCGACAAGCAAGCCCTGGCCTTCGTCGAGCGGCACGGGATCGTGCTGCAGGCCGCGCGCGGTCCGGTGCCGAGCCTGGCCGAGGCGATCGCGGGCGGGCCGATACGCGGCAGTTGGTGGGCGCACGCGAAGGGCCGCGAGATCTATCGCGCCGCCGACGCCATCTCATCCAGCCCGGACGTCCTGGTCTGCAAGCTCGTGGACGGCAAGATCAGCTACGTCCATCGGCGGCTGTGGCCGGCGCTCGTCAAGCTCGCGTCCCGCTTTCGCAAGGATCAGCTCGCTCGCGTGTCGGAAGAGCACACGGTGAGGGGCGCGCACCGGTCGCGGCGTGAGGCGTTTCCGACTTGGGTCCCGGCCCAGGTTCTGAAGCAGGCGAAGGCGCTGTCGGCGCAGGAAGCCGAGCAGATCCTCGCGCGGTGGCTGGAACTAGCGAGGCGGTCCTAGAGGCGTGGAGCCCTTGGACGAGCGCATTCGACGAGTGACGAAAGAGGCCGTCGAGATCGCTCCCTACGACCCGGCGTGGCCCGATGCGTTCCTGCGGGAGAAGCAGCACTTGCTCGCCTGCCTGCCCTCGGAGCTGATCTTGCGAGTGGAGCACTTCGGCAGCACGGCCGTTCCCGGGCTCGCCGCCAAGCCGATCGTCGACATGCTGGTCGAGGTGAGCGACCTGGAGGTGACTCGGGAGCGCATCGCGCCAGTGCTGGAGGCCCAGGGCTACGACTACTTCTGGCGTCCGACGTTCGGCGACGACGGCCCGCCGTTCTACGCGTGGTTCATCAAACGTGACCCGGCGACCCAGATCCGCACCCACCACATCCACATGGTGGATGCCAGTTTCACCAGGCATTGGGACACGCTTCTCTTCCGCGACTACCTCGTGGAGCATCCCGAGGTCGCGAAGCAGTACGAAGAGCTGAAGCGCCGCGTGGCAGCGGAGCATCCGGCGGATCGGGTCGCCTACACGCACGCCAAGACCGCGTTCATCGAGAGCGTCACGCAACAGGCGAGTACCCGGTAGGGAGAGCGGTAGGCTCGAGCGCGACTGGAGGGCGAATGAAGCGATTCTCCGTGATGTTCCTGTTTGTGGCGCTGGCTACGGCCAACGTCGCAGTCCACGGTCAGGCGCAGGGCACGGCAGGAGTTCAGGCGGCGATCGATGCTGCGTGGAAGCTGCACTTCGCCGCGGCCATGAAAAAGGACGCGACCGCCATCGCGGCGATCTACGCGAAGGACGCGCTCTACATCGTCCCGGGAAGCTCTGAGCTGCGCGGGCGGTCCGCGATCGAGGAGATGGAGGTCCGCGGTCTAGCCAGCAGCGACCTCCTCGGCGCCGTCCACACGACTCATGCGCTGCGTGTGGTCGGGGACTCCGCCTACGAGCTCGGCACGGTGGCCGGTCCGGTTCGCGTGGACGGCAAGGCGGCCACCCAGGTGACTTACAACTTCATGGCGATGTGGCAGCGCCAACCCGACGGAACCTGGCTCGTGCGCTACTTGATCGGCCAGTCCTGAAACTAGCTCGTCCGCGCCTCTTTCACGAGCTTCAAGTACTCGCGCGCCTTCTCGGTGACCAGCTTGGCGTTGCCCTCGCGAAGCGCCTTCGTGTCCACGAGGTCGGCGCCCACTCCCAGGGCGAGCGAGCCGGCCTTGATGAAGTCGACCGCGGTCTTGGTGGAGACGCCGCCCGTGGGCAAGAGCTCGATCTGCGGAAACGGCGCCTTCAGCGACTTGATGTAGCTGGCGCCGCCGACGGCGCCGCACGGGAACACCTTGACCACGTCGGCGCCGGCGTTCCACGCGGCGAGCACTTCCGTCGGCGTGAGCGCCCCCGGCATCACCGGCACCGAGTAGCGGCGGCAGAGCGCGATCGTGTCGACGTTGAGCGAAGGGCTGACCACGAACTGGGCGCCGGCCAGGATGCAGGCGCGCGCGGTTTCGGGGTCGAGCACGGTGCCCGCGCCGACGAGCGCGGCATTGCCGTAGCGCTTCGCCAGATCCGCGATCACGCCGATAGCACCCGGCACCGTCATCGTGATCTCGAAGACCGTGATGCCGCCGTCCTTGATCGCGTCGATCGCGAGCATCGCCTCGTCGGGCGACGACGCGCGCACGACCGGGACCAGACCGATCTCGGCGATCTTGGCCAGGATCTCCTGTTTCGTCATCGGCTCACCCTCGCTCCTCCGCCCTGCATCACTTTTTCGACCTCCGCGAGCGTCACCATCGTGGTGTCGCCCGGCGTGGTCATCGCCAAGGCGCCGTGCGCTGCCCCGCACTCGACCGCCCACTGCGGCCCCTTGTCCGCCAGGAAACCGTAGGCGAGTCCCGAGGCGAACGAGTCGCCGCCACCGACGCGATCGAAGATCTCGAGGCTGTCGCGGGTCGGCGCCATGTGCAGCTTGCCGTCGGCGTAGCAGACGGCGCCCCAATCGTTGATCGTCGCGGTCTTGGCGTTCCTGAGCGTGGTGGCCACCACCGCGAAGTTCGGGAACTCCTCGACCGCGCGCTCGATCATCTTGCGGAAGTTCTCCGGATCGAGCGCCGAGAGGTGCTCATCCAGCCCTTCGACTTCGAAGCCGAGCGCCGCAGTGAAGTCTTCCTCGTTGCCCAGCATCACGTCCACCAGCGCAGCGAGCTGGCGGTTGACCGCTTTCGCCTTGGCCGGTCCGCCGATCGACTTCCACAGCGACGGCCGGTAGTTGAGGTCGTACGAGATCAGCGTGCCGTGCTTGCGCGCCGACTCCATCGCTTCCCTGGCGACGAGCGGCGTCGTCTCGGAGAGCGCCGTGAAGATGCCGCCGGTGTGGAACCAGCGCGCGCCTTCCTTGCCGAAGATGTGCTCCCAATCGACGTCGCCCGGCTTCAACTGCGAGACCGCGGTGTGGCCGCGGTCCGAGCAGCCGAGCGCCGCGCGCACGCCGAAGCCGCGCTCGGTGAAGTTGAGACCGTTGCGCGCGGAACGGCCGACGCCGTCGTCCTTCACCCAGCGCACGTGCGACTGGTCGACGCCGCCCTGGTAGATGAGGTCCTGCACCAGGCGCCCCACCGGGTTGTCGACGAAAGCGGTAACCACGGCGGTGTCGAGGCCGAAGCAGCGCTTCAAACCCCGGGCGACGTTGTATTCGCCGCCGCCTTCCCAGGCGTCGAACGTCCGCGTGGTGTGGATCCGGCCCACGCCCGGGTCGAGCCGCAGCATCACTTCGCCCAGCGCCACCAGATCCCAGCGACAACTGGCCTTGTCCTTGATCTCGAGAGCCATCGCGAGCGGAGTCTACAACTTGCGCGCGACTGGTCGCGCGGCGTTCGAATGGCGGAGAATGTTGGTATGAAGGATGCTCTGACGCTCGATACGTGCGTCGTCCGCGACACCGGCGCACGCAAGGGACGCACCCGCAGCGTCGCGCCGGGCACGACGTCCGCGAAGTACCTGAACTATGGCCGCGTGATCTTGGACCCTTCCGACGGGCCGCTCGCCTTCGCGACCGAGTCCAACGAGACCGGCTTCGTGTGTTTGAAGGGCGAGGCGACCATCAGCGTGGAGTCGAAGAGCTACGCGCTCCTGACGTACGACGCGCTCTACGTACCGCGCGACACCCAGGTCGAGATCCAGGCTGGCGCCTCGGGTTGTGACCTGGCCGAGATGGCCGCGCCCGTCGCGAAGCGCTATCCGGTGCAGTTCGTGTCGTTCGCCGAGGTCCAGAAGAACCCAGGGCTCCACTTCAAGGCCGGCGGGCCGTCCTCCGAGCGGATGCTCAACGTCCTCCTCGGCAAGAATGTCGAGGCCGGTCGCATCATGGCCGGCGTCACCTTCAGCGCGCCGGGCAACTGGACGTCGTGGCCGCCGCACGAGCACGCCAACCTGGCCGAAGAGGCCTATCTCTACATCGACATGCCGAGCCCGGCATGGGGCGTGCAGTTCGTCTACACCGACAAGACCGCGCCCGAGCTGTCGGTGATGGTCCGCCAGGACGACGTGGTGCTGATGCCGAAGGGATATCACCCGAACGTGGCCGCTCCCGGCGGCTCGATCAACTTCCTGTGGATGATGGCCGCCAACCGTGAGGTGGACGACCGGCTGTTCGGCGTCGTCAACGTCCATCCCGACTACGCGGCCGCCGGATCCGGCCTCGACGCGGGCAAGAAGTGAGCGCTGCCGGCGCCGCGGCCGTTCACGCGACCTGGAACTGGTCGAGCGCGCCCGTCGAGAAGCTCGGCGAAGGCATCGAACGCCAGATGATCTACGGGGACCGCTTGATGCTGTGCCGGCTCCGCTTCGCCGCCGGGACGGTCACTCCGGCGCACGACCACCCGCACGAGCAGATCACGATCGTCGAGAAGGGCCGCGTGCGTTTCGTGGTCGGTGGGGAGGAGAAGCTGTTCGGCCCGGGCGACGTGCTGCTGTTCCCGGGCGGCTTCTGGCACGGCGCCACGATGCTCGACGAAGAAGTGGTGCTGATCGACATCTTCACGCCGCTGCGCCAGGAGTTCCTGGCGCCCGCGCCGAGTCAGTGACCGCGGTGACGCCTTTCTCTCTCTCGGGCAAAGTCGCCCTCGTCACCGGCGCGTCGCGCGGGCTGGGCGCTGCGATCGCCGTGGCGCTCGCCGAAGCCGGCGCCGACGTCGCGGCGCACAGCAACAGCCGCTCCAGCGACGCGATCTGTGAACGCATCCGCGCCGCGGGCCGGCGGGCGCTCTCGGTGGTGGGCGACATCAGCCTGGCCGAGACCGCCGAGCGGCTGGTCAACGAGACGATCGCCGGCCTCGGCGGCCTCGACATCGTCGTCAACAACGCCGGCATCATCAAGCGCGGCCCCGCGGCGGAGACCAGCGACGCCGACTGGCACGCGGTGCTCGACGTGAACCTGCACGGCCTGTTCCGGATCTGCCGGGCCGCCGGCCGTCACATGCTGGCGAGCGGCACGGGCGGCAAGATCGTCAACATCGCGTCGCTCTTGTCCTTCCAGGGCGGCTTGAACGTGCCCGCCTACACCGCCGCCAAGAGCGCCGTAGCCGGCCTCACCAAGGAACTGGCCAACGAGTGGGCGGCGCGCGGCGTGAACGTCAACGCGATCGCACCAGGCTACATGCGCACCGACAACACTGAGGCCTTGCAGAAGGACGCGACGCGCAACCGTCAGATCCTGGAACGCATTCCGGCAGGCCGCTGGGGCGAGCCCGAAGACCTGGTCGGCGCCGCGGTGTTCCTGGCGTCTCGGGCGTCCGATTACGTGAACGGCCACGTGCTGGTAGTGGACGGCGGCTGGATGGGCCGCTGATCGCCAGGTCAGAGCTGGCGCGGGTCTTCGGCGGTCACGGCCGGGTCGCGTCGACGGCGGCGCGCGCATCCACGATGCCGTAGCCGAGCAGTCGATCCGGGCTCTGGGCGTTCTTCGCCGTCCGCCGTATCACGCCGAGCACGTCGTCGACGCTCCAGTCCGGGTGCGCTTGCAGAACCAGGGCGACCGCGCCCGCCGTGAGCGGGCACGAGAACGACGTGCCGTTCGAGCTGTTGTATTGCCCCGCCCGCGAACCGGCGACTTTCACCGCTGTTCCCTGGGCCGCGACGTCGGGTTTCACGCGCCCGTCGGCGGAGGGTCCGACCGAGCTGAAGCCGGAGCGCACGCCGGTCGCGGTCACGGCCGCGACCGCCAGAACGTGCGCGCCGTCGGAGGGCGCGCCCAGCGTGTTGTGGACGGGATCGAGTCCAGCGTTGCCGGCCGAGTTCACCACCACGATGCCGCGGGCGGCCGCCAGCTCCGCAGCCCGCGTGCTGATCGCGGTCTGGCCGTCCATGTCGGCGAACGTGTAGCTCGGGAAGCCGCGGTCGAACTCGAGGTAGCCGAGCGAGCTCGAGATCACGTCGGCGCCCAACGCCTCCGCCCATTCCGCTGCGGCGGCCCAGTTGTCTTCCTCGAGCGGCGTCTCGCTGAACGTGTCTTCGGTCTTCGCGAGCAGGAAGCTGGCCGCGAAGGCGGGGCCGATCAACTGCCCGTCCTTGAAGCCACCCAGCACCGAGAGCGTCGAGGTGCCGTGGCTGCCCTCGCCACGGTCCGGGCCGTTCGCGACGTCGCCGTCGCCGTTGACGAAATCGTGCATGCCCAGGATGCGCGTGGTGGCGAAGACCTCGTGCGCGAGGTTGTCGAAGCCGGCGTCGAGCACCGCCACGATCACGCCCTCGCCGTGTAAGCCGCGGTCGTGGAGTGCCGGCACGCCGATCTGTTCGACCTGGCCGAGCGCGGTGCCGTAGTCGAGCGCGTGCCCCAGCGTGGACTCGGCGCGCGCAGCGCCGGAAGCGCCGCCCGTGAGCGGCTCGCTCGGCTCCGGCGCGCCCCGGCGGAACGCACGTACCAGATCGACGCTCGCCACGAACGGCAGCGATTCGATGTCGCGAAGTTCCTCGCGCGTCGCCTGAACGCTCAACGCGTTCAGCCAGCGCAGCTCGTGACGAACACGCGAGGCGCGTTCCGAGACCGCGCGAACGTAGCCCGCCGCGAGCGGCAGGTCCTCGAAGCCGAGTGCGCGCGCCGTCCCGCGCCGCTCGCGGCGCAGCAGCGCGCGGCCGGACAGCGCTCGCAGCGCCTGGCTGCGAGCCTCGGCCAGGTCTTCGCCCTTATCGCGGAAGAAGACCAGCGCGGCGAGCCGCTCTCGCGCCGGCGCGTTCGCGAGCCGCGCCTGGAGCGCGGCCGTCTGTTTGCTCGCGACCGGTTGAGCGGAGCTGGCGTGCGCCGCGGCCAGCGAAGCGACGACCGTGACCAGCAGCGCGCGTCGCATCATCACGCTACTCGAAGTTCAGCGCCTGCACGGGATCCATCCGTGCGGCGCGGATCGCGGGATACAGCGATCCGAAGAGACCGCCGGTCAGGCCGAGGCCGGCCGCGATCAAGGTCCACTCGCCGGTGAGCCGAATCACCTGGGTCGGGAAGACGTAGTGGATCGAGTGGCTGACCCAGTAGGCGACGCCCATCCCGATCGCGACGCCGACGACGCAGATCAGCAGGCTCTCGCTCACCACCAGTTGGATCACCTTGCCCTGGCTGGCGCCGATCGCGCGCAGGATCCCGATCTCGCGGGTGCGCTCGATGATCGCGGTGTACATCGCGAGCAGCACCACCAGGAACGACACCACCACACCCATCGTAGTCAGCGCGCTCTTGAACTCCTTCATGCCGACCAGGTTCTCCTGCATCATCCGCGAGACCTGGGCGACCGGCGTGATCTTGTAGCCGGAGAACTTCTGGCTGAGCGTCTTGGCGAGCTGTTCGGCCTGATTGGCCTGCGGGCCCTTGACCAGGAAGAACGACGCCTTGCCCGGAGAACCGATCGCGTCTCCGACATCGTCGAGCCGCGCGTACAAGCGGCCGCCGGCCCCCGGCCTGAAGAGGCCGACGATCTTGAAGTGCCGGTTCATCAGCGGCAACACCTCGCCGACCGTGGTGCGGGTGCCCTCCGCGAGGATCGTGTCCATGATCATGTCGTCAGCGTCCTGGAGACCGTGGCCGGCGACGATCTCGAAACCGCCGGAGATCTGCTCGAACGAGGCGTTGTCGATCGCCCACAGGTTGACGGCCTTCGATTCGCCCTTGATCTGCGAGACATGCCAGTTGAGCACGGGGGTCACGTCCTTGACGCCGGGCAGCGCCTTCATCAGGTCGATGAACTTGACCGGCATCACAGCCGAGGTCGCGCCCAGGATCAACGAGGCGTCGGGCGGCTGGAACAGCACGTCGGCGCCCACGTTCTGCAAGCGGTCGGCGATGTCGCTGAGCGTGCCGTCGACCAGCCCGACCAAGATCATGACCGAAGCCGCCTGCATCGCGACCGCCAGCACCGACACCAAGGTCCGCGTCTTGCGGTGCATCATGTTGGCCGCGGGCAGATTCGCCATGCGACGTGAATTCTAGCGCGCGATGGCTTTGAGCACCGCCGGCAGCGCCAGGATCGCGGCGAAGCGCAGCAGGCGCCCGAGCAGGCCGAGCGCCCAGAAGCGCAGGAAGCTGAGCTTGAACAGGCCCGCCAGGTAGGGGACCACCAGGAACGGCGGCACGCCCCAGGTCGCGCTCGACAGCATCACCAGGGCGACGCCGCGCGAGGAGCGGCCGAGCCGCACCGTCCACTCGTCGAACGTCTGCTGATAGCGGCCGAGCGGCAGCTTCAAGAGGCCGCGGCCCGCCAGATAGAAGAGCGACTT
Source organism: uncultured Acidobacteriota bacterium (assembly GCA_964628275.1). Taxonomy (GTDB): domain Bacteria; phylum Acidobacteriota; class Vicinamibacteria; order Fen-336; family Fen-336; genus CAZVOI01. The sequence continues at coordinate 1,977 of CAZVOI010000501.1, read as the reverse complement.
GCCGGCCATCTGGCCCACGGCCGCCGCCAGCAACACCGCCGGCAGCGCGGCCGGCTTGGCGATCGCGGCCACCGCCAGCAAGAACACCTCGGTGTTGATCGGCGGAAAGATCGCGCTGACGAAGCTGACGATGAAGGTGGCGGTGACGAGCCCGAAGCGGGCGATCAGGGATTGCGGGTCCAATGGCGTGCCCGCAGTTTGACCCAGGGCGTCGTGTCACGCACGCAGACTGCCTGCCATCAGATCGAGTAGCGCGTCGTAAGCGCCGCCGACGGGCGCCCAACTCGTCTCGGAACGAGTCGCCATCGGCAGCGCAGGACCGGCCGCCTGTGGCGGCCTCACTACTTGCCCAGGACCCCGATTCGGAGCGAGAGTTCTGCGGCGCCACCGACGTCGCGTTCGGACCGAACGGCCGTGTGTTCGTGTCGGACGGCTACTGCAATGCGCGCGTGATCGAGTACGACGCTGGCGGTAAACGGATACGCCAGTGGGGTCGGTCCGGCGCTGGGCCAGGCGAGTTCGAGTTGGTTCATGCGATCGCTCTTGGTCCTCGAGGCAATCTCTACGTCGCGGACCGCGAAAACGGCCGGCTCCAGTGGTTTGACCTCGAAGGCAGATTTCTCGGTCAGTGGAAGTTTGGCGGTCAACTCTACAGCGTGGCGTTCAGCGAGGCGGGTGAGCTCTACGTCGGCACGCACCCGAAGGGCGTACCGCTCGATGCTGAGTTCGAGGTGGTCAAGCTCGATCCCGTGAGCGGCAGAATGCTCGGACGCATACCGGTTCGCGCGCACGAGCTTGCCGTTGGTCCAGACGGTACGCTGTTCCCGGCCACCAGGAGCGGTGAGTTGTCGTTGTTCCGTCCTCGGAAGTAGCGAGGCAAGTGAGAAGGATCGAATGACTCCCGACGAAGGCCGACGCAGACTGCTGCGCTTCCTCTTGAGTAGCCCGCTCCTGAGCAGCATCGGCGGCGGCCTCCCTGCCCTGGCGCAGGACGGGCGGGACGTGATCGCGAGCCCCGATCAGGCCCTGAACGTGATGGACTTCCAAGCCGCAGCCGAGAAGCAACTGGCTCTGGCACACTTTGGGTTCCTGGCCACGGGCGTGGACGACGACGCCACGCTGCGCCGGAACCGCGAGGGGTTCTCGCGGCTCGCCCTGCGGGTCAGGCGACTCGTCAACTTGCGTGACGTGGACATGTCCGTCTCGCTGTTCGGCACGGCTTGGGACACCCTGCGATCCTGCGGTCGGCTAGGAGCCGGCAGATCTCGCGCTGGAATTCTGTGAGAGCCATCTGCGAAGACCGGCTGCGCGTTGAAACGCGGCTCGATCGCCGTGAGCTTCGATCTGTCGCAACACGCGAACGATCTCGTCGGGCGTTTGCGGGTAGTAGTCGGCGCGCAGAAACCAGAGGCATCGCCCGCGGTACGCATCGACCACGCCGCGTAGCTCGGAAGCGAACTGGCTATCGAATGGTTCGCCGCCGCTCGTTTCCAGAGACGTCACGCAAGCAGTATAGAACGTGCTCACCCAAGGGCGCTCTGGCGGGCCGCGAGGACGAGTAGCGGTCGTCTGTCAAAAGCCGAGCCGCATCCCGAAGCGAAATTGCCGCTCGGGGAAGTCCGCCCGCGTGCCGGTGATCTCGCCGAAGCCGTTCAGGTTCCGGATCGAGCCGTCCGCGTTCAACTGCAGGTTCGACCTGTTCCCGCCCGGGTTGTTGAAGGTGGGCGTGTTGGTGCAGTTGAAGCACTCCATCCGGAACTGCACGTTCACCCTGTCCGTGGCGCGGAACTGGCGGAACAGGCCGAGGTCCCAGCGAAAGATGCCGGGGCCGCGCAACAGGTTCCAGTCCGCGGTGCCGAAGCGGAACTGGCCGGCCGGCAAACCCACCGCCGGGTCGCCGAACGCGAGCGGGTCGAACCAGGCGTTGCCGCGGCCGACGCCGCCCAGGGTGGCGGGGTTGTCCCTCAGCAGGTCCGC
>CAZVOI010000500.1:0-5709 GCA_964628275.1 uncultured Acidobacteriota bacterium | reverse complement strand
TTCGACGTCCGCCAGACGCGCTGGGAGCCGCTGGTGCTGCCGGCCCGGCGCCCCGACGGCCGTTGGACCGTCGACGCGTGGGCGCCGCTCGACGGCCGCGTGATCAACGGCGGGATCCGAGTGATCTTCTAGCTCACTCCTCGGGCCGGCGGCGGAAGAAACCGTAGACGGTCGGCAGGACGAAGAGCGTCAGCGCGGTGCTAGTGACGAGGCCTCCGATCACGACGGTTGCCAGTGGACGCTGGACTTCCGCGCCAGAGCCGGTCGCCAGCGCCATTGGGATGAAACCCAGCGAGGCGACGAGGGCGGTCATCAGGACCGGCCGCATGCGGAGCGCGCACGCTCGGCGCAGCACTTCCGGCAACGGCAGATTGGCGTTCGCCTCCAGGTCGCGAATCTGGGTCATCAACACGACACCGTTGAGAACGGCCACTCCGAAGAGAGCGATGAAGCCCACGCCCGCGGAGATCGAGAACGGCAAGCCGCGTGCGGCGAGCGCCAGCACGCCTCCCACCGCGGCGAATGGAACGTTCAGGTAGATGAGCGCCGCAGGCAACGGCGCGCCGAACGTGAAGTACAGCATGGCGAAGATGAGCGCCAGCGCCAGAGGCACGACGACCGCGAGCCGCGCGGTCGCCGCCTCGAGGTTCTCGAACTGTCCTCCCCACCGGAGGTAGTAGCCGGAGGGGAGCTGAACCTCCGCGGCGAGCCGCTGCCGCGCCTCGGCGACGAATGACGCGACGTCGCGGCCGCGCACGTTGAGTTCCACCACGATGCGACGCCGCACCGCCTCTCGGCTGATCTGGGCCGGCCCGGTATCGACGCTGATATCGGAGAGCTGCGCGAGCGGCACGCTCACGCCGGCGGGCGAAGCGACCGGAACGCTCCCCAGCGCTTCCAGGGTTTCCGCCGTCCGATCGTCGAAGCGGACCGCCAGCGAAAAGCGGCGCTGGCCCTCCAGAACGCTTCCGACGATCTTGCCGGCCCGCGCCGCCTCGACGGTTTCGAGAACGTCTGCCACCGAGATGCCGTAACGCGCGCAGCGGTCTCGATCCACGCGCACGCGCACCACCGGCAGCCCGGTGGTCTGTTCGGGCCGCACGTCCTCGGCGCCTCGCACCGAAGCGAGCACACGCGCGATCTCCTGCCCTTTTTTCGCGAGAACGTCGAGATCGTCGCCGAACAGTTTGACCGCGACGTCCGAGCGAACACCCGCGATCAGCTCGTTGAAGCGCATCTCGATCGGCTGGATAAAGGAGAGGCCGTTCCCAGGAGCATCCTTCTCCAGCGCCGCCGCCATCTTCTCGATCAGTTCCTCCTTGCTGCGAACCGTCCATTCCGAGCGCGGCTTCAGGATCACGAAGCCGTCCGATAGCTCGATACCCATCACGTCGGTCGCGATCTCGGGGCTGCCCGAACGGTTGACGAAGGTCTTCACCTCGGGAAAGCGCATCAGCACGCGTTCGACGCGTGTCGTGGCCGCGACGGTCTCGGAGAGCGCGACCGACGGCAGCCGGAAGGTCTGCAGCACGATGTCGCCCTCGTCGAGGCGCGGGATGAACTCGGCGCCCAGTCGAGTGGCGACGAAGCTGGCCAGGACCAGAGACGCCAGTGCTGTCACGACCACCAGCGACCGGCGGGCCAGGCAAGCGTCGAGCAGCCGCAGGTACACGGCGCGCAAGAGCGCCACGAAGCGCGGCTCGCGCTCGACCGATCCGGCGCGGAGGAAGAGCGACGCCAGCACCGGGATCAGCGTCAGGCTCAACAGCAGCGAGCCGATCAGGGCGAACACGACGGTGACGGCCATCGGCCGAAACATCTTTCCTTCGATGCCGCCGAGGCTCAGCAGCGGCAAGTACACGAGGATGATGATGCCGACGCCGAAAGCCACCGGCCGCACCACTTCGTGCGCAGCCTCGGCGGTGAGCTGGCGTACCGACTTGCCCTGGCCGTTGGGCTCCGCGAGCCGGCGCACGACGTTCTCGACCAGGACCACGGCGCCGTCCACGATCAGGCCGAAGTCGATCGCGCCGAGGCTCATCAGGTTGGCGGAGATGCGGGACTGGGCCATGCCCGTGAAGGCGAACAGCATTGACAGCGGTATCGCCGTGGCCACCACCAGACCGGCGCGCAGGTTCCCGAGGAACGCGAACAGCACCGCGACCACGAGCAGCCCCCCCTCGGCGAGGTTCGTTTCGACGGTGCGGATCACGCGCCGGACCAGGTCCGCGCGATCGTAGAAGGGCACGATGCGGACGCCCTTCGGAAGGCTCGGCTGCAGATCGTCAACGGCTTCGCGCACGCGCGTGGCCACCGCCAAGGCGTTCTCGCCGGCCAGCATCTGCGCCATTCCCACGACCGTTTCGCCTTTGCCGTCGGCTGTCGCGGCCCCGATCCGCAACATCGCCCCTTCGCGAACCTCGGCCAGCATCCCGACGGTGATCGGAGCGCCTTCGGGCCCCGCCCGGAGCACGATCTTCCGCAGGTCGGACAGGCTGCGAGCCAAGCCTTCGCCGCGGATCACGTACTGCTCGCGGTTGCGTTCGATGTAGCCGCCCCCCGAGTTGCCGGTCCCGCGCTCGACAGCCTCGAACACCTGCTTGAGCGACAGCCCGTAGCCCACCAGCTTGGCCGGGTCGACGACCACCTGATACTGCTTCGGCAGGCCTCCCCAGACGTTGACTTCGGTGACACCCGGAACCGCGCGCAGACGCGGCGCAATCTCCCAATCGAGCAGGGTCCGCCGCTCCATCGCCGACAAGTCGCCGCCCTCGACGGTGAACATGAAGACCTCGCCCAGACCGGTCGAGACCGGGCCCATCTCGGGGCTGCCGAATCCAGGCGGGATCGCCTCGCGCGCCTGCGAGAGCCGTTCGTTGACGATCTGACGCGCGAAGTAGATGTTGACGTGGTCCTTGAAGACGATCGTCACTGCCGACAACCCGTAGCGCGACACCGAACGGATCTCGACCAGGTCCGGCAGGCCGTTCATCGCGGCCTCGATCGGGTAGGTGACGAACTGCTCCATCTCGGCCGGCCCGAGAGCCGGCGCCTTGGTGAGCACCTGCACTTGAACGTTGGTCACGTCCGGTACGGCGTCGATCGGAAGCTGCGTCAGGGCGTAGCCGCCGCCGAACACCAGCAGCGTCGCCAGGATCAGGACCAGCGGACGGTTGTCGAGGCTCCAGTCGACGAGTCGGACTAGCATCAGTCCTGCTCCGCCAGCGAGGCCTTCGCGAACTCGGACTTCACGACGAAGCTGCCTTCGGTGACCACGACGTCGCCGGCCTTCAGGCCCGAGTAGACCTCGGTGAAACCCTCGAAGCTGTGCCCGGTCTCCACGACCCGCCGCCCGAACACGCCCGGCTCGATCTGGACGAACAGCGTGGTGCGGCCTTCGAGCGTCTGCAACGCGGATTGCGGCACGGCTAGCGCCTTGGCTTCGGCCGACTGCGGCACATCGACCTGCGCCTTGACGAACATCCCCGGGCGCAGCTTCTCGGAACCATTGGCGACCGTGGCGCGCACCTTGATCGTGCGCGTCGCGGAATCGACCACGCTGCCGAGGAAGTCCACGCGGCCTCGGAACGCCTCCTGTGGATAGGCCTCGGTGCGGAGCGTGACCGCCACTCCCTCCTTCAGGAGCGCGATGTCCTTTTCGTAGGCCTGCATGAAGACCCAGACCGAGGAGGGGTCCGCCAGCGTCAGCAGCGGCTGCATCGCCTCGAAGAGGGCACCGGGGGTCGCCTTTCGGTCGATCACGCGACCGGCGAAGGGAGCTCGCAGCGCCATACCCGCGCCATCCTCGGGGTCGTGGCCGCTGCCCGCCTCGGCCCGCGCCCTCAAGTGGTCGACCTGGGCCTGGCTCTCGCCGAGCAAGTGAAGGGTGCGCTCGGCGGCGTCGGCGGCGGCTCGCTTCGAGAGAAAGTCTCCTTCGCGCGCCTGGAACTCACCGGCGCTGATGGCCTTCGCGTCGACGAGGGCCTTGGCGCGATCGTAGGCGCGGCTCGCGACCCGCAACGTGGAGGCCTCTCGCACCAGCTCCTCGCGCGCACGTCCGAGCTCGATGCTCTCGATGGTCAAGAGGATGTCTCCCTTTTGAACTCGCGCACCGAGGTCGACGGGGATCGTGACGATCCTGCCCCTGACGTTGGCGCTGAGCTGCAACAGCTTGTTCTCGTCGTGGCCGACGGTCCCGTTCAATACCAGCAGATGCTCCAGGTCGACCGGCTTGACCGTCCACGTCCCGATGCCGGCCTCCGCGATCGCGGCCGAGGTCAACCGCACGGTCTCCGGCATCCCCTCCTCTTGGTGTGCTCCACCGGGCGTTGCGGCGTGGCCGGCTTCCGGTTTCTGGGACGCCGACTCCGTGCCGGCTGGCTTGCGGCCGCATCCCGTGACCGCCGCGACCAGCAGCAGCGCGGCGATCTCCTGCGCGACTCTTCGTGAATTCACTGTGCTCTCCATGGATCGAAGTCGGGACCGACGAGGCGCTGCAATTCGGTGAGCGATAGCCACAGGGCGAGGCCCGCGTCGACCGCCTCTCGCTGCGTCTCGCGATGGGTGCGCTGCGCGTCCAGCAGGTCGAGCAACGACGTCTCGCCCTCCTGGTAGCTGAAGCGGGCGAGGTCCACGCTGCGGGTGGCGGCGGGCAACAGGTCGCGGTCGACCAGAACCGCTTGCGACGAGGCGATCTCGAGATCCTTGAGCCGCCCTTCGAGGTCCGACGCCAGATCGAGACCGAGCCGGCTCGCGTCGGCGCTGAAGACCGTCGTAGCGGCTTGAGCGAGCGCGATGCTTCCGCGGTTCGCGTTCCAGAGCGGAACCCTGACACTCACCGAGAAACCGCTGGCGCGCTTGTCGACCTCGTTCTGCCGGAAGAGCGTCAGGTCCAAGTCTGGGAATCGGCCTTTCTGCGCGACCGAGAGCAGCCCGGCCTGCTGCGCCGCGGCGGCGCGCGCCGCGCGCAGCCTGGGGTTGCGTTCGAGACGCGCGGAGAGATCCTGCCGATCGAGCGCCGGCAGTGGCGGACGAGCGCCCGCGACGATCGCGAGCGGGGCGGGCAATGGCTCCACGGCGATCCGGCGCAGGATCGCCTCCGCCGCGGCGGCTTCACGCTCGGTGGCTGCCAGGTTGCGCTGTTGCCTGAGCCACTCGACCTGCGCCTTGATGCGGTCGGATTCGCGCGACTCGCCGAGATCGGCGCGACGAACCACGAGGTCGCGCAACGAGCGCGCGTCTTCTTCGGCGCTGCGCGCGATCCCGAGCAGCGCGCGGGCCGACGCCAGCTGCGCGAAAATCTGGCGGGCCTGGATGGAGATCTCCCAGCGAACGCCATCGGCGTTGGCGAGATGCGCCTCGCCGGCCCGCTCAGCAGCGCCCTTGCCAGCCTTGAACGTTCCGGGCCAGGGGATCGTTTGGGAGACCGAGTAACTCGTCTCGGTCGCGCGCGACGCCGGCTCGTCGGGGAGGTCCGCGCGGTCGCGGCTGTACTCGAAGGTGGGATCCGGGAAGCGCCCCACCGCTTTCCTCTCGGCCGAGGCCGCGGCCTCCAAGCCCGCGCTTTGCGCTAGCGCGGGGTGGGCGCGCAGCACGAGGGCTACATAGGTTTCGATATCGAGCGGCTGCTCAGCGCCGGCGGCCAGGATCGGGACCGCCAGACCAGAAACCACTCCGCAGACACGGATACAGCGGGACACCGACACACTC
>CAZVOI010000499.1:0-1513 GCA_964628275.1 uncultured Acidobacteriota bacterium | reverse complement strand
GCTCTACGTCGAGCGGCGCGAGCGCATCGCCTTGGGCTCGGCACTCGAGGGGCGCGGCAAGCGCGCGGCCTTCGCGCTCTACTACGGGCCGCTGCACTTCCTGCTGGTCCGCGAGATCGTGCGCGCGCTCGGGCCGGCACTCGCTGGGCCCCGGAGCCTGGTCGACCTCGGCTGCGGCACGGGCACGGCGGGTGCGGCCTGGGCGCTCGAGCGGCGGCCGCCGGCCAGCGTCACGGGCGTGGACCTGAGCGGCTGGGCGATCGGCGAGGCGCGCTTCACGCTGCAGGCGCTCGGCGTTCCAGGAACGGCGACGCGCGGCGACGCATCCGTGGCTGCGGCCCGGGACCCGCGCGACGGCCTGCTCGCGGCGTTCACCGTGAACGAGCTCGCCGATGCCGCGCGCGACGGGCTGCTCGAGCGGGTGCTGGCGGCGGCCTCGGCCGGAGCGCCGGTGCTGATCGTCGAGCCGATCTCGCGACGCGTGAGCCCGTGGTGGCCGGCGTGGCGCAAGGCTTTCACGGCCGCCGGCGGTCGCGAGGACGAATGGCGCTTCCGGCTGCGGCTGCCTCCGTCGCTCGCGCTCCTCGCCAAGGCCGCAGGCCTCGACGCGCGCGAGCTCACCGGCCGCTCGCTGTCTTTTTCGACCGCCAGCGCGCCGCGTCCGGGTCTCTGATCGCGGCGATCAGCGAGACGATCCCGCTCGGGACGATCGCGGTGCGCGTATTTCGTTGACATCCGCGCGCCGCCCATGCTATTCCCGTCGCAATCACCACCCATCCGTTTTTGGCTCAGGAGCGTGTCACATGAAGCGTCTGGCACTGGCGCTGTTGGTAGCGCTGTCGTTTGCGTCGTCGTTGGCGGCGCAAGATATGATCCTCACCGGCGTCGTCACGACACGCGAGGACGGACTGCCGCTCCCCGGGGCGACGGTGACGATCGATTCTCTTCGGCTCAGCGCCACCACCGATGCCTCCGGCCGGTTCAGCCTGAGCCTGCCCGCCGCGACGGCCACCGACAAGACGCTCGACGTGAGGGTGAGCGCCCCGGGGCTGCTGCCCAGGGCGTGGTCCTTCAAGCCGGCCGCCGGCACGATCAACCACGACTTCGCCCTTGCGCTCTCGTTCTCCGAGGAGATCACCGTCGGCTCGCGCGTGGTGGGGGTCGGGGCGGAGAAGGCGGTGCCGATGGACATCATCACCTCCAAGCAGATTGAGGCCACCGGCGCGAGCGAGGTGATGCAGGTGCTGCAGCGGCTGGCTCCCTCGTTCAACTTTCCGCGGACCACGATCGCCGACGGCTCGGCCGCGGTGCGACCCGCCACGCTGCGCGGGCTCGGCCCCGACCAGGTGCTGGTGCTGGTCAACGGCAAGCGCCGCCACGCGACCGCCCTGGTCCACGTCAACGGCACCGTTGGGCGCGGCTCGACCGGGGTCGACCTGAACGCGATCCCGGTCTCCGCCATCGAGCGGATCGAGATCCTGCGCGACGGCGCGGCCGCCCAGTACGGCTCGGA
>CAZVOI010000498.1:0-4860 GCA_964628275.1 uncultured Acidobacteriota bacterium | reverse complement strand
GGAGGCGGGGATGATCATGGGCACGGCCGCGTACATGTCGCCCGAGCAGGCGCGGGGGAGGACGGTCGACAAGCGAGCCGATATCTGGGCCTTCGGCGTGGTGCTCTTCGAGATGCTCACAGGCGAGCGGCTCTTCGCCGGCGAGACGGTGTCGGACATCCTCGCGGCAGTGCTGAAGGAGGAGCCGCCGTGGGGTGAGCTACCGCCCGAGCTGCCCTCGCCGGTGCAGCGGGTCCTCCGGCGCTGCCTCCGGAAGCAACCCGGCGATCGCTTCCACGACATCGCCGACGTTCGCCTCGAGCTGAGCGAGGCGCCCGAGGCCGCGACCGGCCCTTCCGCAGCGGCACCCGGCGGCTTCTGGCGGAGCCGGCTCCTGCCGTGGACCCTGGCCTTCGCCGCGGCAGCTGTAGCGGCGTGGCTCGGGCTGCTTGCGTCGAGCGAGCAGCCGTCGGTGCGGACGGTGGTGGCCTCGATCCTGCCCCCGCCGGGGGCGGAGTTCCTGGTGGAGGCCGGTCTCGCCCTCTCCCCCGACGGCCGCGAGCTCGTGTTCGCGGCACGCGACGACCAGGGAGCCGGCGACCTGTGGTTGCGGCGCCTGGACGATTCCGCAGCGCGGAAGCTGGCAGGTACCCGGGAGGGACAAGCTCCTTTCTGGTCGCCGGACAGCCGGCACGTGGGCTTCGTAGCGGCCGGTAAGCTCAAGCGGATCGAGCTCGGGACCGGGCTCGTGGAGAACATCGCCGACCTTCCCAGCGACGGGACCGGGGGCTCAGGGGCCTGGAGTCCGGACGGCGAGATCGTCTTCAGCAGCTGGGGAAACGCGCTCAAGCGCGTGGCCGCTCGGGGAGGGGAGTCCGTTGTGCTGTTCCCGGCGGAAGCCACCCCCGTCGAACGGGTGTGGCCGACCTTTCTCCCCGGCGGGAAACGCTTCCTCTTCCTGTGGCGCGACTTCGCCGACAGCAAGCCCCTGCGTCAGCTGCGCGTAGGCGCGCTCGACGGAAGCCTCGACCGGGAGGTCCTGTCCCTCAACTCGAACGCGCTCTACGCTTCGTCGGGGCACCTCGTCTGGTGGCAGGACGGGAACCTCCGTGCGCAACGCTTCGACCCGGAGCGTCTCGCCCCCTCCGGTGAGCCGCAGGTGGTCGTCGCGGGGGTTGAGTTCAACCCGAACACGGGTCTGGCCGCCTTCAGCCTCTCCGGGACCACGCTGGTGTACCGCGAGGGAGGCGTCCGGCTCGGCGGGGAGCTCGTGCGCATCTCGCGTAGCGGCAAGGAGCTCGGACCAATCGGACCGCCCGGCAACTACTATCGCCCACGCCTCTCGCCCGACGGCTCCCGGGTCGCCGTCGACCGCAGCGACGAGACGAACCGGGGCGACATCTGGGTCTACGAGATCGAGCGCGGGACCGGGACGCGCCTCTCGGCGGCGCCGGAGGACGAGAGCTGCCCGGAGTGGTCGCCCGACGGCAACCGGATCGCCTTCTGGGCCGCCCTCGGCGAGCGCAACTTCGTCCGCGTCCGGGGGAGCGGGGATGAAGGACCCGCCGAGGAGTTCTCGATCGACGGCTTCCGTCCCCGATTGTCCGACTGGGCGGCCGCGGACGTGCTCCTTCTGGAGCGAGGCGGCGACATCTGGGCCGGGACACTCGCGGAGCGGTCCTTCAAGCCCTTCGTCGAGACCCCCTTCACCGAAGGGAGTGCGGTGGCGTCCGCCGACGGGCGTCTCGTAGCGTACGACTCGGACGAGACCGGACGCAAGGAGGTTTACCTGCGGCGGTTCCCCGACACCGGAAAACGCTGGCGCGTCTCGACAGACGGCGGCCACACCCCGGTCTGGAGGCGCGACGCGGGGGAGATCTACTACGTTGACGCCGACGAGCGAATCACGGCGGTGACGGTCCGGTCATCGGCCGGCGACCTCGCGTTCGGACGTCCGCAGGCCCTCTTCCGCGTCGAGCTGCGCAACTCCGCCCAGGCCCAGTTCGACACACTGGACGGCGAGACCTTCTTGGTGAACCGGATCCGGCGCTCGGGCTCGCGGAGCCCGCTGACGCTCGTCCTGAACGTGAACTTCGAGCCGCGCGTCCCTCCCGCAGTGAGCGGCAGGCGCGCGCCTTAGAGGACATGGTGACCCTGATCGGCTGCGCCCTCGCCCAGTACCGCATCACCGCTTCGATCGGCGCGGGCGGTATGGGTGAGGTGTTCCGCGCGCGCGACACGAAGCTCGACCGCGATGTGGCGATCAAGGTGCTGCCAGCGGCGGTGGCGCAGGATCGCGAACGGCTCGCCCGCTTCGAACGCGAGGCCAAGCTCCTCGCCTTGCTCAATCATCCGAACATCGCCCACGTCTACGGCTTCGAAGGCGCCGTTCTGGCCGACGGATCCACCGCTCACTTCCTGGCCATGGAACTGGTGGAAGGCGAAGATCTGGCCGAGCGCCTGAAACGCGGCGCGATCCCGGTCGACGAATCGATCGCCATCGCGAAGCAGATCGCCGAAGGTCTCGAAGAAGCCCACGAGCACGGCATCATCCACCGCGACCTCAAGCCCGCAAACGTGAAGGTGACGCCGGACGGAAAGGTGAAGATCCTCGACTTCGGTCTCGCCAAAGCCCTGGAGGCCGATCCCACGGCATCGGCAGCGAACTCCCAGCTCTCACATTCGCCCACGATGTCGCGTCACATGACCGAGGCGGGGATGATCATGGGCACCGCCGCGTATATGAGCCCCGAGCAGGCGCGGGGTAGGCCGGTCGACAAGCGGACGGACATCTGGGCCTTCGGCGTCGTCCTTTTCGAGATGCTCAGCGGAACGCGGCTGTTCGCCGGCGAAACCGTCAGCGATGTGCTTGCTGCGGTATTGACGCGCGAGCCGGACTGGGGTCTCCTGCCCACGGCCGGACCCGAGCCCCTGAGGCACCTGTTGACGCGCTGCCTTGCGAAGGATCCCAGGCAGCGACTCCATAGCGTCGCGGACGTTCGACTGGAGCTCGAGGATCTCTTCACACGCCCGCGCAGCAGCGGTGAACTGTCGTTGTCAGCGCCCGCCCGCCCTGCGGGAGTCGCGAGGCGGGAACGCCTGGCGTGGGGCCTGCTCGCAGTATCGCTCCTGGTCGGCGCGGGGATGCTCCTGCGCTCTCGCTCATGGTCGGGGCAGCACGAGCGTCCCCTGCGTCTGTCGATCCTCCCGACGGAGGGCGGCGAAGTCGGGGTGCCCGCTATTTCGCCAGACGGCCAGCGCGTGGCCTACCCGGCGCGACGAGCCGACGGAATGCCGATGATCTGGGTGCGCGACCTCGATGAGTCGATGCCCAGGGCGCTCGAGGGCACGGAAGGAGGCAATCGCCTGTTCTGGTCGCCCGATTCGAAACGCCTGGGCTTCGTCGTCGCAGATGTCCTCAAGCAGATCTCGGCCGACGGAGGTCCGATCAGGGAGATCGCCCGCGGCGTCGGGTTGGGCGCGGCCTGGGGCGCGGATGACGTGATCCTTTTCCAGGGGCACTCCGGAGATATCCGCCAGGTCAAGGCGTCCGGAGGCGAGCACAAGGCCGCCACCCTCCTCCAGGGTCCCGACTGGGAGCACACCTTCCCCAGCATGCTTCCGGACGGTCGGCACTTTCTCTTTACCGCGAAGCACTGGGCCGGGCTCGCCGAGACGGGCACGCAAGGCATCTACATCGGCTCCCTGGGCGATCCGTCCGACTCCCACCAATTGCTGTCCGAGCTCTCGAACGCGGTCTACGCCGCGCCCGGGTACGTTGTCTTCGCGCGTGAGGGCCGACTGATGGCGGCGGTCTTCGACTCCGTGGCGGGGCGGGTCACGGGTGAACCTGTGGACCTTCGAGAATCGGTGGCCACCGAATCCTCCCGCTATCTGGCCGCCCTCGGCGCTGCCAGCGATGGCACCCTCGCCCTAAGGCCGCCACCGGCCGCGGCGCTCGCGGCCGCGGGCGGCCAATCCGGCGCCCTTGAATCCGAACTGGCCCTCCTGAGGCGGGACGGGAGCGTCGCGTCGCGCTTCGGGGGCGTGCGCCTGCTCGACTACCCGGCGCTGTCTCCTGATGGGCGAACGGTCGTGGCTCTCGTCCAGGACGCGCGTACGAGCGCTGCGGACTTGTGGAGCGTCAACGTCGCAACCGGCAGTCTGTCGCCCTTGACTTCGATGCGGAGCCTGGGGGGATGGGCCGGGGCTCCGGTCTGGTCTCCGGACGGCGGCCGGCTCGCGTTTGCCTGCCAGCCTCCGGGAATTCTCGACGACGTGTGCGTGCGGGATATGGGCACCGGAGTCGTGACGACGGTGGTGGAGTCAAAGAGCATCTGGGAGCATCCTGTGGCCTGGTCGTCCGACGGACAGCACCTGCTGGTCGCCTATGACGACTACGGAGGGCCGAGCCGGACGGAGTTGCGCGCGTTGTCATTCCGGACGACCACCCTGTCGCCGTACATCGCGTCGAGTAGCGACGGCGTCTTCTCTCCCGATTCCCGCTTCGTGGCCTTCACGTCCCAGGAAACGGGGCGCAACGAGGTGTCCGTCACGACCTTTCCCGAGCGACGGCAGACCTGGCCGCTCACCACCGAGGGCGCGAACATCCTGGGTTGGAGCGCCAACGGGCGGGAGATTCTCGTCACCACCCTGAGCGGTCACATCCAGGCCTATCCCGTCTCGACGGCCGGCGGCGCCTTCGCCGCTTCTGCCCCCAAGGTCCTGATCCGGAACGTCGGCATCAACGCGAGGGCCGCGCGCGCCTCGCGAGACCACTCGCGCATCCTGATTCGAATGGCGAAGGATGCCGACAAGGACCGCGGCGAAATCCGGCTGATCTTCGGCTGGCAGAAGGGGCTCCGGTGATCGGCGCGGGGA
>CAZVOI010000497.1:0-2683 GCA_964628275.1 uncultured Acidobacteriota bacterium | reverse complement strand
GGTCCCGACCAGGTCCAGCGAGACGACGTACGAGCCCGCGATCACCTTCTGCGCGCCCACGCTGTACTGGTGGATCGTCGTCTTCGACGCGTCCTGCGCGGCCGAGCGCAGGCGGATCCGGCGGTAATCGACCGCGCTCGGGTCCAGGAAGTTGGCCGGGAAGCCGTCCTTCAGGAAGAACAGCGGCACCGTGGTGGACGTCGTCGCCACGCTGTTGTTGATCAGGCCCGGCGGGTTGAGCGCGAGCTGGTCCTCGCTGCCGATGCGGTCGAACATGTTGTAGAAGATGCCGTAGCCCGCCCGCAGCACCAGCGTGTCGCTCGCCTGGTAGACGAGGCCCACGCGCGGCGCGAAGTTGTTCTTGTCGGGCTGGACCAGGCCGCGCTCCTCGAGCGAGCCGTCCGTCGCCGCGAACACGCTGCCCGCCCCGGCCGGATTGAAGTTGAGCTGGTTGTTGTTGGCCTCGAGCGCGGGGGTGATGAAGTCGTAGCGCAGCCCCAGGTTGAGCGTCAGCTTCGGGCTGAGGCGCCAGTCGTCGCCGGCGAAGAAGGACGTCGCCCAGTGGCGCTGGTCGGCCACGAACACGTTCGACAGCTGCGCGTCCGAGGTGTAGCCGAGCAGGTAGTCGGCGACCGCGCTGCCGGTGTAGCGCCCGCGGTAGCGGACCGAGCCGCGCGTGGCCGGGATGTCCATGTACTCGTTCTTCATCGGGGCGAGCACGTTGATCCCGAACTTGAACTGGTGGGCGCCCTTCAGCCACGACAGCGTGTTCAGGAACTCCCACTGGCTCGTGTGCTGGAACTTGGGCAGGAAGTCGGGCGAGCCCATGCGCCCGAGCCCGCCGCCTCCGAAGTAGCCGTCGATCGACACGCCAATGACGCCGCCGGCGACCAGCGGGTCGTTCGGCACGCCCGGCACCTGCGCCTGCTGCGGCGGCAGCTGGCCGAAGGGCTGTTGCCTGGCGTCGGAGTCGACGGCGCTCCAGGAGAAGCGGAACTCGTTGACGACCGAAGGGCTGAAGATCTTCGTCCACCCGAGCACGAGGCCGTTCGAGGTGATCGTCTGATCGCCGAACCCCGAGGTGCCGGTCCCGTCGATGATGCCGCCGAACGCCCCGGGGATCGACCGCTCGCGGTCGGTGTAGATGTAGCGCATGAAGAAGGTGCTCTTGTCCGAGGCGCGGAAGTCGAGCTTGCCGGTGATGCGATCGGCATTGTCGATCACGTTGGCGTCGGGCCGGACGTAGTTGTTGGTCTCGTTGGTGTTGGGCGGGGGCAGCAGGTCGAAGATCGCCGCGGCCACGGGGTCGATGCGGCCCTGCGGGATCACGTTGCCCGGGAACGGCTGGCCCGTGAGCGGGTCGCGGATCGCCCCCGTGAAGACGCCCGAGCGCTCCGCCATCGTCGGGATGCGCGTGCTACGCGTGGTGCCGCGCGTGATGCGCGTGCCTTCGTAGTCGGCGAAGAAGAAGAGGCGGTCCTTCAGGATCGGGCCGCCGAGGTTGAAGCCGAACTGGTCCTGGTCGTTGCTCGGCTTGGCCAGCGCGGGGATGCCGCGCTCGGTGCGGAAGTCCTGGTTGAAGTACGTGTTCGAGTCGAACTGCTCGTCGCGGAAGTAGTAGTAGCCGGTGCCGCGGAAGGCGTTCGTGCCCGACTTGGTGATGACCGAGATCGCAGCCCCGGGTGCGCGCCCGTACTCGGCCGCGTAGGGGCTGGTGACGACCTTGAACTCCTCGATCGCGTCGATCGACGGCCGCGAGACCTGCGTCGTCAGCTCCTGGACGTTGGTCGAGATCGAGTTGTTGTCGACCCCGTCGAGCAGGAAGTTGTTCTGCAGCGAGCGGCTGCCGTGTACGTTCACGCCCCCGGTCCGGCCGGCGGCGGTGCCGCCGCTCTCTTCCGTGAAGCGGTCGCCCTGGACGCCGGGGACCAGCACCATCAGGTCGTCCCAGTTGCGGATCGCGAGCGGCAGCTGCGAGACCGCGTTCTGGTCGATCACCGAGCCGATCGCGGCCTGCGTGGTGTCGAGGAGGCGTGTCGCCTCGGCCACCGTCACCGCCTCGCTCATCCCCCCGACCGTCAGCGAGAAGTCGATGCGCGCCCTCTGGCCCGCGTCCAGGATCACGGCGCGCGACTGCGTGCCGAAGCCCGGGGCCTCGGCCTGGATGGTGTAGGTGCCGGAGAGCAGGTTCGGCGCGAGGTAGACGCCGTCGCCCGTGGTGCTCACGCGTGTCACCGCGTTCGTGCCGGCGTGGGTGACGGTGATCGAGGCGCCAGTGATGACCGCGCCCAGCTGGTCTTTCACGGTTCCGTTGAGCGTCGCGCGGTCCACCTGGGCCCGGGCGGGACTCGAGAACAGCACGACGACGGCCAGCATCAGCAAGCGCTTCATGGACACCTCCGCGACATAGGGGTCAGGCTCGGAACTGTGATCCGCGAATCCTACACCCAGGAGACACCCCCGTGCCAAGACCGTGAACGGCCCCGCGGGCGTTCCTGACGAGTCGGGTCCCTGATCGGGACGGCCCGTGCGCCCCGGCCGGGGGTCTTGGGTAGAATCGCGCTGCCACATGCTTCCCCTGCTCCTGCTCCTCGTTTCCGCGCCTCCTCCAACCCTCCATGAGCAAGCCTTCCGCCTGGATCGGGACGGCGAGGCGGTGGCCTCGATCAGCGCCACCTGCGAG
>CAZVOI010000496.1:0-3877 GCA_964628275.1 uncultured Acidobacteriota bacterium | reverse complement strand
CGTGGCAAGACCTTTCGGCTTGAGCAGCTCGGCCAACGTGAGGCTCGAATCGGGGAGCCGCTTGTGAAGGTTGTCGCGCAGTCCGTGAAAGGGTGGGAGCGTGCCGGTGAGCATGGAGCAGTGAGCGGGCAGGGTCATTGGCACGGGCGAGTAGGCGTTCTTGAACAAAACGCCCTCGCGCGCGACGGCGTCGATGTTCGGCGTGGTTCGGCGCGGAAAGCCGTAGCTGCTGACATGGTCCGCCCGCAGAGTGTCGATGCTGATCAGAAGGACGTTGCGGACCCTTGGCCTCGACACGCCGCAGGAGGCGACCAGCCACGAGCCCAGGGCCAGGAGCCCTAGCAGCAGAACACGGCGTGGTCTTGGGTGTTGCTGGAAGCTCACGCGAAGGGATGGTAGCGCACGAAAAAGGGGCGGCCCGCAAGGGCCGCCCCAAGGAAGCGTCGGTCGGTCTGCCGCCTAGAACGCGAACCGCAGCATCAACTGCAAGAGCCGCGGGAACCCGCGCGTGGACCCGATCGTGCCGAAGCTCGAGGAGCCGAAGGTCGTGTTCGGCCCGTTGAACTGCGCGTTGTTCATGATGTTGATGATCTCGAACCGCACCATCAGCGAGCTGCCGCCGATCGGCTCGACCTTCTGGAACGCCACGTCGATCTGGGTCTTGAACGGCGTCCGCATGTCTGTGTTGGTGCGCGGGGCGTTGCCGAAGGTGAACGCCGGCGCGGCCGTCCACGCGGCGGGGTTGAACCACTTGTTGATGCAACTGCACGCCGGATCGTAGTGGCTATCCGTGCTGCCCGAGGTCGCGGGGCTGGTGCCGCTGAGGTTCGGCCGCTGCACCCGGCCGAACACGCCCGAGTTGTTGCTGGCCTGGATCACGGTAACCGGGAAACCGCTCTGGAAGTAACCGACGCCCGTGATCGCCCAGCCGCCGAACAAGGTGCGCGCCAGACCCGGCTGCGACAGCCGGCTCTTGTTCTTGCCGAAAGGCAGCTCGGCGGTGAGCGCGAAGTTGAGCCGGTGCGGCTGCTCGGTGATCGAGTTGGAGTACTCGGACTCGATGTCGTAGCTGTTGACCGGGCGAGCCAGGTTGTTGCTGTCGTTGCTGAACTGGTTGTGCTCACCGAAGATGTTGTTCTTGTTGCTGCTCCAGGTGTAGTTGATGCGGCCGCCCCAGCCGTTCTTGATCGACCGCTCCAGCCTCAGGACCACCGAGTGGTACAGGGCCCGGCCGTCGCTCACCTGGTGGGCCAGCACGTCGCCGAACTGCGGGTAGGGCCGCAAGAGCTGGCCGCGCGAGATCGTCGCCTGCCTCCCGAAGGCGCCCAAGGCCGGATTGCCGAAGAACGGGTTCGGGACCAACTGCGCCAGGGCCGTGCCCAGGGATTGGTATTGCGGGGCGAGCTGGTTGATGTTCAGCGTGCCGGAATCGTTACCCCCAAGGCCGATGTGCCTGGTGGTGGCGCCGATGTAGCTGATCCCCGCCACGATTCGGCCGCCCAGCTCGTGCTGGAAGTCGAGGGAATACTGGTGGACGTAGGGGGACTTTCGGAACTGGTCTATGAACTCCACAGTACCGCCCGCGCCGGTCAGGAGGCCGCCCGCGCTGCCGGTGGGCTGCTGGATGCCGGCCGGGAAGGGGTTCACGATGTTGCAGGTCGCGCACGGCGTCAGGCCGCCGTCCGTGCTCGCTACGTAGTCTGTCACCTGGTTGAAGCCCCGGGTGCCCAGGTTGGTGCTGTTGGTCCCGCCGTATTGGTGAGGCGACCAGAACAGGCCGTAGCCGCCCCGCAGCACCGTCTTGCGGCTGGCCGACCAGGCGAAGCCCAGGCGCGGCGCGAACTTCGCCTTGGAGGGATCGCTCTGGTGAGTCGGATAGCCATCCACTCCCGCGTACATCAGCCCGCCCTTGAGCTGCGGCCCGCCCGCGATCTGGAACGGCCAGGCCCGGTCGCGGTCGAAGCCGACCGTTATCTCGTTGTTCTTCTCCTGCAAGCCCTGCTCGAACTCGTAACGCAAGCCGAGGTTGACGGTCAGGTTCGAGTTGACCCGGAGGTCGTCCTGGGCATACCCCGCGTAGTAGTTGATGAACGCGTCGGTCGGTCTCGCCACCGGGATGTTGCCGTTCGACGGGTATCCGAGCAGGAACGCCGCCAGCGCGTGCGGGTCGGTGTTCGAGGGGCTCAGCGGATCGGCGCTCGTGAATTGGCCGTTGAAGTTGAAGCGTCCGCTCGACTGGGAGGCGTTGGTGTTCTTGACCCCGATCTGACGGTAGGACGCGCCGAACTTTGCGGTGTGCTTGCCCCAGAGCTTGGACATCGAGGCATTGGCGTCCCAGGAGTAGTAGTCGATGTCGTTGATGCCGCGTTCGCCGAACATCCAGCCGTGGTACTCCGTGCCGTACCCACCGATGCCGAAGTACGGGAACTTCTTCACGGGAACCTGGCCGACGAAGCTCGAGGAGAAGCCGAGCGTGCCCGGGTCGAAGCCCGCGACCGGCACGCAGTCGTCGCTGAAGGTGGTGTAGCCGAAGCGCACGTGCGCGACAGTCGTCGCGTTGGGCGTGATCGTGTTGTTGACCGCCAGGGCGTGCACCGTGCGGAAGAGAGCTCCGTCACCCGGGTCGGCGTGGTTCGCGCCGACATCCTGGGTCACACCGTCCTTGAGGTAGGAGCGAGGCTGCGGCTCGGTGGAATCGTAGAGACCATACATCGCCGAGGTACGAACCTTCTCGCTCCACACGTGATCGAGCTTGAGCGTGGTGGTGATGGACTTGTCGATCAACTGGGCGCTGGCGGGCCCTCCGGCCGGCCAGTACGGCCGCAGCGCGGTGGCCACCGGGCTGATCCGGTTGGCCGGAATCACGTTGCCGGGGAACGGCGTGCGGATGAAGCCCGAGCCGTTCGGGTTGGGGCGGGTGGTGAGCGGGTCGTAGATGGTGACCCCGCTCTGTGAGAAGTCTCCGCTCAGCTCGCGCTGGCTCGGCACTCTCACCACGGCATCGTCGATCGTGTTCGTCTTGTAACCCTCGAACGACGCCCAGAAGAAGGTCTTGTTCTTGATGATCGGGCCGCCAATCGAGCCCGCGTACAGATAGAAATATGTGTCGGGCTTCTCACAGGCCGAAGCGTTCTGATCGCAGGCCTTTTGGGCGAAATACGAAAGGGCGCGAGTCGAGCTGGGCCGGGTCTGCCCCAGCAGGCTGCCGTGCCAGGAGTTCGCGCCCGACTTGCCGGTCAGGTTGAAGACGCCGCCGCCGGTACGCCCCATCTCGGCGTCGTAGGTGGTGACCTGAACCTTGACTTCCTCCACCGCCTCGATCGAGGGGATGATCGTGGCACGATTCCGGAGGTCGACGATCGCGACGCCGTCCAGCGTGTAGTTGTTGCCGCGCCGCGGTCCGCCGCCGAGCGACAGCAGCGAGGAGTTTGTCTGGTCCTGCTGCCGGATGAACTGCGGGTCGCCGGTGTGGGTCACCCCGGGCGTTATGGTTGCGAGGAAGAACGGGTTGCGGCCCGCGGTGGGCAGAGTCTCCAAGGTGGCCTTGTCGAGGGTGCTGCCGACCGAGGCGTTGGAGGTCTCGAGCGGCGTCGCCTGGCTCTCGACCGTGACCGATTCCTGCAGGTTGCCGACCTCGAGCGTGAAGTCCAGCGTCACGAACATCTGGGTGCCGATGCGAGCGCCTCTGCTCTCGATGGTCTTGAAGCCCTGCATCGAGACCTTCACGATGTAGGTCCCCGGATCGACGTTGACGAACGCGTACTCGCCGACATTGTTGGTCGTCGTCGTGCGCGCTGCGTTCGTTGCCTGATTGGTCAGCGTCACGCTGACTCCCGGAATCGCACCGCCCGGCTCGCGGACCAGACCGCGCAGGCCG
>CAZVOI010000495.1:0-4228 GCA_964628275.1 uncultured Acidobacteriota bacterium | reverse complement strand
TCGAGACTGGAAGGAGCCGATCCACGCGTCAGCCCGGGCCCGGCCGGACGGCGGCACCACCTCGGCGATGGGCTTGCCGAAGCGCGTGACCAACACGGGCTTGCCGGTGCGCTTGACCCTCTGCAGAACCGACAGGCACTTGGCTTTGAACTCGGAGATAGCCATCCTTTCCATGGTCATAGAGTACCATGGTCAACGATCATGGTCATCCTTTGGTCGGGTCAACTCCACAGTCGCGGCCGAGGGGCGTGGCGGGTTATCCTCCCGGCGGTGACTCGGGCAGAGCGGGTTCGATCGAGGCGCGCTCAGTGGAGCGGCGGGCGGGTGAAGCTGCACGACGGCGAGGAAGCCGACATCGAGTTTTGGCAGGAGCTGGACCCGGCTGTGCGCCTGCTCGCGGCCTGGGAGCTGTCCTCGGAGACCTACGGAGGAGGCACCGCTTCGACTACCGGCCGCCTTCGTCGATTTGTTTGGGGAACTCGAGTGCTCCGGCGTTCGTTACGTCCTCCTCGGCGGGTACGCCGTCGGGTTTCATGACCGGCCACGCTATCTGTTCTTGACGTGGAGACGCTTGCTCGAGGAAGCGCCGCGGGTGTCCGTGGCCGTGAGCGTGAGCCAGTTCTCGTCGGTGTGCCCGGGGGGTGAGTAGACGAGCGTCACGCTGGTTCCCGACGCAACGGGGCCGCCCTTCGTCTGGTGCAGGAGCCCCTGGGCGGCGTCCTTCTCGGCCGTCCACGCGATGGCGTCGCCCTCGCCGTCGTCCAGCACAAGATGGAAGACGTGGTCGGTGCCGAGCGCTCCGATGCAGCGGTCCTCGCCGGTGATCGTGGGAGCCGAGTTCGGCCGGGCCGCCGGTGAGGGGGTAGGAGCCGCTGGAGTCGCTACCGCGACCAGCGCGGCGGGGGGGGCGGTAGGCTCGCCTGGACGGGCCGCTCCGCCGCACCCACAGGCCATCCCCAGAACCAGGACGATCGCCGGCCGCATCCTCATCGCCACCTCTCCACCCGGTGATACGCGGCCCGGCCCCTTGGCAGATTTCTCCGGCCGCCAAAGTCTCGGGAGCTGTGGCGGGATTCCAACCATCGATTGGCGAGTGTCGAGATGCGGCGGCAGCGGGTTAGCGGCGGCCGAAGCCGAGCTCGACGCGGGCCATCACCTCGAAGGGCCTCCCGGGGATCGCCGAGTCAGAGCCGAAGCCGCGCGTCGCGTACTCGGTGCCGGTCAGGTTGCGCAAGTGGACGCCGATCTTCGCGAGGCCGCGCGCGTAGAAGACGGCCCCTTCGCACAGCGCGTAGCCGTCGATGACGTTGCGGTTGTCGGCAGCGACGAACTGCTCCGACACGTAGCGCAGCCCGGCGCCGAGCGAGAAGCCGTGGCCGAGGGGAGTGGTGCCCCAGAAAGCCGCGATGTGCCGCGGCGCGAAGGCCGGCACGTTGCCGGTACGGTCGAGCACCAGGAAGCCCTGGCCGAGCTGGACGATCTCGGTGTAAGCCGTCAGTTCGGCCGACGTATAGGCGTAGTGAACCCGCACGCCGAGGCCTGGCTTCGGCTCGGCGCTCAGCTCGAGTTCGAAGCCGCGCGAGCGCTGGCTGCCGCTCTGGCGTGAGAGGCCGGTCGAATCGGGGATCGCGATGTTCTCGCGCTCGAGCTGATACAAGGCGGCCCCGGCGTAGCCCTTCCCGGCCAGGAACGACAGCTTCACGCCGCCCTCGAGCTGCGAGCTCTCCTCGGGGTCGCGCGGGCCCACGACCTGGATCGAAGGCGGCGCGAAGCCCAGCCCGGCGCTCGCGTAGAGCGAAACCGCCGGCACCGGCTTGAAGACCAGCCCGCCGAGCGGGCTCAGGCGCGAGGCGTCGCGCTCGGTGCCGGTGCTCGCGTCCTCGAAGGCGACGTTGTCGTAGCGGGCGCCGGCCAGGATCTCGAAGCGCTCCGAAACGGTCATGCGGTCGATCACGTACGGCGCCAGCACGAGGCTCCGCGAGTCGCCCGCTTGGCTCGCTTGCGGGATCGGGATCGGGTAGATGCTGACGTCCGCCTCGAACGGGTTGGTGATATCGAGCGGCTGCAGCAGCTGGGCGTTCTGCGTGTAGGTGTCGCGCAGGCGGCTCGCCTCGAAGCCGGTGACGAGCTGATGGGCGACGTCGCCGGTGTGGAATGAGGCCACGAGCTCGAGCTGGTTGCCGAAGAGGCGCTGGCGGTCGTCGAGCAGGCCCTGCGTGCGCGGCACGTAGGTACGCCCGTCCGGGAAGGGAAACGCCCCGAGCACCAGCGTGCCGTCCGTATTCCAGTCGAGCGCGGAGAAGTAGAGCTTGTCGCGCAGTACGAAGGTGTCGTTGAGGCGCTGCTCGGCGTCGAGCCTCAGCCGCTGCACGTCCTGCTGCGAAAAATCGGTCGGCGACTGGTAGGAGGTCGTTCGCGAGGCGCCCGCGAGCGAGCCGTCCAGGAACGGCAGCCCGGAGTCCGGCGACTGGTTGGAGTGCAGGTACTCGTACGAGAGCGCCACGCGTGTCCCTTCTTCCGGCCGCCAAACAAAGCTTGGGTTGATTCCCGCGATCGAGCCGTCGCGGCCGTCGCGGTAGCCGTCCGTTCCCTGGCCGACCGCGTTTAGCCGGAAAGCGAGCTTGCCGTCGCGGCTCGCAAGGTTGGCGTCGGCCGCGCCCTCGTAGGTCCCGTAGCGTCCGTAGGCGAGCGTCACGTCGGCGAAGCGCGCCGCGACGGGGTGCTTGCGCACCACCTGCACGGTGCCCGCGAGCGCGCCCCCACCCCAGACGAAGGCGCTCGGGCCCTTCAGCACCTCGACCTGCTGCACGTTGTAGAGCGGGTAGTAGGTGGCCTCGGGATCGGGCGCGCCGTCGACCAGCACGAGCCCGGTCTCGAGCGAGTCGAAGCCGCGCACCACGAAGAAGTCGAATAGGCCAAAGCCGGTGGCCACGTTCACGCCGCTCGCGTTCTCGAGCGCGTCCGCGAGCACGAGCCCGGCCTGCTCGGCGGCGAGGCGGCCCGAAACGACCGAAACGCTCACGGGCAGGTCGCGCACGTTCGTTTCCAGCTTGGTGGCGGAGTCCGTGGGCGGGGGTACCGCCGGCGTCTTGGCCTCGACGCTTGCCGAGTCCTCGTAACGCAGCGTCTTCTTGTCGGCGGGCGTGCTGGCCTGCTGCGCGTCTTCGGCCGCGGTCGACGCGGACGCCGGCTGCGACGCTGGAGGCGCCTGCGCGGCGACGGCGGCGCCCGACAGCGCGAGCGCAGCGGACACGATTGACGCGAGCTTCAGCATATTGGACCCCTCGTTTGCGCTGAAGTCCCAGTCTGCCGTCGCGCCCGCACGCCGGGCAAGCCGTGGGCTTCGACGGCCGATCCGGGCGCGAGCCGCGATCTCAGGCCAGGGGCCTTCCGGGCACCAAGCGCAGCGGGAACTGCTCGACGGGCATACAGCGGATGCCGCCGAAATCGAGCGCGTCCGGGCCGCGATAGAGCAGCAACGGCCCGGCTGGATGGACAGCGCTACCCGAGCTTGCGGAGCAGCTTCGGGGGCAGGTACCACACGAGCGATCCGCCCTCGGCGAGCTTGCCCGCGACCTCGACGAGGGCCGCGCCGCCCTTCTTGAAGGTTAGTCGCTGGTCGTCGCCCGTTCCGAGAATCCGCGCCAGGAGCGCCGAGACCCACGGCTCGTGGCCGAAGATCGCGACCGTTGCGTCTTCCGGGTAGCGGTCGAGGACCTCGGCCTGTGCGTCGAACGAGCCGCTCGCGAGCGCTGCCGTCTCTTTTGGCTCGGGGCCGCCCCATGCCGTCGCGGCGATCGCGGCGGTCTGGCGCGCTCGCAGCCAGGGGCTCGTCAGCAGCGCATCGGGCCGGTCGAGGATCCGGGCGAGGCCCTTCGCCGCCTCGCGGAACTTCAGGTCGCCCTCGGGTGTGAGCGGGCGATCGTTGTCGGCGATTCCGGGCGTGCCGTGGGGCACGGCGATCGCATGGCGCACGATCAGGAGTCTCATCCCGCGTCTCCTTGTCTCGAGAGGATCGATCGCCCGCGCGCCATCGCCATCAGCGCGCGCAGCGCGAGGTCGGCCGGCTTCGTCTCCAGCAGCGCGCGATGCAACAGCCGCGCCACGCCCAGAAACGCGCGCCGCTCACGCAGCGCCGCACGCTGCAGCAGCGTGTTGTCGCGCGCCGTGGCCGTCTGCGCCTGCTGCTCCAGCCAGGTGGCGAGCACGTGGTGATCGTGCAGCACGC
>CAZVOI010000494.1:0-2892 GCA_964628275.1 uncultured Acidobacteriota bacterium | reverse complement strand
GGAGCTGGTGGCGTCCACCTTGCCGTCGATCGCCAGCGACAGCGTGCCGCCGAGCCGCTTCACCGAGACCGTCGCGAGCGCGCCCTCTTCGTAGGAGAGAAGCTCGCCGGCGCGGATCGTCTGCTCGACGCTGGCGGCTCCAGCCGCATACGCCGCGTACTTGTAGACGCCTCCCGCGAGCAGCTCCTTGTCCCACCTCTCGACGCGCGCGAAGCCAAGTGCGATGGCGGCGGCTGCGGCCACCGTCAAGCCGACCCGGCTCGCGCCGGCCTTCGGCGCCAGGAAGAGAAGCGCGCCCGCCAGGCCCTGGAGCGCCGCCAGGCCGAGAAGCGTTCGCTCCAGACCGAACGCCGGCAGCAAGACGAAACCCGCGGCCAGCGATCCCAGGATCGCCCCGAGCGTGTTCCACGCATACAAGAGCCCGGTCGGCCGCGCCGCTCCGGCGACGCGCTCGGCCACGAGCCGCGCCGCGAGCGGAAAGACGGCGCCGGTGCACGCCGCCGGCGGGACGAGCAGCGCCAGCACGAACAGCAGCTCGGCGCGGAGCAGCACGTCCATGTGGTCGGCGTTGGCGCGCACGAACTCGCCGAGGCTCAGGATCGAGGCGCCGATCAGATGCGTCACGAGGAGCGACAGCAGCGCGCTCGCGACCAGGGTCACGGCAAGCGCGGGCGCGACTCGGCGCAGGCGAGGCAGGAGCACCGATGCGATCCCGCTGCCGAGAGCGATCCCGGCAACCACCGCCGTCAGGATGAAAGCGAACGCGTAGGCCGTCGGTCCGATCAGCAGCACCAGCGCCCGCGTCCACGCCACCTCGTTGGCGATGCCCGCGAATCCGGCCACCACCGCAGCCGCGAGCGTCACCAGCAGCGGCAGGTTCTCCGGGCTGTCCTCGAGCGGCGGCCTTGCCTTCTTCTTACGCTTCGGAGGCGGCAGGGGCTCGCTGACGGCCACGGGCGCCGGCGTTCGGCGCAACCCGACGACCAGCGCCGCGATCAGGTTGAGGCCCGCCGCGACGGCCAGCGTGCCGCGCATGCCCAGGGCCGGCAGCAGCACTAGCGCCCCGCCCAGGCTGCCCGCGATCGCTCCCGCGGTGTTCCAGGCGTAGAGCGCTCCGGCGGTCGCGCCGACGCGGCGCGATTCGGGAGCGGCCACGGCGACCAGGACCGCGAGCGTCGCACCCATCAGCGTGGTGGGGACCAGCAGCACAGCCGCACTCGACGCCAGACGCAGGAGAGTCAGCGCCAGCGCGTCCGCGTTCGACGGATCGTAGGCGTGCTGCAGTAGCGGCGTCGCGCCGCCGAGCAGCAGCGGAACGAGCAGCGCCGAAGCCGCGATCCCGAGTTCGAGGCCCGCGTAGAGCCGCCCTGGCGCCACCAGCCGCCGGTCCACGAAGCGCGCCGCCAGCGCCGAGCCCGCGCCGAGTCCCGCCATGAAGATCGCCACGACGGTCGCGACCGCTGCCAGCGAATGGCCCAGCACCAGACCGATCGCACGCGTCCAAAGAAGTTGGTAGAGAAGCGCGGCGCAACCGGACAGGACCGTCGCGAGGGCGAGCCAAGGGAGACGGGCCATGACGCTAGCCGGTCCCGCCGGCAGGTCGCTTCAGCCGACGACCTTCACGATCCTGCCGGGTGTGATTCGAGCAAGCGCTTCGAGGATCTGAGGGACCAATGGGCGGAGCTCTTTCAAGCGATTCGTTCCCGAGTGCACCACGACCACTCCAATGCCGGACGCTCGAAGATTCTGCTGGAACTCGATGCTTTGGTCTACGGTGAGCAGCGCCTCGAACCGCTCGACGACCATGAGTCGAAGCAACTCGCCGTTGCGCTTCGAAGACCATCCCATGTCGACGACGTGGTGAACGTCCTGTCCAACCAGATCATGCTTGATGGGCCGAGGCACGCACTCATCGAGCAGCAGTCGCATGCGCCTCGGTCATCTCGCGGGCCAGTTCGAGCGCCGCGACTGCCTGCTCTCGGCTCACGGAAGGAAAGCTATCGAGGAACTCGTCCAGGGAGTCTCCGGCCTCGAGATAATCGTAGAGCGACTTCACGGGCACGCGGGTGCCGACGAATACGGGAGTGCCGCCCAGGATTTCCGGGTCGCTGTGAATGGCGGATTGCATTGGCATCGCGGACTCTCCCTGCAATCGAGTATAGCCGCGTGGGCCAGAGCGCTTGGGCTCGGTGACAGATGATTCCAGAGCCCGCCATGAAGATCGCGAATGCCGAGCAGCAGCCGGACCGCGCGGGCTCAAAGCAATTGATGGAGAAGCGCGGCGCAGCCGGACAGGACCGTCGCGACGGCGAGCAAGCTCTTGATGTCAGGGGACGTGCCTGCGGTGGCCCACGGCTCTCTTGTGGATTTTCATGAAAATCCACAAGAACGGCGCGGCATGCACGAGCGGGTGGGGCATCTGCTGCCCGCCTACCGCCGCACGCGGAAGCGCAAGCCGGTTGCGACGGCGAAGTTCTACTTCTTCGACGTCGGCGTGGCGAACGCGCTGAAGCGCACCGGGACACTGCACGAGCGTTCCGACGCATACGGGCGCGCCCTCGAGCACCAGGTCTTTCTCGAGCTCAGGAGCTTCCTCGACTACCGCCGGCTCGACCTCGAGCTCACTTACTGGAGGAGTCTGTCGCAGCTCGAAGTGGATTTCGTGCTGGGCGACCGTGTGGCGATCGAGGTGAAGGCCAAGCCGCGCGTCGTGGTGCGGGACTACGAGGGGCTGCTCGCGCTAGGCGAGGAGGTCCGGCTCCGGCGCAAGATCGTCGTCTGCTGTGAACGGCGGCGCCGCATCACGGACGAGGGTGTCGAGGTGCTGCCGGTCGCGGAGTTCTTCCGGGCTCTCTGGTCAGGCCAGCTTCTGGGCTGATGTGTCGCGAATGG
>CAZVOI010000493.1:0-5973 GCA_964628275.1 uncultured Acidobacteriota bacterium | reverse complement strand
CGAAACGACGAGAGATCGGGGAACGGACGCGCCGAGCCGTCGCTCGGCGGCGTCAGCCGGGCGACCGGCTCGCCGCGATCGGTGATCACGATCTCTCGCCCTTTGCGCACCTCGCGCAGCAGCGCGGAGAGGTTCTGACGGACTTCCCGAATACCAGCGGTTCGCATTGCGCAATTGTGCTACAAGTCACGCCCCTACCCCCTCCCCGTCAACAGCGCCTCCAGGCTCATCCAGGCGTCGAGCGCTTGGGCGATCGCAACGTCGACCAGCGGGCGGCCGGCGCGAACCACCGTGATGCGATCGCCGCCGACGCGGCCGATCTCGGAACACGGAACGCCCTGCTTCGAAGCGAGCGCGCGAAGCGCCGACGCGTCGCGAGCTTCGACGATCATGCGCGAGGGCGACTCTGCGAAGAGCCACACGTGATCGGCGAGAGCGTCCGCGGGAAGCTCGACGCTGGCGCCGAGACCCGCGCTCTCGCTCGCGAAACAGCATTCGGCGAGCGCGACCGCGAGGCCGCCGTCGGAAGGATCGTGAGCCGAGAAGAGTAGCGAAGCCGCTGCGGCTTCCGCCATCAAGACATGAAGTCGCTTCTCGGCATGGAGGTCGAGCTTCGGCGGGCGGCCGGCTACGCGGTCGTGGATGACCTTCAGGTACTCGCTACCTCCGAGGTCGTCGGCCGTCGCGCCGAGTAGGAAGATCGGAGCGCCGCTCGTCCGGAAGGAGCGCGTCAGCGCCTTCGTCGCGTCTTCGAGCAGGCCGACCACGCCGATCACCGGCGTCGGATAGATCGCCCGGCCGTCGGTCTCGTTGTAGAGCGAGACGTTGCCGCCGGTGATCGGGGCGTCGAGCGCGCGGCAGGCTTCGCCGATGCCGCGGATCGCCATCACGAGCTGGCCCATGATCTCGGGCTTCTCGGGGTTGCCGAAGTTCAAGCAGTTCGTCGCGCCGATCGGAACCGCGCCGGAGGCGGCGACGTTGCGGCAGGCTTCGGCCACGGCCAGCTTGGCGCCTTCCTTGGGATCGAGCCAACCGTAGCGGCCGTTGCCGTCCAGGCTGATCGCGAGCGCGCGCTTCGTGCCCTTCACGCGCACGACCGCCGCGTCGGAGCCGGGACCAGCGAGCGTATTGGTGCGCACGGTCGAGTCGTACTGGCGATAGATCCAGCGCTTGTTGGCGACCGTCGGCGAGCCGAGCAGCTTGGCGAGCGTGACCGTCATGTCGCGCGGCGCGGGCAGCGACGCGACGTCCTCGAGCGCGGCCGGGTTGTTCGGCTCGACCCACGGCCGGTCGTAGAGCGGGGCCGCGTCGGTCAAGGCGCCGTTCGGGACGTCGGCTTCGAGAACCTCGCCGTTCCAGATGCGGAGACGCGTTCCCGCCGTGACCGTTCCGATCGCCTCGGCGTGCAAGTCCCACTTCTCGAACACGCGGATGACCTCCTGCTCACGGCCCTTTTCGGCCACCAGCAGCATCCGCTCCTGCGACTCCGAGAGCATCACCTCGTAGGCCGTCATGCCGGTCTCGCGCTTCGGCACCTTCTGGATGTCGATCTCGATGCCGGTGCCCGCGCGCGATCCCATCTCCGATGTCGAGCAGGTGAGGCCGGCCGCGCCCATGTCCTGGATCCCGACGATCGCGCCCGTCTTCATCGCCTCCAGGCACGCCTCGAGCAGGATCTTCTCCATGAACGGGTCGCCGACCTGGACGGTGGGCCGCTTTTCCTCGCTGCCTTCGCCGAACTCGGCCGACGCCATCGTCGCGCCATGGATGCCGTCGCGGCCGGTCTTGGCGCCGACGTAGAAGACGGCGTTGCCGACGCCGTCGGCGCGGCCTTTGAAGATCTGGTCGGCCTTGGCGATGCCGAGGCAGAACGCGTTGACCAGCGGGTTCTGCGCATAGCAAGGCTCGAACACGACCTCCCCGCCGACCGTCGGGCAGCCGAAGGCGTTGCCGTAGCCGCCGATGCCGGCCACGACCCCGGCCAGCAGCCGCTTGGTCCGGGCGTCGTCGAGCGAGCCGAAGCGCAGCGAGTTCAGGACCGCGATCGGCCGCGCGCCCATCGTGAAGATGTCGCGCAGGATCCCGCCGACACCGGTGGCGGCGCCCTGGTACGGCTCGATGAAGGACGGGTGGTTGTGCGACTCGATCTTGAAGACCGCCGCCAGGCCGTCGCCGATGTCCACAGCACCCGCGTTCTCGCCAGGGCCCTGCAGCACGCGCGGCCCCTCGGTGGGCAGCGTCTTCAGGTGGATCCGGCTCGACTTGTAGGAGCAATGCTCGGACCACATCACCGAGAAGAGGCCGAGCTCGGTGCGGTTGGGCTCGCGGCCGAGGGCCGCCACGATCCGGTCGTACTCGCCGGGCTTCAGGTTGTGGTCGGCGAGCAGGCGCTCGAGGTCTTCGGCCATGGACCGCGAATTGTATGCCGCCTTTTTCTCCAGGGAACCTTGCGCTGCCTCGTGTCGTAGTGTATTATGACTGTAATACACAAAGGCAGATTCTCAGGATGAGTCGATGAGCTCCGGTTTTCGAGTGGACCCGAAGGACGCTGTGCCGATCTGGCGGCAGATCGAGCTGGGCGTGAAGCGGCTCGTCGCCAGCGGCGCCCTGGTGCCGGGCGTAGCCGTGCCGTCGATGCGCGATCTGGCTCAGGAGCTGGGGGTGAATCCGATGACGGTCTCCAAGGCATACCAGCGGCTGGCCGACTCGGGAGTGGTCGAGACGCGCCGCGGCGAGGGAACCTTTGTGGCAGCTCGAACGACCGCGCGAGGCCGAGCCGAGAGGAACCGCGACCTGAAGCAACAGGCGGACCGCTTCGCGAGCGCCGCCGCCACGTTGGGAGCCTCGGAGCCAGAGGCGATCGCCGAGATTCGAGCCGCCTTCGCGCGGCTCAATCGGGCAACCGGAGGGAACGCATGAGCGGCGCGGCGACGGACCCGGTCCTCGAGGCCGAGAACGTCTCGGTCCAGTACGGCGGCGCGCACATCGTGGACGGCGTGTCGCTCTCGGTCGAGCGCGGCTCGGTGTTCGCGCTCTTGGGCCGGAACGGCGTCGGCAAGTCGTCGCTGATCCGCTGCCTGCTCGGCCAGCAGCGCCCCAGCGCGGGCGACGTGCGCCTCTTCGGAAAGAACTCCTGGAAGCATCGCAGCGCCGCGATGGCGCGCGTGGGTGTGGTGCCCGAGGAGCCCGACGCGCCCCCGGGAATGAGCGCGAAAGCGCTGGACGTGATGTGCGGGCAGATCTACGCGCGGTGGGACGCCGCGGCGGTGCTGGCGCGCCTCACGCGCGCAAGCATCCCTCTGGACGTGCCCTTTGGGAAGCTCTCCAAAGGCCAGAAGGGCGCGGTGATGCTGGCGTTGGCACTCGGCCACGGGCCGGAGCTGCTGATTCTCGACGACCCGACGCTGGGTCTCGACGCGATCGCGCGGAAGGAGCTCTACGACGAGATCATCGGTGAGCTGGCCGATCGCGGCACGACCGTGCTCCTGAGCTCGCACGACCTCGACGGCATCGAGCGGCTCGCCGATCGCGTCGCGATCGTGAAGGAGCGGCGGCTGCTTCTGAACGAGCCGCTCGACGATCTGAAGGGCCGGTTCCGCCGCCTGCGCGTCACCGGCGCCGGCGCCACCGGCATCGAGTGGACGCCGTTCGAGACCGCCACCGCGGCCAAGCGCGAGTGGGGCGCCGAAGCGCTCGTCACCAACTTCTCGGACGAGCGCTTCGAGGCGTTCCGCTCGCGAACCGCCACGATCGACCTCGAGGTCGCCTCGCTGTCTCTCGAAGAAATCTTCGTCGCCCTCGTAGGTCGGAAGGAGGGGTTGTCATGAAGGCCGCTCTCGCGATCGTCGCGGCGGAGATCCGCCAGCATCGGCTCGTTTTCTGGATCGGCCCGCTGGTCGGACTGCTGCCGCTCGTTCTGAACTACGCCCTCGAGGGTGGTCCCCTACGTGCGGTGCCGCGGGGTTACGAGAGCGAAGGGACGTTTTTCGTCTGGGTCTTCGCGATCGTGTTTTCGTTCGCGGTCGCGGTGGGCCTCGGCTCGACGGTGGTCTCCCGCGACCTCGAAAGCCGGCGTCTCGGGTTCTGGCTCTCTCGGCCGCAACCGCTGCTGCAGTACTGGGCCGGGAAGATGGGAGCCGCCTACCTGCTCGCCGTGTGTGCGTTCATACTCGTGGCGCTGCCGGCCCATCTGCTCGGCTCCATGAGTTGGGCGAACACGGGCGCCGCCTTCGTCAAGGGCGTGGTCGGCGGGCGAGTCTGGCAGGTTTGGCTGGGCACTCTCGCGGTCGCTTTGGCCGCGGGGAGCGCCGCCGGCGGCGCGCTCCGGTCCCGCGCCGGGCTGTTGATCCTCGACATCCTGATGGCGCCGATCGTGTGGGCGGCATTCTGGTTCGGCGCGCTCAGCAGCGTCTTCGAGGCGGGAACCGACGCCGTCGTCATGCTCTACGCGATGCCGTGGCTCATGCTTGGGACGGTTCCCGTCCTATTGGCCGCTGGAGCCGCTCAGGTGTGCGTGGGCCGGCTCGAGCTGCGGCGCGGGCACGCGCTGCTCTCGGCGATCACCTGGGGCGGGCTGCTCGTCTTCTTCGTCGGCGGCATCCTGGCCTCCAGCCGTTACGTTCTGAGCGCCACGCCCGCCGATCTCCGGCTTCCGTACGCGTCCTTCTCGGCCCCGCGCTCGGGTGATCACGTCATGATCGAGAGCATCAGCACGACCTGGAACTACCTGTATCGCCCTGGGTTCTTGCTCGGCGCTCAGGGCGGCTTCGTCAGAATCGGCGGCGTGGCCGGCGGCGACGGTGTCGGCTGGTCTCGCGACGGACGGGTGTTCGCTTGGTCGCGGGAGGCCCCGTTCCGTCCGGCGGGGGATCCCAAGGCAGGACGGCCACCCTTCAGCCGCGGACCGGGCCTCGAGCCGACCCTCCACGTTCACAATCTGGATCGGCCGGGGTCGGCGCCGCGTCGGTTGACTGGCGACGTCGAGTACGACTCGGCGCTCCGGGCCGTCTCGCCGAGCGGGCAACGCCTGCTCGTCGAGTCCTCGACCCGCATGCAGGTTCTGGACGCCGAAGCGGGTCGAAAGCTGATGAGCCTCGATACCCACGATCGCTGGTTGCGTGCCGCCTTTCTCTCGGAGAGCACGATTCGCGCGTTGCGAATCAACGCGAGAGAGACAAACCTCGTCCAGCAAGCTACGGTAGTGGACTGGGACCTCGCGTCCGGACGCTTGACCGAGCGAGGCACGATCAAGGGTGGTGGCCCGTCGTACGCGGGTCTCACGCCGACGGAAGACTGGCAAAGGCTGCTGCGCTTGGACGGGAGCGGCCTCACCCTTCACGACCTCGACGGTGGCGTGGCGGCGACGCTGGTGGACCGCTGGGCGGACCGAACGAACCGCGCCGCCGGACTGCTCTCCGGTGGCCGCGTCGGCTGCGTCGAAGGAGAGGCCTCGATACTGCGCTTGCGCGTCTTCGACTCTGAAGGTCGAGTCGTCTCCGAAGCGCGTCTCAAGGGCCGCTTCCCGCTGCGCGTCGGCGGTGAGATCGCACCGGGACTGCTCGCGCTCGGCGTCTCCGATGACGGCGAGCCTGCCACGCTGATCGTGGATCTCCTCACCGGAAGCGTGGTGCGCCGTGAGCGGGGGCTTTCTCCGGCGCTGCGCCTTTGGGAAGCGGGTAAGGGCCTCTACACGGCGACGCCAGAGCCCGGGAGCCTCGGCACACGGCTCTTCCTGGGCAGCGACGGTGTCGTATCGCTGGATCCGGCGTCGGGCGCGCGCACAGTGCTGATCGCGCGCAGCAGCCGGATCGCGGAGAAGTGACGGTGGCCTCCGCGCCGGCATTCCCCGGCTATCGCGTGGCCGGTCTTCTCGGCCAGGGCGGCATGGGTCAGGTGTTCCTGGCCGAGGACGAGATGCTGGGCCGCAAGGTGGCGATCAAGACGATCCTGCCCAGCGTCACCGGCGCCGGCGAA
>CAZVOI010000492.1:0-7278 GCA_964628275.1 uncultured Acidobacteriota bacterium | reverse complement strand
GATCTTCTTCATGCGCCAGATGCAGTCGGGCGGCAACAAGGCGCTCAGCTTCGGTAAGTCCAAGGCGAAACTGCTGGCCTCGCAGCAGAAGAAGGCGACGTTCAAGGATGTCGCGGGCGTCGACGAGGCCAAGGAAGAGCTGCAGGAGATCATCGAGTTCCTGCGTGAGCCGCAGAAGTTCCAGAAGCTCGGCGGCCGCATTCCCAAGGGCGTGTTGCTGATGGGCCCTCCGGGAACCGGCAAGACGCTGATGGCGCGCGCCATCGCCGGCGAAGCCAACGTCCCGTTCTTCTCGATCTCGGGCTCCGACTTCGTCGAGATGTTCGTCGGCGTCGGCGCGTCGCGCGTGCGCGACCTGTTCGAGCAAGGCAAGAAGAACGCACCTTGCATCGTCTTCATCGACGAGATCGACGCGGTCGGCCGCCACCGCGGGGCGGGCCTCGGTGGCGGACACGACGAGCGCGAGCAGACGCTCAACCAACTCCTCGTCGAGATGGACGGCTTCGAATCGAATGACGGCGTGATCCTGATCGCGGCCACCAACCGGCCGGACGTCTTGGACCCCGCGTTGCTCCGGCCCGGACGCTTCGACCGGCGGGTCGTGGTCTCGCGTCCCG
Organism: uncultured Acidobacteriota bacterium; assembly: GCA_964628275.1. Lineage (GTDB taxonomy): Bacteria > Acidobacteriota > Vicinamibacteria > Fen-336 > Fen-336 > CAZVOI01. Next base: position 6,661 of record CAZVOI010000492.1, on the reverse strand, counting down.
ACGTGCGTGGGCGCGAGGGCATCCTGCAGGTCCACACCCGCAAGATTCCGCTTTCGGACGACGTCAGGATCGACTTGCTGGCGCGGGCCACACCGGGCTTCTCGGGCGCGGATCTCGCCAACCTGGTCAACGAGGCGGCCCTGATGGCGGCGCGTCGCAATCAGAAGTCGGTGCTGATGAGCGACTTCGAATCGTCGAAGGACAAGGTGCTGATGGGCGCCGAGCGCAAGAGCATGATCATCACCGATGAAGAGAAGAAGATCACTGCTTTTCACGAAGCCGGCCACGCCATCCTGGCGGCGCTGCTGCCGCACACCGACCCGCTGCACAAGGTCACGATCATCCCGCGCGGCATGGCGCTCGGCCTGACCCAGCAGCTCCCGCTCGAGGAACGCCACAACTACACGAAAGACCAGCTCGAGAGCCGGATCGCGGTGTGCATGGGCGGCCGCATCGCCGAGGATCTGACCTTCGGCCAGATCACGACCGGCGCCATGAACGACATCGAGCAAGCGACCGAGATGGCCCGCAAGATGGTGTGCGAGTTCGGCATGAGCGACGCCCTCGGGCCCTTGACCTATGGCAGGAAGGAAGAAGCCATCTTCCTGGGCAAGGAGTTCAACCGGCATCAAGACTACAGCGAAGCCACCGCGCTCCAGATCGACGCCGAAGTGAGGCGAATCGTCACCGAACAGTACCAGCGCGCCCAGCGGACGCTCACCGAGAAGCGCGACCGCCTGGTCAGCGTCGCCGAGGCGCTGCTCGAGTACGAAGTGCTCGACGCCGAGCAGTTGAACCAGCTCATGGCAGGTCGGCCGCTCCCGATCAAGCGCCCAGCCGCGCCGGTCGCGGCCGAGCCACAACCGGTGCGTGAGGCGAAGGTGGAGAAGGAGGAGCGGGGACCGTCGCTCCTGACGCCGCCGATCGTCGCGCCCAAACCGACGTCCTAGAAATGCTCGTCGAGCGCATCGCCGGCTTCTTCGCGGGTGCGGAGTACGGCTGGCGTGATGCTCTCGACGTGTTGATCGTCGCCTTCATCATCTACGAACTGTTGTTGTTCATCCGGGGCACGCACGCCGTCCAGATGGCGCTGGGCGCGCTGGTGCTGGTGCTCGCCTACTGGCTCTCCAGCCTTCTCGACTTGGAGACGGTCAACTGGATGCTGCGCACGCTGCTTCCGTACGTCGTCTTCGGGATCATCGTCGTGTTCCAGGCCGAGATCCGGAAGGTCCTGGCGCAGCTCGGCAAGACGCCCCTGCTGGGCGCGTTCCAGGCGCAGAAGACCGACGGCGTCATCGACGAGGTCGTGCTGGCGATGACCACGCTCTCGGCCGGCAAGACCGGCGCCATCGTCGTGGTCGAGCGCGAGATGGGCTTGCGCAGCTACATCGAGACCGGCATCGCGCTCGACGCCATCGTGACCTACGACCTGCTGATCAGCATCTTCAATCACGGTACGCCCCTCCACGACGGTGCCGTCGTGATCCAGGGCAACCGCGCCGCAGCGGCCGCCTGTTTCCTGCCGCTCACGGTCAATCCGGAGCTGTCGCGAACGCTGGGCAGCCGGCATCGCGCCGCGATCGGCGTAACCGAGGACACCGACGCGCTGGCGGTGGTCGTCTCGGAGGAAACCGGAACGATCTCACTCGTGGCCGGCGGCCAGATCCAGCGCGGCCTGGACGGGCGATCCCTGAAGCAAGCGCTGCTCGATGCGCTCGACATCGCTGCCTCCGATGCCGTTGAGCGTCAGGCGATCGTACAGCCCGCACCCGTCAAGGAAAAGTGAAGCAGAATCTGGCCCTCAAGGCGATCAGCCTGCTGTTGGCGGTGCTGCTGTGGGTGGCGATCGCAGCCGAGAAGACCTCCGAGGTCGCGCTCTCGGCTCCCGTGGAGCTGCAGAACGTGCCCAAGGACCTCGAGTTGACGGGCGACACCGTGAACGCGGTCGAGGTCCGGCTCCGGTCCTCCCCGGGCATCATCGAACGGCTCGGCCCAGGCGAGGTGGCGGCGCGCATCGATCTCAGGGGCGCTGCCGAAGGCGAGCGCATCATCCATCTCACGCAAGCCGCGATCCGCGTGCCCTTCGGCATCAAGGTGGTGCGGATCAAGCCGTCGATCCTCACGCTTACCCTGGAGCGGACGATCCAAAAGCTGGTGCCGGTGCGTCCACGCTTCCTGGGCAAGCCCGCGAAGGGCCACGAGCTTGGAGAGATCTCCAGCGAGCCGCCGGAGGTCCGCGTCGTGGGCCCCAGGAGTCGCGTGCAAGAGGTGGAAAGCGCCTACACCGAGCCGATCTCGGTCGAGGGCGCCGATCTCGGAGTCAGCGAAATCGTCAGCCTGGGAATACCGGATCCCGGGCTTCGCATCGAAGGCCAGTCGCGGGTGCGGGTCACGGCCAAGATTCGCGAGGTTCCGGAGCACCGCACGCTGTCGGCGGTGATCATCGAGGTCCGCGGCTCCGCGGCCGTCGTGCATCCCGGCAGCGTCGACGTGACCCTGAGCGGCCCGCCATCCGTGATGGCGCGGCTCCAACCCCACGACGTGAAGGCGTACGTGGATGGCGCGGCTCTCACCGGCGCCGGTCGGGCGCCGGTGGCCGTCGAGCTGGCGCCGGGCCTGGCGGGCGTCTCGGTGGCGCGGATCAGCCCCGACGCGGTTTCGTCGCGCAGCGGGCGCAAGACGCCGTGAGGCAACCGTGAGCGGATCCGAGCGGCATCTGTTCGGGACGGACGGCATTCGCGGAGTCGCCAACCAGCACCCGATCACGCCCGAGCTGGCGCTCCAGCTGGGACGTGCGGTCACCCACGTGGCGGGCCTCGGCAAGTCCCACGCGCCACGCATCCTGATCGGGAAGGACACGCGCCTCTCCGGCTACATGATCGAGACCGCGATCGCTTCCGGGATCTGCTCGATGGGCGGCCGGGTGATGCTGTGCGGGCCGATCCCGACCCCCGCGGTGGCGCACCTGACCGTGAGCATGCGCGCCGACGCCGGCATCGTGATCAGCGCCAGCCACAACCCTTTCGCCGACAACGGCATCAAGATCTTCGGGGACGACGGCTTCAAGCTGCCCGACCAGGCCGAGGCCGAGATCGAGCGGCTGATGCGCGAGGACGCGCTCTTGGGCGCGCGCAAGACCGGCCCCGGCATCGGACGCGCCGAGAAGCTCGAGGACGCGCGCGGCCGCTATGTCGTGTTCGCCAAGGCGACCTTCCCCCGCGATCTGTCGCTCGACGGGGTGCGGGTCGTGATCGACGCAGCCCACGGCGCCGGCTATCGCGTCGCGCCGCTGGTGTTCCAGGAGCTCGGCGCCAAAGTCACCGCGATCGGAGTGAAGCCCAACGGCGTGAACATCAACCGCGAATCCGGGGCGCTGTATCCCCAGAATGTTTGCGCCGAGGTGAAACGGCGAGGCGCGCCGATCGGGATCGCGCTGGATGGCGACGCCGACCGCGTGATCGTCGTCGACGAGAAGGGCCAGATCGTCGACGGCGACGCGGTGATGGCGATGTGCGCCGCGCGCATGATCCAGGACCGCGAGCTCCGCAACGGGACCGTCGTCGCGACGGTGATGAGCAATCTCGGCCTCGAGCGTGCCATCGAGGCGCTCGGCGCCCGCCTGCTGCGAACGCCGGTGGGCGACCGCTACGTCGTGGAAGCGATGCGCCAGGGCGGATTCAACCTCGGCGGTGAGCAGTCGGGCCACCTGATATTCCTCGACCACGCCTCGACGGGCGACGGCATCATCGGCGCGCTGCAAGTTCTGGCGTTGATGATGCGCACCGGCAAGCCGCTTTCAGAGTTGGCCGAAGGAGCCATGCAGCGCGTGCCCCAGGTCCTCGAGAACGTGTCGCTGCCGTCGCGCCGTCCGCTCGACGAGATGCGGTCGCTCGCGCTGGCGTCGGAAGGCGTGCGCGCGGCGCTCGGCCGCAACGGCCGGTTGCTGGTGCGCTGGAGCGGTACCGAGGCCAAGCTGCGCATCATGATCGAGGGTCCCGACGAGGCCGAGATCCGCGCCTGGGCCAACGATCTGGCCGCCGCCGCCCGCCGGGACATCAGCGCCAGTTGAGCACGTTGCGGCAGACGTCGCCCTTCTCGCCCGTGATCACGATCTCGAGACTCCACGACGCCATGCCCAGGGTCCAGGCGCCCCTGGCTTCGGCCAAAGCTGCGCGCCGTTTCGGCGCGACGCTCCGGACCAGGGGCGTTAGAGCCTCCGAGGAGCGAGCGCCGTTCAACGTCACGTTGGCCTGGATCGACTTCACGTTGATCGCCTTCTTGCCGACGCTCGCCAGGGCCACCGTAGCGCGGTAGTCCAGGTTGCCGCCGGGGCTGAGCGCCGCTGGCTGCATCTCGATCGCGACGTCGCAGAGGAAGTCCTGCGCCTTGACCTCGACATCCTCCGTCTCGAAGCCGGCGGGTCCCTTTCCCGTCTTGACAGGCGCGTTCACGGTCTTGCCGAGCGCGAATACACGACGGCCCGCGTTCGCGGCCCACTGGGCTTGCGCCAGTCCGGCGGTCGCTCGCGCGTTCGCGGCGTCGAGTTTCAAGGCCTCGTCGAAGCCACGCGCCGCCTCCTCGTAGCGCTCGTCGCCGAGCGCCGCCTCGGCTTGCGCCAGGTGCATGGTCAGCTGCTGTGCGCGCAGCTGTTCGGGGCTCGGCTCCTTCGGTTTTGCCGTCGCGAGGGGAGCGGCCACGCGCGGCGTCGCCTGCACCGCAACCACCGCGCTTGGGGTCCGCGCAGCGGCCGGCGACGGCCGCGTTTCGATCTCCGGAGCAGCCGCTCTGGTGGGCGGTGGATCGGTAGGCTGCGGCACCGTCACGACTTCTTCCGCGACCAGGGGCGCGCGCGGCCCGGGAAGCGGTTGCGCCTCCGACGCCTTGACGATCCGCGGAGTCTCCAGAACCTGTGGCATGCGTGCCGGGGAGGGTGTGGGCACGACTGGCCCTGGCCGCAACAAACGGCCGACCAGCAGGACGCCGCCGCCCATGATGACGAGCGGCGCCACCACCATCAAGGCCAGCAGGATTCGGCTCGCTTCGCCGGGTCGTTGGCCCGGGGGTCGCGCGATGACGACCGTAGGCAACCGCTGAGTCTGCTCACGTGTTGGCTTTCCGATGTCGTGCTGGTGTGGCGGCGCCGTCTTCGGCCCTGTCTCTGCGGGCTTGGCCTCGGCTGGCGTAGGTTCAGCGGCGACGGCCGGCGTGGGCAGGCTTGGGAGAACGGGCGGCGCCGCCGCCGGAACCTGTGGAAAGGGCGAGGGCCGCGGTGTGGGGGTGACCGGCGGCGGCGTTCGCGTCACGGCGGTGATCGGCTCCGCAAAGTCGGCCTGCGCTGCGGCGCCGGCCGGCCGCTGCGGCGGGCTCGGGGGGCGGGCGATCGTGGGCAGGGCGATGCCATCGGTAAGCGTCGGCGGCGGCGTCTCGGCCTGGAAGGCCGCGCGCGTAGCGCGCAGCGCTTCGACCATCTCGTCAGCAGACGCGAATCTCGCCTCAGGGTCTTTGGCGAGTCCCCTTTGGAGCAAAGGCACGAGCGGCGGCGGAAAGGGCGGCGCTCCTGGGCCTTCGAGCAACGGCTGGTCCTGAATCTGCCGGAAGATCGTCACGATCGGCGAGTCGTCTCGGAAGGGAACCTCGCCACTGAAGACCTCGTGAATCACCACGGCGAGTGAGTAGAGGTCGCTTCGTGCGTCCACCTTCCGGCCGCGCGCCTGCTCCGGGCTCATGTATTCCGGCGTCCCCACGATGTCACCGGCCGCCGTGCCGCTGGACGTCTGGCCCGAGGCCTCCTCCTTGGCGATTCCGAAGTCCATCAGCTTGACGACACCGCGGCGATCGCGCATCAGGTTGGCGGTCTTCAGGTCGCGATGGATGATTCCTACCTCGTGAATCGCCTGCAGGCCCTTGGCGATCTGGATGGCGACGTCGAAAGCCTCATCGGCCGGAAGGCCGCTGCCGCGTTCGCGCAGCACCTGCTTCAAGTCGACGCCCTCGATGAGTTCCATCGAGATGTAGCGGAGCCCTTGTTCCTCGCCGTACTCGTGGATGCGGCATACGTTGCGGTGCGTGACTTTTCGCGCCAGCCGGATCTCCGATCGGAACCGGCGCGCCATCTCGGGCGAGCGCGCGATGTCCACCCGCAGCACCTTGACCGCGCTCTCCTCCTCGAGGACGCGATCGTAGGCCTTGTAGACCATCCCCATTCCGCCCTTGCCGAGGACGCTGAGGATCTCGTAGCGGGAGGCGACGACGCTCCCCTTCTTCAAGGTCGCGCCGAACGACTGGCCGCAACCGGCGCAGACGGCCGCGCCATCCTCGTTCTCGACCTGGCAGAACGGACACTTCATCACGGTCTCGAGAGGCCTCGTCGCCGACAAACGGCTGGAGGAAGGGTTTATTCGGATTGTGAGGATAGCGCAATTTGGGGGGGGGCGCGCCTGCCGAGTTCCGGCCGTTTCTTGACAGTCTTGCCGTAACCAACGTATTATTCGAGAGTTCCGTGGAGGGTCTTTCTATGGTCCGGGAACTGACCGCAGTGTCCCTTTCAGCGCTCTTGGCGCTCTCACCGACGTCCGTGGCGCTTGCCGCGCCGAGCCTGGGCACGGTCGAAGGCCGGGTGACGGTCGAAGGGAAACCCCTTTCGGGGATGGGACTTGCGGTC
>CAZVOI010000491.1:0-2829 GCA_964628275.1 uncultured Acidobacteriota bacterium | reverse complement strand
GACGCCGACCTGTCGAAATACTTCGACACCATCCCGCACCAGGCGCTGTTGCAGAGTGTCGCCCGCCGCGTGGTGGACCGGCATGTGCTGCACCTCCTCAAGATGTGGCTGAAGACGCCCATCGAGGAGCGAGATGAGCGGGGCGGACGGCGCATGACGGGTGGACAGCGCAGCACGCGGGGGACGCCGCAAGGCGGCGTCCTCACGCCCCGTACGCAAAAGGTAACTTCGGCTGGCGCCGAGGTCGTCGGAGCCGCCCAACGGCGGCGAACTGCTCCCGCTCGGCGGCCCGGAAGGAACAGGGATGCAGTGGCGGATCATGATCGTGTCATCGCCGACGAGTACCTCCTTGACGACCAGGCGCACGATACGTTGGCGCTCGAGGATGTCCAGGGTGTCGGCGGCCAGGCGCAGTCGCGCCAGGAACGCCGAGAGCGTCTCCGCCAACCGCAGGTACGCCGCGCGATCTCGGGTCTGTTCAGCGATCGCGTGCAGCTCGATGCGGAGCGTCTGCTCGCGCTGGCGCAGTGGCGGCATGCGCTCCCGGAGCTGCTCGATCGACAGGAGTTCCTCCTGATAGGCGGTGAGCAGCCGCTCGATGCCCTTGCCGATGCGCACCAGCTCCCGCTGCATCGTCTGTTCACGTTGTTTCGTCGGGTCGGCCGCGCGCGCTACAGCGAGCCGGCGATCGAGCTCCTGTTCGATCAACGCCGGATCCTCGAGCAGCCGCATCACCTCGGTCCACACGATCTGATCCAACAGGTCCTGCCGCACGGGTCGGTTATCGCACCGTGCCCCCCCGAGGTGCCGCCACGCATCCGAGCCGATGCAGCGATAGTAATGGATCGTGCGAGCGCTCGAGCGAGTCGAGGTGCGCGACAGCGCATACCCGCACTTACGGCAGCTCACCAGGCCTTGCACGACGCTTGGCTCGATCGTGCGTCGTCGCGCACGGACTTTGTTCTCGTGCAGCAGTTCCTGCGCGCGCGCAAAGGTGTCCTCGGCGATGAGCGCCGGCACCGGGATCTCGATCCATTCTTCGCGCGGCCGCTCGTGGTTGGCACTGTTGCGGGTGGTCATCCCGCCGCGCAGCCGCAGCGCGCGCGTCACGCGCTGGCGCTCGGCCACGCGGGTCTTGCCGAAGCACGCCGTGCCGCGATACGCGGGGTTGCGCAGCATCGCCCACACCATGGAGCGCTCCCAACGGGCGCCGGGTTTGCGCGTGGCCACGCCTTGGTCATTCAGCCCGCGGGTAATGGCCCCGATGCTCACGCCGGCCACCGTGTAGCGCTCATAGACGTGCTGCACCACCCGCGCCTCGGTCTCGATCACCGCGTACGCGGCGGGTGCCTCGTCACGCTTGCGGATATAGCGATAGCCATACGGGGCACCGCTCAGCACGCTGATCTCGCCTGCTCGAGCGCGGTGACGCTTGCCGCGGCGCGAGCGCTCAAGGATTTGCGCCCGCTCGTACTCGGCGATCATGCCCTGAAACTGCACGAGGAGCTGATCCTCGGCGGTCGCGCCCTGCGGCGCGTTCAGAAAGCGGGTCTCGACGCCGTGCCGGGCGAGCTCTTCGATCAGCAGACGCTGGTAGGCATACTTGCGGCGCAGGCGATCAGGACTGTAGACAAGGACGGCCTGAATCTGCCCTTCAGCCGCCAGATCGCGCACCCGCTCCAGACCTGGCCGTTCGAGCGTGGCTCCACTATAGCCCTCGTCTTCGACGATCCAGGCCGTCGGCACCTCGAGATCGAGTGTCCTCGCCCACTCGATCAGCGCCGCGGTCTGGCTCGCAATCGTGTGCGCCTCGCGCTGCTGCTCCGAGGAAACTCGCGCGTAGATCGCGGCCATCTGCATGCACACACTCCCTTACAGAAGCCTCGAGCGGCCGGTCTCGGGCCGGGACCAACATCTCGTACGCGTGGGCGACCTTGCTGGCCCGTAGTCGATCGAATGCATCGTCGAGCTGCACGTGCAGGGGGCCGCGACGGGCTTGCCGCTCAGCCACGTCGGCGGCCGAAGGCGCCGAGAAACGCGGCCAGCGCCTGGGTGACGATCTGCCCGAGCGTGAGCCCACGGCGCCGAGCGAACGCGCGCAGGGCGCGCACGGTGTTCACGGGGAGCTTGAAGGTGACGGCGACCGTCGGCTCCACTGCGGCGACGGGATCGCTCAGTGTGGCCGCGTGCTCGAGGTAGCGATACGCCTGCCGTCGTGACAGCGCAAACTGGTGCGAGAGTTCTTGGGCGGCCTCGGCTAACGCTATCTGCCGCTCGAGCAGGCGGTAGGCGACGTTCACGACGCGCGCCTTGTCCGCCTGGGTCGACCGGCTCATGCGACATAAACATATTATTTCTTGAGACGCAAATCAAGCACACGCTGCGCACGCCATCCGGCGATCACACGCTCAAACTGAAAGTTACCTTTTGCGTACGGGGCGTGGCATCGCCGCTCTTGGCGAACATCTACATGCATCGGTTCATCAAGGCGTTTCGCACATACGGTCTTGACGCACGGTACGGCGCGGTGTTGGTGACCTATGCTGATGATTTCGTGGTCCTCTGTCGGCACGATGCCGCGGAGGCACTCGACACGATTCGTCGGTGGATGGCCAGCATCGGGCTCGCGCTGAACGAAGACAAGACGCGTGTGTGCAATGCCCGACGTGAATCGTTCGACTTCCTCGGCTACACCTTCGGTCCGTTGTACTCACCGCGAACCGGCGGACGCTACAACGGTGCGCAGCCTTCGCGGAAGGCTGTCGCCTCCATCCGGAAGAACATTCGTCGGCGGCTGTGGCGCGGCAACCAGGCACCGTGGGAGGACGT
>CAZVOI010000490.1:0-2646 GCA_964628275.1 uncultured Acidobacteriota bacterium | reverse complement strand
GAACATCGTGATCGCGACCGGCGCGATGCCTTTGATCCCGCCGCTGCCGGGCATCGACGATGTGGGCTACGTCACGAGCGAGACGCTGTGGGGCATGCGCGAGCTGCCGCGGCGCCTGGTCGTTCTGGGGGGCGGGCCGATTGGCTGCGAGTTGGCGCAGAGCTTCGCGCGCTTTGGTTCGCAGGTCACCCAGATCGAGATGCTGCCGCGGATCATGATCCGCGAGGACGAAGACGTCTCGGCGCTGGCCAAGCAGGCGCTCGAACAAGACGGCGTCACGGTGCTCACCGGCCACAGGGCGGTTCGCTGCGTCAAAGAAGGCGCGGCCAAATCCATCGTCGTCGAAGCGGGCGGCAACCAAGAGCGCATCGAGTTCGACGAGCTGCTGTGCGCGGTCGGCCGCGTCGCCCGCTTGAAGGGCTACGGTCTCGAGGAGCTCGGCATCCCGGCCGAGCGCACGATCGAAACCAACGAGTACCTGGAAACGCGGTACCCGAACATCCTCGCCGCCGGCGATGTGGCCGGCCCGTACCAGTTCACCCACACCGCGGCGCATCAGGCCTGGTACGCATCCGTCAACGCGTTGTTCGGAACGTTCAAGAAGTGGAAGGCCGACTACTCGGTGATCCCCTGGGCGACCTTCATCGACCCCGAGGTCGCGCGCGTCGGCTTGAACGAGCTCGAAGCCAAGGAGCGGGCGATAGCCTACGAGGTGACCAGGTACGGCATCGAGGACCTGGACCGAGCGATCACCGACAGCGCCGCGCACGGCTTCGTGAAAGTGCTGACGGTGCCTGGCAAGGACAAGATCCTCGGTGTGACGATCGTCGGCGTGCACGCCGGCGACCTGCTCGCCGAGTACGTGCTCGCGATGCGGCATGGCCTGGGCTTGAACAAGATCCTCGGCACGATCCATAGCTACCCGACGCTCGCCGAAGCGAACAAGTACGCGGCCGGCGAATGGAAGCGCGCGCACCAACCGCGAAAGCTGCTCGAATGGGTCGGTCGGTACCATGCCTGGCAGCGCGGCTGAGCTCCGCTTCGCCGCCTGCCGCGGAATCGGAACATGAGCATCATCAAGAGACTCGGATTCGTCGTTCTCGGCTTGTTGCCCGGCAACGCTGCCCTCTCTCAGTTCGACGCCGGCTACCCAGCGTGGGACGGCCTCGTGAAGCGGCACGTGCGCTGGCTACCGGACAATAAGCAGAGCCGCGTCGACTATGCGGCGCTCAAGGCCGACACGGCGGAGCTGAAGAGGGCGCTCGACGGCTTGTCGGCCCTGCCCAAGGCCGAATTCGACGGCTGGAGCAAGCCGCAGCAGATGGCGTTCCTGATCAACGCCTACAACGCGTTCACCGTCGAGCTGGTGCTGACCCGGTTCCCCGATCTGAAGTCGATTCGGGACCTGGGTTCGGTCGTCAGGTCGCCGTGGAAGAGGAAGTTCTTCAGGCTGCTCGGCGAGCAGCGCACGCTCGACTGGATCGAGCACGAGCAGTTGCGCCCGAACTATGCCGAGCCGCGCCTGCACTTTGCGCTGACCTGCGCTTCGATCGGTTGCCCGGCGCTGCGTGACGAAGCCTTCAGCGCCGCGAAGCTCGAGACGCAGCTGGAAGACGCCATGCTGCGCTTCCTCGGCGACCGCACGCGAAATCGGGTGCGGGGCGGCAGGCTCGAGGTCAGCCTGATCTTCAAGTGGTACAAGGAAGACTTCGAGAAGGGCCACAATGGCTTCCTGAAGGTCGAGGATGTGTTCGCGAAGTACGCGGCCCAGCTCAGCGACGATCCGAGCGACCGCGCCAAGCTGCTCGCCAGGACGCTGGCCGTGAACCACCTCGACTACGACTGGTCGCTCAACGCCACGGGGCGTTGAACCTCGAAGCTACCGACCGACAGGGCGGTGCCAGCCAGAAAAACCCTGACCATCCACGTGCGCGTCAGCGCTGCTGGCTAAACTAGCAGCGCGGCCGCAGGAGGCCCTCCCTTGGACTTCGAGCTGAGCGAGGAGCAACAGCTTCTCAAGAAGACCGTTCGCGAGTTCGCGCAGGCCGAGATCCTGCCGCACGCGTTCCACTGGGACGAGGCGCAGGATTTCCCGCGCGAGGTCTTCACGAAGCTGGGCGGGCTGGGTCTGATGGGCGTGTGCTGGCCGGCCGAGTACGGCGGCTCGGGCATGACCACGCTCGACTACGCGATCGTGATCGAGGAGTTGTCGCGCGCCGACGCGGGCGTCGCGCTGTCGCTGGCGGCCCACCACAGCCTGTGCTCCGGCCATATCTTCCTGGCCGGCAGCGACGAACAGAAGAAGAAATATCTGACGCCGCTCGCCAAGGGCGAGAAGGTGGGCTGCTGGGGGCTCACCGAGAACAGCGCGGGTTCCGACGCCGGCGGCACCAAGACGACGGCGCTTCGCGACGGCGCGCAATGGGTGCTGAACGGATCCAAGACGTTCATCACCAACGGCCGCGTCGCCGACACCGCCGTGGTGATGGCGGTGACCGACAAGACGAAGGGCAAGAAAGGCATCTCCGCCTTCATCGTGGAGCGCGGAACGCCCGGCTTCCGAGCTGGCAAGAAAGAGAACAAGCTCGGCGTCCGCAGCTCCGACACGTCGGAGCTGATCCTGGAAGACTGCCGGATCCCGGCGCA
>CAZVOI010000489.1:0-1883 GCA_964628275.1 uncultured Acidobacteriota bacterium | reverse complement strand
CGCAAGGCCAGAACCGCCCCGACCTCGCCCGCGGAGAAGTGCTGCTCGGCGGCGCGCTCGATGCGCTGGAGAAGTCGGTGGCGTTCGTGAAGGGGCTACCGCGGCCGGAACGGTAGCGCCGCGTCTTGCTCGCATCGTGCCGCGGTTCCTGACACACGTCTTGGCTCATGCGGTAGCCTGGACTAGCCTTCGCTACGCCATGCGACTCTCGCCTTCGATCATCCTGCTACTGGCCGCGGTGCCGGAGGCCGCTGCGCAGGCGCCGTCTTGGTACCAGCACGTTCTCCCGGTGGTGGCGAAACGCTGTCAGGGTTGCCACGTCACGGGAGGCATCGCGCCGTTTTCGCTGGAGACGTACGACGAAGCAGCACGGCGCGCCTCGGCGCTCGCGGCGATGGTCGAATCGCGCGCCATGCCCCCGTGGAAGGCGGACGATACCTGCCGGCCCGTGCGGAGTTCACGCCGGCTCTCCGACGCCGAGGTCTCCTTGATCGCCGCCTGGGCGCGCGGGGGCGCGCCGGCAGGAGAGCCACCCGCGGTTGCTCCGGTGGCTCCGGCGCCTCCCAGCCTGCCGCGGGCGGATCTCTCGCTCGCCATGGCCGAGCCCTACATGCCGTCGGGTGCGCGCCCGGACGACTACCGTTGCTTCGTCCTCGATCCGAGGCTCCCAGGCGCCCGCGATCTCGTGGGCTACGACATCCTCCCGGGACAGCGCGCGATGGTCCATCACGTTCTGCTGTACGGAGCACCGCGCGCCGAGGCACTGGCCAAGGACAGAAGCGAGCCCGGCCCCGGCTACGCCTGCTTCGGCGGTCCGGGAGTCGGCACGGGGACGGTGTACGGCGGATGGGTGCCGGGGAGTGGAATGACCCTCTATCCGGAGGGGACGGGGGTCACGATCGAGTCGGACAGGGTGATCGTGATGCAGATCCACTACAACACCACGCACTCCAGCCACGGGGCGCACGCCCCCGACGTCACAGCCCTCCAGCTTCAGTTCGCCGACGCGCGGGTGGCGAAACCCGCGACCCTGCTACCCATCGCCGACCTGTTGTTCACGATTCCTCCCAGGGTGGAACGCTACTCGAGCAGCGTGACTCTTCTGAGTCCGGCGGCTGGAACGATCCACGCCGTCGGGCCGCACATGCACACGCTCGGCCGCAGCATCCGCGTCAGCTCGGGGGACACTTGCCTGGTGAACGTCCCCGAGTGGGATTTCAACTGGCAGCAGGCGTACCAGCTCGTCGAGCCCTTCACGATCGCGCCCGGGACGCCGCTGACGCTGACCTGCACCTGGTCGAACCCGACGGACCGCAGCGTTCGCTGGGGGGAAGGCACGTCCGACGAGATGTGCCTGAGCTACCTCTACGTCACGCGCTAACCCACTCGAGGAGAGCCCGATGAAGCCACGCTTCCTACCGACACTCGCCGCGCTGGCCGCCGTCGCGGCGCTTCCCGCGTCGGCGCAGATGCTGCGGGCCGACGGGAGCGTCGATTTCGCGCGCTACCACAACTCCGACGACGCGGAGCGGCTGTTGCGCGAGATCGTCGTGAAGCATCCCGATCTCGCCCGGATGTCCTCGATCGGCAAGAGCCTGAAGGGCAAGGATCTCTGGGTTCTCGAGCTGACGAATCGCAAGGCGAAGGCCCCGCAGGACAAGCCCGGCTACTACATCGACGGCGGCATCCATGCCTGCGAGCTGACCGGCGCCGAGCAGGTGCTGTATCTCGCGTGGTATTTCTCGGCGAAGTACGGCAAGGAGACCGATGTGACGCGGCTCCTCGACACGCGCACGCTCTACCTGCGGCCCAAGTTCAACCCCGACGGCGCGGACTACTGCCTCACCCACCCGGACTCGCTGCGTAGCACCACGCGCCCCTGG
>CAZVOI010000488.1:0-3473 GCA_964628275.1 uncultured Acidobacteriota bacterium | reverse complement strand
CCTGGAGCGAGCGCACCGCGGGCTGCGCGAGGCCGTCGAGCGGGTCGATCTGTATCTTTGGGGACACGCGATGGTCCGGCCGCGGCCCGGCACGCTGTGGAGCGGCGCCCTCGGCGCCTCGGCGGCCCCGCTGGGCCGAGTGCACTTCGCGCACACGGATCTCTCGGGGATGGCGCTGTTCGAGGAAGCCCAGTACTGGGGCATCCACGCCGCCGAGGCGATCCTCCGGGAAAAGCGGCATTCCTTCCGATCCTGGCTAGACTCCTGACATGGAGATTCGAGGAGCCTCGGCGGTGGTGACGGGCGCGGGACGTGGAATCGGGCGCGCGGTGGCGCTGGCTCTCGGCCGCGAGGGCGCCACCGTGACGGCGGTCTCACGCACTCAAGCGGAGCTGGATTCGCTGGTAGCCGAGATCCAGAAGACCGGCGGTCGCGCGATCGCCGTCCCCGGAAACGTGCGGGACCGGGCGTTCTGCGATCACGCGATCGCCACAGCCAGCAACGCCCACGGTCGCGTCCAGATCCTCGTGAACAACGCCGGCATCGGCATCCACAAGCCGTTCGCCGAGACGAGCGACGACGACTGGGCCGCTACGCTCGAAACGAACCTCTCGGCCGTCTTCTACCTTACGCGCGCCGCGCTGCCCGAGTTGAAGAACGGCGGCGGCCACGTTTTCATGCTGTCGTCCCTCGCCGGCAGCAACGCGATCGCCGGGCTCTCCGCCTATTGCGCGAGCAAGGCCGCGCTCGACCACCTGGCCACCTGCCTGATGTTGGAGATCCGTCATCACGGCGTGAAGGTCACGACGCTCGCTCCCGGATCGGTCGACACGAGCTTCGGCAGCGGCAAGAGCGCGGACGGCTCGTGGATGCTGCACGCCGAAGATCTCGCCGCCGCGATCGTCGACCTGCTGAAGACCCGTGACGGCGCTCATTTGAGCCGCGTCGAGATGCGGCCCGCGCTGCCCCAGAAACGCTAGCCCGACCGCGTCGGCATTGGCAGAAATGCTGAGGACTACAAGCCCTCGAGCCGCATGGTCGCATCCCCGAAGTGGTCCAGCTTGACGCCCATACGATCCATGATCGAGAGGTGCAGGCTGCAAGCCCTCCGGTTGTCGTCGCCCCTCGCCAAGTAGTCGAGAATGCGGCCCCCGGTGAGCGTCCCGCCGCCTTTGCCCGTCAACAGGACGGGGATCTGTTCGGCACCGTGGGCATCGCCATCGAAGAGGCTGGACAGGCACATGAGGATCGAATTGTCGAGAAGCGTCGTCTCGCCCTCGGAGATCTCCTTCATGCGCCTGGTCAGGTAGGCGAACTGCGCGATGTGGTACTGGTTGGTCTTCAGGTACATCGCTTCCTTGTCCGCGGCCTTCCCGTTGTGCGTCAGATCGAGATGCAGCGCGCCCTGCACGCCTTCCACGAAGTTGAAGTTCATCTGGGAAAGGTCGTTGTTCAGCATGACGGTCGCGACGCGCGTCTTGTCCATCTGGAACCCGAGCACGATCAGGTCGAGCATCAGCCTCATGTGATCCGGCACGTTCTGGGGCATCTCGTTCCGCGGACGAGGCATGTCGGGCTGGCTCAACGTCGGGCGCCAGCCTTCGATGCGCTCCTCCTTCGATGCGCGCTCGATGCGCTGCTCGATGCTCCGAATCGATTCGAGGTACTCGGCCAGCTTGACGTTGTCTCCCTTGCTGATCTTCGGCCGGAGGCTCTGCGAATCCTGGCGGACCTCGTCGAGAATGCTGCGATCGACAGCGCGGCCCTTGCCGTCGCCGACCAGTCGGTCGAACACCCGCGAGGGATACAACTCCTTGGCGGCTGGCCGAGTCGGCGAAACCCACGACAAGCTCGAGCCATAGATCATCGACAGGCCGTCTTCGAGGCGAAGCTCGTTCGGCTCGATGCCGAGCACCAGGCTCGGAATCGTCGTACGGTTGCCGATCCGGGAGGCGAGCATCTGGTCCATCGACGTGCCGACGCGAATCTCGTTGGGGTCGAGGCTGACCGGGGCGCCCGACAGCACGTTCATCCGTCCCAGATGCGGACTGGTCGAGACGAGCGCCGTCTGGTTGTAGAGGCCGCGGACGAACACCATGTCCTCGCGATGCGGCATCATCGGCTGCAGGGCCGGGCCGAGCTGCATCGCAGCACCGCTGCCTTTCGCCCACCAATGAATCGGTTCCACGCCGTTCGAGAAATAGAGGATGCCCAGCCGCAGCGGAGGCGCGTTCCCCGGCACGACGGCCTGGGTCTCGGCGAACACCGGAAGCGACTCCATCCAGGGCAGCGCCAGCACGACCCCGACGCCCCTCAGGAAGTGACGCCGCTACGGCTGATTCGAGAGGTGATTCCGACTCATCGGCTTCCTACCTCCACGGGGGTGCTTGGCGCGTCGACGACGGCAGCGTCGCCCGCTCGGTTGCGGAACTGACGGCTGGTCACGAGCTTCACCGCCAGGTCCGAAAACGACGCGTTGCCGCCGCCTCTCGTCATGTCGGCGACCAGCGGGCGATCGGAACCTGCGACAGTCCGGCCCAGCGCGTATCCGAGCATTTTCTTCGCCAGGGTCGTCGTGACCTGCTTGTCCTGGCCCTGGAGGTATTCCAGCAGGCCGCGGGCGCCGACGATGGTCGTCCCGTCCGCGAGCTCACCGGTCGAGTCCACCGGCTTGCCGTCCGCATAGGTCTCTCGCGTCCGGCCAACCGCGTCGAAGCCCTCGAGCGGGAACCCCAGCGGGTCGATCCGCACGTGGCAAGTGGCGCACGTGGCGTTGCGCTTGTGCTGCGCCAGCCGCTCGCGAACCGTCAGGCCGTTGAACGTCTTGTCGTCGGCGGGAATCGTGCCCGCATCGGCCGGCGGCGGCGGCGTCGGCGTTCCGAGAATGCGCCTCAGGATCCAGTCGCCCCGCTTGACCGGACTGGTGCGCAGCGGCGCGGACGTCGCCGTCAACACGGACCCGAGCCGCAACGCGCCTCCGCGGTTGAAGGCGTTGGCTCCCGGCACCAATTCCACCTTGTCGGCGGACTTCACATCCCGGTCGATGCCGTAGAACTTCGCGAGCGGCTTGTTCAAGAACGTGTAGTCACCGTAGAGGATCTCCCGGATCGGCCGATCCTGCCGAACCAGGTACTCGAAGGTCGAGATCGCTTCGTCGTACATCGCCGACTTGACCTCGTCGGTGAACTCGGCGAACCGGCCGGTGTCCACGCCGCGGTGCTGATCGAAGTGATAGAACCCGAGCCACTGGCCGAAGAACTCCGTGGCCAGGCGGCGCGCCTTCGGGTCGGCCGTCATCCGCCTCACCTGTAGCGCGAGTCGTGCCGGATCGTTCAGCTCGCCGGCAGCGGCGGCGCGGCGCAGCTCTTCATCGGGAATCGAGGACCACAAGAAGAAGCTCATCCGGCTGGCCAGTTCCCAGCCGTTGAGCGGTGTCACCGGGCCTTGGGCCGCGGTCTCCATGCGATACAGGA
>CAZVOI010000487.1:0-8209 GCA_964628275.1 uncultured Acidobacteriota bacterium | reverse complement strand
ACAGGTACTCCTCGGACTTACCGGGAACCACGAAGCGCCGGACCTGCGGCGGCGTCCAGTGGCTCGGGTGCTTCTGGTAAAAGGTCTCGCCGCCGATTCCGTCCGGGCAGCGCACCAGCGTGAGCGGGCGGCCGTCGAGGTACGGCAGCACCACGTCGGCGATCGTCACGTAGTAGAACGCGAGGTCCACCTTCGTGAAGCCGAGATCGGGGTAGTAGACGCGGTCCGGGTGGGTCAGGCGCACGCCGGGGACGTCGGCGACCTGCTCGCCGTCCTGTCCGCGCGTGCGTGTGGCGTGGAGGCGCAGCGCCTCCCACGGACGGCCGGCCGCCACCGTGTCGACGCCTCCGCCTTCGACCGTCCCCGGGCGCTCGCGCACGACGTGGCGCGGGTCGCGGTCCTCGCGCAGCCCGAGGAACACCGGCTGACGCAGCCGGCCCTCGTCGGTCCACTCCGTGAACTCGACCTGCGCCACCAGATCCGGCTCCGACCAGCTCACGCCCTTGCTCTTGCTCAGCTCGGCGGGCGGCTCTTCGAAGGGCGACGTCTGGCGCCGCCGCGCCTCCAGGCGGCGCAGAAGGTCCGCCACCACGCGCTCGCTCAAGCCGGAGCCCGCTCGGCCGGCATAGACGAGCCGGTCGTCTTCGTAGAAACCCAGCAAGAGCGCCCCGATCGACGCGCGGCCGTCGGACGGCAGCGTCCAGCCGCCGACCACGAACTCCTGCGTCAGGCGGCACTTCGCCTTGCGCCAGTCCCCGCCGCGGCCCTCGCGATAAGGCGCGACGGCGCGCTTGCTGATGACGCCCTCGAGACCCAACTGCCGGGCCTGCTCGAAGAAAGCGGGGCCCTGGCCGCGCACGTGGTCGCTGAAGCGCAGCCTGTCGGGGGCCGACGCGAGCAGGCGCCGCAGCACCTGCTTGCGGTCCTCGAGCTTCACCGGGCGGAGGTCCCAGCCGTCGAGGTGCAGGAGGTCGAAAGCGAAGTAGGCGAGCGGCGCCGCTCCGGCGGAGCCGCGCTGCTGCAAGGCCTGGAAGCTCGTCGCTCCGTTCGGCAGGACCGCCGCGACCTCGCCGTCGAGGAGCGCGGTGCCCGCCGGCAAGCGCAAGACGGCGCGCGCGATCTCCGGGAACTCCTTCGTCCAGTCCTTGCCGTTGCGCGAGACGAGCCGCACCTCGCCCTCCTCGAGGCGCGCCACGATCCGATACCCGTCGTGCTTGATCTCGTGCAGCCACTCGTCGCCGTCGGGCGGGGCCTCGACCACCGTCGCCAGCGCCAGCGGCTGGGTTTGCGGCAGCGCTCCACGCACGGCTCCCGCAAGCTCGGCGAGCCGCAGCCGCGCGCCGCCCTCTGCTTCGGCGGGGCCGCCGGGCTTCACCTCGCCGCCTGGCCCGACCGACCTCGAGTGCCAGAGCCGGTCGCGCCCGGCGGCCACCTCGGCGAGGCCGCGACCAGTGACGACGCTCTCCGGTCGAGCGCTCACGATGTCCAGCTCGGACGAGGCGCGCGCGTGCTCGTCCTTGTCCTTGACGAGCAGCCACGCCTTCTCGTCGTCGCCCTTGATCTTGACGAGTCCCCACTTGCCGGAGAGCTTCTCGCCGTGCAGCTCGAACTTGAGCTCGCCCTTCTTCATCGCACGCGCGGGCTCGATCAGGGGAGTCCACGTCCCGCGGTCCCACAGCACGACCGTGCCTCCGCCGTACTCGCCTTCCGGGATTACGCCCTCGAAGGACCCGTACTCGACGGGGTGGTCTTCGACGTGCATCGCGAGACGCTTGTCCCGCGGGTCGAAGGACGGCCCCTTCGGCACCGCCCAGCTCAGCAGCACGCCGTCCAGCTCCAGGCGGAAGTCGTAGTGGAGCCGCGACGCGGCGTGCTTCTGGATGCAGTACGAGAACCCGCCCGCAGGCCGCACTTCGCCGGGCGGCTCGGGGGTCTTCTTGAAGTCGCGCTTCTTGCGATATTCCTCGAGCGCCATCCGACGGGTAGCTTAGGCGAGCCGGTCAGCCGGAGAGACTCGGGCGGCCGTAGTTACCGCCCGGGCCAGGACGTCGCCGCCTCGAGTACCGGGTCGCGTCCCCGGCGGAGGTCGTCGATCGCAGGCTCGATGAGCACTTCGGGCATCAGCGACGGAGGGTCGGAGTCGGGAAGCAGGCGGTAATAGCGCGTCGAGTAGCCGACCAGCAAGCGGGAGTTCGGAAGCGAGAGAGTCGCAACCTGGCCATAGTGGTTCGGCTTGCCTCCCGTCGGTTCGCCGACCAGGATCGCGCCCGACTTCCGGAGGTCGTCGGCGGTCCACAGACCCGAGGAGAAGGTCCCGCCGCCGATCAAGGCGAACAGCCGGCCCCGCGTCCGCCAGCTGGGTCGGTCCTTGAGGCCCGAGATCAACGGATCGTCCACGCTGGAGTCGCCACCGGCATTGAGGCGGACGTCCACCACCAGCCGGTCCGCCTGACCCTGGTCGAGCTGCTGGAACAGCCGGCGCGCCATCGCCTCGAAGCTGTCGGCGGAGTTCTGGCACCGGTTGTACTTGAGGTAGAGCGTGCGTGAGTCTTCGATCAGCGTGAACCAGTAGTTCTCCTGGGGCCGCTGCCGGAAGAGCGGCAGCGCCGCGCCGGCGACCGCCGTGACGTCCACGAGCGACGGCGTCGTGCGGCTCCCGTTGAGCGGAACCGTGAAGCGTGCGCCCGCCGCGTCTTCCAGCAGCAGCGTCATCGCCGCCGGATCGCCGGTGACACGGAGCGCGTGCAGCACCTGCGGCAGGATCAGGTAGCGGGGGAGCTGATCGCGCAGCCAGCCGTCGTTGTCATGGCTCACGACGGTCGCGACCGCCCGCTCGGCGTCCGCTGTCCCGGTTCGGTCGAAGGCGAGCACGCGGGTTCCGAGAGCCGAGGCGAGCTGCGCCTCCGCAGAGGTGACGTAGAGCCCGGAGGCGAGCCGCGTGAAGCGCACGGCCACCTTGGGGAACTCCTCCCATGCGTAGACCGTCGTGTGCGGATCGCCCGCCACGGCGGCGACGCGCATCAGCCCGACCATCATTTCGTGGTCCGCCGCCGTCGGCGCGGCGCGCCGCACTTCGTCCACGCTTCGATCGAAGTCCGCCCGGGGCGTGCGGAAGAACAGGTTCGGGTGCAGCCGCGCGAGTTCGGCGGCGAGATAGTCGACGTCCTGGACCCATCGCCCTTCTCGCGACGCGGCTGGAGACGGAAGGGGCGAAGGTGAAAGAGCAGCACCGCCGCACCCGGCCGTGACCGCGACGGCAATCGCCGCCGCGAGTCGAGACTGCCGTTCTCGCTTCATGCTCTTTTCCTCAGCGACGCGGTGCGCCGCTTATCGCTGAGCACGGAAGAAGCAAGAACCGTTCCGGTACAGGACGGAGCAGATGCGTTCGAAGCGTGCACGTTGTGCGCGGGCCGTTCGTTTCGTTGTACGGCCGTGGCATTCTTTTCGCTGAGCCCCGGTCGCCAGAAGAGACGCGCTGCGAAATCATCACTTCAATGCCCGGCGCCCGCGATCGACCTGCCGCGCTTGACGATCCGTTCGCGGACGGGCGAGCCTACCGCGCCGGCGTGACGACGATGTTGCGGAAGCGCACCTTGCCGTGGTCGCCCTGCAGCATCAGCGGGCCGGGCTCGCCCTCGAAGGGGCTGAGCGCGCCGCCAGTGATCCCCTCCACGAGCGTGTCGAGGACCGGACGGCCGTTCAGCACGACCTCGAGCTTGCGGCCGACGAAGCTGATGTCGAGCGCCTGCCACTCTCCGGCTGGCTTGGTGGCGTCGAGCTCCGGAGCGACCCGGCTGTAGAGCGAGCCGCAGCCGTGCGCGTCCAGCGCCATCTTGGCATCCGGGTTGTCGAGGATCTGGATCTCGTAGCGGCCGCGCAGGTAGACGCCGCTGTTGCTCTTGGCGTCCACGTTGAACTCCAGGTGCAGCTTCATGTCCTGGAACGTCCGCTCCGTCACCAGGTCGGCGTTGTCCTTGGTCTCGACGACGGCCAGCTCACCGTTCTGGGCCGCCCAGCCGTTCTTCTTCTTCGCGTCGCGCAGCTTCCAGCCGCCGAGCGTCTTGCCGTCGAAGAGCGCGATCGGCGCGCCCCAGGCGGGCGCGCCTTTGCCCTCGAGCGCCGGCGCCCGCTTGCCCTCGAAGTGCTGGACGGTGCCGTCCGCCAGCTTCACTCGGCCCTTCAGGCCCTCGCCCTCGAGCCGCGCCTCGAAGACGTCGAGCCGCCCCGGGCGCTCCTCGCGGACGATGTGCAGCGCTCCGTCCCTCACGGCAACCGACTTCGCCGGCAGATAGCTGCCCCAGCGCCAGACGAGACCCGCCTCGAGCGCGCCGTCCTTCTTCCCGATCTGGAAGCCGCCGCTCACGAACGTGTCGGCGGCGTCCGTGATCCGCAGGTTCCAGCGACCCAGGTAGCCGTCGGCGGTTGTCGCGCCAACGGAGGCCTGCGCGACGATTACGAAGGCGAGCATGCTGTTCATAGTGGCGGGCAAGCTACTCCCGCCTCCGTTTCCGCGCAACCTTTCCGGGGAGTTCGCCGTCACATGCTCCGGCGGGCACTTCGGCGCCGCGATCGTCGAGCACGCCGCGCTCGAGCTGGGCAGCCGCACCGACAGAGAAAGGAAGGGCCATGAGCTTCACCCTGAACGGCTGGGGCGCCGAGCTGCGCCATGCGCTGCGCACGCTTCGCCGGACGCCCGGCTTCACCGCCACGGTGGTCGGCACGCTCGGAGTGGCGATCGGCGGGATCGCCGGCATGTTCACCGTGCTCGACCGCGTCCTGCTCGCCCCGCTGCCGTACGGCCACCCCGAGCGGCTCGTCTACGTGACAGCCATCGCGCCCGGTTCGGAGCTCGAGGGGGAGTCCGGCGTGGCGGGCGAGTTCTACCTCCACTACAAGCAGAACTCGCGGCTGCTGGAGGACGTGGCGACCTACAACACGTTCACCTCGACGCTGCGGACCGGCGACCGCGTCGAGCGGATCCGGATGGGAGCCGTCACCAACTCGCTGTACTCGACGCTCGGCGCGACGCCCGCAATCGGGCGGCTTCCGGTGGCCGAGGACCAGTCGCGGGTGGTGGTGATCAGCGACGCGCTGTGGCGGTCCTGGTTCGGCGCCGATCCGTCGGTGGTGGGGCGCAGCTACGAGGTCTCCGGAGACAAGCGGACCGTGATCGCCGTGATGAAGCCGGAGTTCAGGTTCCCGAACAGCGGCACGCTGCTCTGGATGGTGAACGAGATCCGCGCCGAGGGGCTGCAGCCCGGACGCTTCGGCTACAACCTGGTGGGGCGAATGGCGGCCGGGACCGACCCCGAAGCCGTGGCGGCGGAGCTCACCACGTTGGCGCGCGGCCTGCCCGAGCGCTTCGGCGGCTCGCCCGGCTACGCGCGCCTGATCGAGAAGCACCGCGCTGTGGTCCGTCCGCTGCTCGATCAGTTGCTGGGCCCGGTCGCGCGATCGCTGTGGATCCTGTTCGCGGCCGCCGGGATCGTCCTGCTGATCGCCTGCCTCAACGTGGCGAACCTCTTCATGGTGCGGGCGGAGGCGCGCCAGCGCGACCTGGCGGTGCGGCGCGCGATCGGGGCCTCGCGCTCCGAGCTGGTGCGGCTGCAGATGGGGGAGGCCCTGATTGCTGCGCTGCTGGCCGGCGGTCTCGCGGTTGGGCTCGCCCGAATCAGCCTGCCGGCCCTGCTGCGCGCCGCGCCGCCAGGCATCCCGCGCCTCGACGAGGTCTCGATCAGCGCCGGCACGCTGCTGTTCACGTTGCTGGCCGCGGTGCTCTCCGGCATCGCGTGCGGAGGTGCTGCGGCGTTGCGCGGGGCGTCGCCGGACCTCGCCAGGCTGCGCGAGGGAGGCCGCGGCTCGACCGGGCGCAGGCGCTTCGCGCGTGACGGGCTGGTGGCGGCGCAGACCGCGATGGCGCTGGTGCTGGTGATCGGTGCGGGGCTCTTGATGCGCAGCTTCCTGGCGCTGCGCGGCGTCGACCCCGGCTACGACACGCGCGACGTCTTCACGTTCCAGTTCGCTCCGGAGCAGCCCGCGCTCCGGGACGGCCCGAGCTGGGCGCGTTTCCACCTCGACTTCCTGGACCGGCTGGCCGCGCGGCCGGGCGTGACCTCGGTCGGGCTGGTCGAGAACGTGCCGCTCAACGAGGGCACGCGCGACGAGCGCTTCCGCAGCGAGGACATGCCGGACGGCCCCGACGCCGGCCGGCCGCTCACCCTCACCTTCGCTGCGGGCGACTACTTCCGCACGATGGCCATCGACGTGGTGGACGGCCGGCCCTTCGAAACCGCCGATCACGTATCGGCGCTCGGGAACGTGGTGGTCAGCCACTCGACCGCCAGGCTGCTGTGGCCCGGGCAGCGCGCCGTCGGCCGTCGCCTCCAGCAACAGGGCTCCACCGCCTGGCATACCGTCGTAGGCGTCGTGGAAGACGTCATGCAGTACGGGTTCCGCGACACGCCGCAGGCGCTCGTTTACTACCCGCTCGCGGGCCCGAAGCCGACGTCTTGGACCGTCACGACGCCCGCGTACGTGGTGAAGACCGCGCGCGCCGAGACGATCGCGCCGGAGGTCCGCGCGCTGACCCGCGAGGTCGCCCCGGAGGCGCCGATGTATCGCGTCTACACGATGGCGGGGCTCGCGGCCGACTCGATGATCGGGCTCTCGTTCACGCTGCTCACCCTCGGCGTCGTGTCGGCGCTCGCTCTGTTCCTCGGCGCGGTGGGCCTCTACGGCGTGCTCTCGTGCGTGGTCGCCGAGCGCACGCGGGAGATCGGAGTCCGGATGGCCCTCGGCGCCACCGCCGGCACGGTGCGCCGGATGGTGGTCGCGCAGGGCGCGCGCGTGGTCGCTGTCGGTGTCGCGATCGGGCTCGCGGCGGCCCTCGTCGCGACGCGCGCGCTGGGCGGTCTGCTCTATGGGGTGGCCGCCGTGGACGGCCCGACCTTCGCGGCGATGGCCGCTTTGATGCTCGGCATCGGCGGTCTGGCCGCCTACGTGCCCGCGCACCGCGCCTCGCGCGTGGATCCCTGCGAGTCGCTGCGCAGCGACTGACCAGCGCTCACGGCTCCGCCCGAAGTGCGGTCCAATAGGCGGGTGACCGAGAAGAAGAACACCGACGCCTTCACTGCGCTGGGGCTCGACAAGCGGCTGGCCGGCGTGCTCGCCGAGCTCGGCTACGAAGAGCCCACCCCGGTGCAGGCGCGCGCGATCCCGGTGATGCTGGAGGGGCGCGACCTGCTCGGCCAGGCGGCCACCGGGACCGGCAAGACGGCCGCGTTCGCGTTGCCGCTGCTGCAAAGGCTGTTCGTGGCGAGCCCCGAGCGCGGCAAGGTGCGCGTGCTGGTGCTCGTCCCCACGCGCGAGCTGGCCATGCAGGTGGCCGAGGCGATGCACCGCTACGGCGGGCCCGTGGGGCTGCGCGTGCTGCCGATCTACGGCGGCCAGGCGATCAGCCTCCAACTGCGCGCGCTCCACCGCGGCGTCGACGTCGTGGTCGCGACGCCGGGCCGCGCGCGCGATCACCTCCGGCGCGGCACGCTGCAGCTCGGCGGCATCCAGGCGATCGTGCTCGACGAAGCCGACGAGATGCTGGACATGGGCTTCGCGGAAGATCTCGACGCGATCCTGGAAGCGGTGCCCAAGACGCGCCAGACGGCGCTCTTCTCGGCGACGATACCGCCGCGGATCGCCGCCATCGCGAAACGCCACCTGCGCGACGCGGTGCGTCTCGAGGTCAAGGAAGAAGCGGCTCGCGCAGGTACCTTACCGCGCGTGCGCCAGGTCGCCTACCTGGTGACGCGGGCGCAGAAGGTGGACGGGCTCAGCCGGGTCCTGGACATCGAGAACCCCGGCGCGGCGCTGGTGTTCTGCCGGACGCGCAACGAGGTGGAGGAGCTGGCGCAGAGCCTCGGCGGGCGCGGCTACCGCGCCGAAGCGCTGCACGGCGGCTTCGCGCAGGAACAGCGCGACCGCGTGATGAAGCGCTTCCGCTCCAATGCGACCGACCTCCTGATCGCGACGGACGTCGCGGCGCGCGGCCTCGACATCGACCACGTGACGCACGTCGTCAACTACGACGTCCCGACGGCGCCGGACGCCTACCTCCACCGCATCGGACGCACCGGCCGCATGGGCCGCGAAGGCGTCGCGATCACGCTGCTCGATCCGCGCGAGCAGCGGCTCCTGAAGAGCTTCCAGCGCGTGA
>CAZVOI010000486.1:0-20023 GCA_964628275.1 uncultured Acidobacteriota bacterium | reverse complement strand
AGGTAGAGATCGCCGCGCCGCGCGCCGCCGGAGCCCTCGCCCGCGACGCGAAGCCGGGCGCCGTCCTTGATGCCGGCCGGGAGCTTGACCTCGACCTCGCGCGTTTCACCGGCGACGGTCCGCAGCGTTCTCAGCCCGCCGCGCAACACCTCGTCCAGCGAGACCTCGATCTCGCGCTCCAGGTCGGCCGCCTGGGGCTCGCGGCTGCGCCCCCCGCGCAGCATCTCCTCCATGTCCGGAAAGCCCTGCGCTCCGGCTCCCCCAAAGAAGGTCTCGAAAAAGTCCGAGAAGCCGTGAGCTCCGAAATCGGCCACGTTCACCTGCACGCGCCCGCGCCCGGGTCGGCCCCCAACGTCCTGCCCGTACGCCTTCCAGTTGGCGCCGAGTTGGTCGTAGCGCTGCCGCTTCTCCGGGTCCGACAACACCTCGTTGGCTTCGTTGACCTCCTTGAAATGCGCCTCGGCCTTGGCGTTGCCGGGGTTCATGTCGGGATGGTGCTTGCGCGCCTGCTTGCGATACGCCGCCTTGATCTCCTTCTCGGTCGCCGTTTTCGCGACGCCCAGGATCTTGTAGTAATTCTTGTAGTCCATCCGCCCTTTCCACTCCGAATATAGCCTCTATACTCCGGCGCGTGCTCGGCAAGGGCGCTCGGCTGCTGCTCCGCGCCGGGCGACGTTTCTTCGACCACAACGGCCCCGACCGGGCGGCGGCGATGGCGTTCTACACGCTCTTGTCGATGTTGCCGCTGCTGATCTTCGTGATTTCGGTCGGCGTCACGCTGGTCGGCTCGTTCGACGTGGCGTATCGCGGAACGCTGACGTTGCTGCGCGGCGTCGTGTTGCCCCTCGACGAGGCCGCCCGGGAGTCGTTGCGCGCCTTCGTAGCGCGCGCCTCGGCGCTGCGCTGGCCCGGCATGCTGCTGTTCGCATGGACCTCGCGACGGGTTTTCGGCGCGCTGCTCGCAGCACTCGAAACCGTCTTCGAGGCCAAATCGCGCGGCTTCGCGCGCGGCAACCTGGCGGCCTTCGCGCTGGTGCTCTCGAGCGGGATCGCGCTCTTGGTCACGCTCCTGGCGACCGCGGTCTTCGCGACCCTCGAAGGCTTCGCGGAGCGCATCGCCGGACCGGCCGGCGTGGGCGTAATACGGGACGTCTCGGGCACGCTCTCCTCGAAATTCCTGCCCATCGCGGTCGCGCTCTTGTTCTTCTTCCTCATCTATCGATTCCTGCCGCGATCGAGCGCCTCCGTTCGGCCGTCCCACGCCCTGATCGGGGCGCTGATCGCCACGGGGCTGTGGCAATTGGCTCAGGTCGGCTTCGCCTATTACGTGCGGACCCTGGCCCACTACGAGGGCCTGTATGGCGCTCTGGAGGGCGTCATCGTTCTGGCGCTCTGGCTCGAGCTTTCGGCGTCGATCGTGCTCTTTGGCGCCGAGACCGTCGCCGTGATGACCCTCGAAGCACGCCCGAGTGCGGTTGACGCCCTGGCTCCAAGCCCCGAGGAGAGCGCGACTTACAAGGAGCCGCCAGGTCTCGAAACCGATCACGAATAAAAAGCGAATCTGACGGACCCGTTACGGCAGCGGCCTCCCGTAGCCTCACACGCGGAGGATGACTGTGACGCAACTCTTGGGCTTGGCCGCCGTGCTGCTGACGTTCGGAAGCGTTCTCGTGATCCGTGCGCTGTTCGAGGCCGACTTCGGCCACGAACAGCCCGCCAAGCAATCGCGCCCCGCCACTGACTCGCATACGGAACGTCGCGCCGCCTAGGCGCAGCGCCGCAGGCCGGCGGGGCGCGGTGCTAGCATCCGCCCGCGATGCGCCGGGTCCTCTCCGCCCTCGCTGTGGGCGCGTTCGGCGCGCTGCCGCTGGCCCTTCCGGTCTTCGTCTCGTCTCGTGCTTTTCCGCCGCTCCTCGCGTACCTGGTCGCGGACGGCCGCGACCTGGTCTGGGCGAGCGCCCTGCTGGCCGCCCTCGGTGTGCTGCTGGCCCAGGTCGGCTCGCCGGCGGCTTTCGAGCAGACCCGAGCCCGCCTGAGCCACCTCTCGGAGTCGCGCCTCTTCTGGACAGCGTTCGGGTTCGGTCTGCTGTGCGCGTTCGCCTCGATCCCCGAGTGGCGCTCCAACGCCAGCGTCTTCGGCGGAGACGAGCCGAAGTATCTTCGGATGGCGCAGAGCCTCGCGCGCGACCTCGACGTGGACGTCGCCAGCGCCAGCCAACTCCCACCGTCGCTCTCGCGAACCGGGACGAACGCGCGCCGCCTGCTCCGCTCCGCCGGCGACGCCCTGGCCGGTCTCTTCACGCGGCCGGCGACTGCCGCGGATCATCGATGGAATCTCGGCAATTGGACGGTGGCCGGCGCCCACGGCGGGCACTACTACGTTCAGTCGCCCGGCCTGCCGATCCTGCTGCTGCCCGCGACACTCGCGCAAGCGATCCTGCTTCCCGATCGCACGGGCGTCTTTCTCTCGCTCGCGACGCTCGCGGCGCTGCTCGCCTTTGGCTTCGCCGAGACGCTGCTCTTGACGAGCGCCCTCGCCGGCCGCCCCGGCGGCATGCTGGTGACTGCGGCCGCGTTCGTGTGCGCTCCGCTGCTGATCGGCTGCTTCCACTTCTATCCGGAGAGCGCGGCCGTCGCTCTGGTTCCGTGGCTCCTCCGTCACGGCCTCAGCGACCGGCCGGTCTCCGGACCGCGCTGTCTCGGGCTCGGCCTGGGCATCGGCTTCCTACCCTGGCTTCATCCCAAGTTCCTGCCGCTCGCCGCGATTCTCGCGGCGCTCTTGTCACTTCGGCTCCGCGCCACGCGCCCGCGGATCATGGCGGCGGCCGGCGCGCTTCTGCCGCTGATTGCGCTGCTTCTCTACGACCATCGCGTCACCGGCCTGCTGACGCCCGACGCGCTCTACCGGCGCTTCGCCTCGGACATCTACCAGGGCCCCCGGTCGCTCTTCTCGGCGAAGCTGCTGAACGGTCTGGTCACGGCTTTCTTCGGCGCACGCGACGGGCTCTTCGTGATGGCGCCGTGGCTCGCCGCTGGCGCGCTGGCCTTCGTTGCGGCGCTGCGCCGCGACACGCGCCGTGCCGTGGCGCTCGTGGCCGTGGTGTCGAGCCTGGCGATCGCCGCGGCCGTTCACGAGGGCGGAGCACCCGGACCGCCGGGCCGCCTGATGGCTCCGGTCGCCCCCGCGCTGGCCGCGCTGATCGCGCTCGCCCTTCCCGTCCTGCGTCACTCGATCGGCTTTGGCCTCACGCTCGCGCTCTTCTCTTGGATCTCGCTCTCGATCACGCTGGGGATGCGGGACGATCAGCGTCGGACGGTGAACCCGTACCGGGACGTGTTCAGTGACGCCGCTCAGGATTTCTCGCGCGACCTTCCCGACGGACCGGGGAGGCGTCCGGGCCCGCTCGCGCTCCACAAAGCGCGCGACCTCGGGCGCGGGGCGCTGCTCTGCGGCGGGTTGCTCTTCTGGGCCTGGCGTTTCGACCGAGCCGGCGTGCGTCGGGAGTCGGCGGGCGGCGCCGCCGTCCTCTGGTTGCTCGGTCTTTGGTGCTCGGTCGCGGCTACGGCCTGGGGCTTGACGGCTCTCGGGCCATAGTCGCAGCGCCGACCGCATCGGCTTGCACGACGGCTTGCAGCAACTGCGGGCCGTACTTCTCCGCCTTCACCGCGCCGATGCCGTGGGCCCGCTGCAACTCGGTGAGGTTCTGCGGGCGCAACACCGCCACGTCGCGCAGCGTCCGATCGCTGGCGATCATGTACGCGGGCAAGCCCTCTTCGCGCGCGAGTTGCAGACGAACGCCGCGGAGCGCGGCGAACAGCGCTTCCGCCTCGGCGGGCAAGCCCATCTCGTCCTTGCGCGCCGCCTTGCGTCCCACTGGCCGGCTGACCAGGCCGGGGCCTCGCTGCCTGGGCAGCGCCAGCCGCGGGGCGCGTTCGCCCATCATCACCGCGCGCCCCGAGCCGGTCAGCAGCACCAGCGGTCGATCGCCGGTCGTGAAGTCCACGAACCCAGCGGTGACACAGCGGCGCAGCAAACGCGTCAGCCATTCCTCCGAGTGGTCCTTGAGCCCGCCGAAGGTGGGTGTCTGGTCGAGCCGAGACCGTTCGAGGCGCGGATCGGCGATCCCGGCGAGGAGCTTCACGGCCGCCGTGAGCCCGAAGCGCTGACTCACACGGGCGACCGCCGAGAGCGCCTTGCGCACCACCAGCGTCGTCTGCGCGTCGTCTTCGGCCTCGGCGGGAAGCTCCAGACAGACGTCGCAGCGGCCGCAGCCGGCCAGCGTCTCCGCCTCGTCGCCGAAGTAGCGCAGGATCGCGTCATGCCGGCAACTGCCACCCTCGGCCCAGCGCATCAGCTCCAGGAACAGGCCCCACTTGTGCTCGACCACGGCGGGAGTCGCGGGACGATCGCCCGACCCGCTTTCCAAGAGCCGGCGACGCAAAGCGATGTCGCTCGGCGAATGCAGCAGCAGCCCCAGCGCCGGCTCGCCGTCGCGGCCGGCGCGGCCGACCTCCTGGTAGTACGCCTCGATCGAGCTGGGCGGCGCCAGGTGAATCACCGCTCTCACGTCGGCTCGGTCGATCCCCATCCCGAACGCATTCGTCGCCACCACCAGGTCGAGCGCGCCCTGGCTGAAGGCGCGCTGCACCGATTCTCGCTGAGCCCCCGCCAAGCCGGCATGATAGGCGTCGGCGCGCCAACCCACGGCCTTGAGACGCGCTGCCTCCTCTTCGCTCGAGCGCCGCGTGGGCGCGTAGACGATCGCCGCGCCGCGCGCTCGCCCCGGTGCGCCCAGCGCCTCGGCGAGAACCAGGTCCACGTGCTGTTCGCGCTCGCGGTCCGAGAAGACGTCGTGCGCGCGCAGCGCCAGGTTGGGCCGAGCAAAACCACGCAGCAGCTGCGGCGTGTCGGCGCCGAGCCCCAGCCGCACCAGGATCTCGTCGCGCACCACCGGCGTGGCGGTCGCCGTGCAAGCCAGGATCCGCGGCGGACGCAACTCCGCGAGCAGCTCCCCGATCTGCAGGTAGTCCGGACGGAAGTCGTGGCCCCACTCGCTGATGCAGTGGGCCTCGTCCACGGCCACGAGAGGCGGCCTCAAGTCGCGCAGCAGCGCGCGAAAGCCGGGGTAGCCGAGTCGCTCGGGCGCGACGTAGGCGATCTGGAACGCCCCGGCACGCAGGCGATCGAGCCGCTGGCGCATCTCGGCGGCCGAGAGCGTCGCCGCCAGGAACGTCGCAAGGACGCCGCGCGCCACCAGGGCCTCGACCTGGTCTTGCATCAGCGACACGAGCGGCGAGATGACCAGGGTCGTGCCGGGCAGCAGGCTCGCCGGCAGTTGATAGACGAGGCTCTTGCCGCCGCCCGTCGGCGCGACCAGCAACAGCCGCCCGCCCTCGATCAGCGTCTCCACGGCCTCGCGTTGACCGGGCCGGAACGAGTCGTAACCGAGTCGCCGAAGCCCCGCGTCGAGGTCGAGATCCACGGCGCCAGCGTAACTTGGCGAGGAGCCCTCTCGGGACCGCATGCTAAACTTCGTTTCGCCTCCAAGACCCTGTGGTGCAGAGGCCTAGCACGTCACCCTTTCAAGGTGAAGATCGAGGGTTCGAATCCCTCCAGGGTCGCCAACTTACGAAGACCGCAGCTGTCCGACCTCGGGAATACACGCGCGGCCTGGCTCTGGCCACCCCGACTCCGCGTGCCTCATGACCGAGCGGCTCTGAATCGCAGGCGCGCGCGCCTAGAGTCGGGCCTACTTCTTCCTGGCGAGTGCTCCCTCGCGAATCGAACGGAACTCGTTGCCCATCTTCCATTCGGGATACTTCGGCGCCTGGGCGACCCGATAGCCCATCGCGAGAAACAGCTTCGCGTCGTCAGCGGCGCCGGAGAGGTCCCAGTCGGTCTTTATCTGATCGGAAGGCTTGTGGTAGTCCGTGTTCGTGTACTCGTCGCGTTTCTTCTGAGAGTAGTCGGCGGGTTTGCCGATGTAGTCGACGCCGGAATCGGGGTCGAAGGCGGGCACGCCCTTCTTGGCGAAGTTGAAGTGGTCGGAGCGGTAGTAGAAGCCCTTCCACGGTTCCGCGTCCGGCTTGAGCGTGCGGTTCTGTTCCCTGGCGGCCTCGATAGCGTAGTCATCCAGGTCGGAAGCACCCAGGCCCACGACCACCAGATCACTGGTCCTGCCC
This sequence comes from uncultured Acidobacteriota bacterium, assembly GCA_964628275.1. Taxonomy (GTDB): domain Bacteria; phylum Acidobacteriota; class Vicinamibacteria; order Fen-336; family Fen-336; genus CAZVOI01. The sequence goes on along the minus strand of CAZVOI010000486.1, from coordinate 13,840 downwards.
CACTGATTGATGCCGTCGATGTTGATGACGCCCAGTGTCTTCTCCAGCGGGTACAGCGGGAAGTTCCCGTAATACTCGGAGCCCAGGAGACCCTGTTCCTCCGCGGTGACGGAGAGGAACAGCATGCTGCGCCTGGGAGCGGGCTTCACTGTCTTCATCTTGCGCGCGATCTCGAGCATCATCGCCACACCGCTCGCGTTGTCGAGGGCGCCATTGCAAATGTCGTCGCCCTCGACCACGGCGCAGCGGCCGAAGTGATCCCAGTGCGCGGTGTAGATGACGTACTCGTTCTGAAGCGCCGGATCGGCTCCCGCGAGCTTCCCGATCACGTTCTGCGAATCGACGGTTCGCAGGGTCTGCTTCACGCCGAGTGACGCGGTCATGCCGAGCGGGACCGCTTTGAACCCCGGCGTGGCCGCCAGGGCCTTGAGCTTCTGGTAATCCTGGCCCGCCATCTTCAGCAGCGCGGTGGCCGCTTCCATGGTCATCCAGCCCTCGACCTTGGACCGGCCGACGTTCTTGTCGGGCGCGGCAAGGTTGAACCGCTCGACGGCCATGCCCTGCACCACGGGCCACGGGTATCCGGCCGGGTACGTCTCGTGGACGATCAGCACTCCGGCGGCGCCGAGTTCCGCGGCCTTCTCGTACTTGTAGGTCCAGCGGCCGTAGTAGGTCATCGCCCGGCCGCCGAACGTCTTCGCATCGAGTTCCTTGTCGTCCTTCGGATTCGTCACCGGCGGGTCGTTGACGAGGACGATCAGGGTCTTGCCCTTGACGTCGATACCCTTGAAGTCGTCCCAGTTGTACTCGGGCGCCTGCACGCCGTATCCCGCGAAGACGAGCTCGGAGTTCTCGATCGTCACCTCATCGACGACGTGCTTGCTGAAGGCGATGAAGTCGTCGCCGACCTTGAAGGGCTTCTTCACGCCACCCTTCTGGACCAGGAGCGACGTGGGCGCGCCCTTGACCGCCACCAGAGGAACCTTCTGCACCCAGGTGCCGTCGGGGTTGCCCGGCTCGAGGCCGGCCTTGCGGAATTCCTCGGAGAGGTACTGGACGGTGAGGGCCTCGCCGTTCGAGCCGGGCGCGCGGCCTTCGAACTCATCCGACGCGAGTTTCCTGGTGTCGGCGAGGATCGCGTCCGTGCTGACATTCGGAAGATCGGCCAGGGTCTTGGGGGCCGCGGGTTCGCTCGCGCACGCGGCGACGATCACGAGCGGGAGCAGTGACAGAGAACGAAAGGGAGAAACTCGCATCCCGTCAATCTACCTCACGAAACGCTGGAGCAAGGCGCATACCATGACGAGCCATGGCGACACCGCGAAGCTCTGCCTCGCTCTTGCGGGCCATCCTCGTAGCCGGCTCGATCGTCGGAGCCATGGACGCGGTGGCCGCGAACGCTCACGCCTATCTCTTGCGAGGGACTCCTCCCGCCGCGGTCTGGCGGTACGTCGCGAGCGCGGTGTTTGGCAAGAGCGCCGGCACGGGCGGCTCGGAGATGGTCTTCTTGGGTCTCCTGTTCCACCTCACGGTGGCGATCGGCTGGACCGGGCTCTTCTTCGTCGCCTATCCCAGGCTGCGCTTGCTGTCGGCCAACACGCTCGTCTCCGGCATGGCGTATGGGCTCTTCGTGTGGCTGATGATGAACTTCGTGGTGGTGCCGCTCACGCGCATCACGGTCGGACCGATTCGACTGACCAGCGGCACCGTGATGATGATCCTGATTCATCTGTTCGTGATCGGGGTGCCGATCGCGTACCTGGCCAAGCGCCACTACGACAGCTGAGCCGGTCCAGCGGCTTGGATATAGCCGTTGACACTATAGACACAGTGTCTATAGTTCTCCGATGGCCGAGAAGCAATCCGAGATCGACGCGCTGCTGCCGCTGCCGCCGGTCACCTTCCACATCCTGATCGCGCTCGCCGACGGCGAGCGGCACGGCTACGCGATCATCCAGGAGGTCGCCGCGCGCACCGACGGCGCGGTGAGGCTGGGCGCGGGCACCCTGTATCGCTCGATCCAGCGGATGCTGGAGCAGGGGCTGATCGGCGAGACCGAGGATCGGCCAGCGCCCGAGTTGGACGACGAGCGGCGACGCTATTACCGGGTCACCCGCTTCGGCACCGCCGTTGCGCGAGCCGAGGCGGCGCGTCTCGCTCAGCTCGTGAAGCTCGCGCGCGCCAGCGGGTTCGCGCCGGGGAGGGCGTGATGCGCCTCTACCGGCTGCTGCTGCACCTCTACCCCGCGTCCTTTCGCCTCGAGTACGGCGAGGAGCTGGTCCGGCTGTTCGCATTGCGTCGCCGGCAATCGGCGTCTCCGCTGCCCTTCTGGTTCGAGCAGCTCTGCGACGTGTTGCTGAACGCCCTGCGCGTCCACGGCGATCTGCTGCGTCAGGATCTGCGCTACGCGTTTCGCACCCTGGGCCGCTCGAAGGCCTTCACCATCACGGCGGTGCTGGTGACGGCACTCGGCATCGGCGCGAACACGGCCGTGTTCTCCGTGACCGATCAGGTGCTGATCCGGCCGCTCCCGTTCCCGGACTCGGAGCGGCTGGTGACGCTGTGGGAGAACGTGCCGGGCTACACGCGGATGGAGCCTTCGCCGCCCAATTACCTCGACTGGAAGCGGATGGCGACGTCGTTCGAGTCGGCCGCGGCGTACACCTCTACGGCCGCCACGCTGATCGGCCTAGGCGAGCCGATCCGCGTCGAGGGCGCCAGTGTGACCCCCGAGCTCTTGCCGATGCTCGGCGTCGAGCCGTTCTTGGGCCGGCTCTTCTCCGCCGAGGACGCGAAGGAGGGCGCCGAGGGCGTGCTGCTGCTGAGTTACGGCCTCTGGGCGACGGAATTCGGCGGCGCTCCGGACATCGTCGGCAAGAGCGTGCGCCTGGACGGCGCGTCCGCGACCGTGATCGGCGTGTTGCCACGCGGCTTCAGCTTTCCCAGGGCCGGGGTGCGCTTCTGGACGGCGTTCCGCTTCCGCGCCGACGCGAGCGATCAGGATCGCGACAACAACTACCTGAACGTTCTCGCGAAGCTCCGCCCCGACGTGCCGCTCGACAAGGCGCGCGCCGAGATGAACGTCGTGGCCGAACAGCTCGAGCGCGCCTATCCGAAGCAGAACGAGAAGACGCGGACGACCGTCGTGGCGCTGCGCGACCAGGTCACGGCGCAGAACCGGCTGCTGTTGGTGGCGCTGTTCGCCGCCTCGGCGTGCGTGCTCTTGATCGCCTGCACCAACCTCGCGAGCCTGCTGTTGGCGCGCGCGCTGCAGCGCCGACGCGAGCTGAGCGTGCGTAGCGCGATGGGCGCGGGGCGTGAGCGGCTGGTGCGCCAGCTCCTCACAGAGAGCCTGCTGCTGGCGCTGCTCGGGGGAACCCTGGGAGTGCTGCTGGCGTTGGCTGGCGCGCCGCTGCTCGCCACGCTCGTGCCCGCGAGCCTGGCGCTCGAGTCGGTGGGGTCGATCGACCTGCGAATCCTGGCCTTCGCCGCCTTGCTGACGCTGGTGACCGGCGTCGGCTTCGGGGTCGTCCCGGCGCTTCACAGCTGCGGCGTCGACCAGAGCGCGCTCCGCGAGGGCCCGCGCGCGGGGCTGGGCGGCGCCAAGGAGCGTTTGCGCTCCGCGCTGGTCGTCGCGGAGGTCGCCGCCGCGATGGTGCTGGTGATGTCGTCGGGCCTGCTGATCCGCGCGCTCGCGCGGGTGCGCGCGACCGATCCCGGCTTCCGCGCCGCCGGTGTGCTCACGCTGCGTACGGCGCTCCCGCAACCCCGCTACGCGAGCGTTGCGAGCCGGCACCAGCTCTACGACGGTGTCCTCTCGGAGATCCGCGCGCTGCCGGGCGTGGCACACGCTGCGTACATCAGCTACCTGCCGATGGTGATGCGCGGCGGGATCTGGCCGGTGGAGCTGGGCGGCGTCCCGGCCGATCGACGCGAGGGCCAGACCGCCAGCCTGCGCTTCACGACTCCGGGCTTCTTCGCGGCGCTCGGGGTTCCGTTGCGGCTCGGCCGCAACATCGACGATACCGACGCGCAGCAGGCGCCGTTCGTGGCGGTGGTGAGCGAGTCGTTCGCGCGGCGCTACTGGCCGGGCCGGGATCCGATCGGCGAGCGCTTCAAGATGGCCTTCGCGGAGCGCAGCGTGGTCGGCGTCGTCGGCGACATCAAGGTGCGCGGTCTGGAGCGGCAAAGCGAGCCCCAGGTGTACCTGCCGCACCGGCAAGTGGCGGACGCCTCCTTGATCGGCTATGCGCCGAAGGATCTGGTGATCCGCGCCTCGGTCGAGCCGGCCTCGCTGATCGCTTCGCTGCGCCGGATCGTGCGAAAGGCCGATCCGCAACTGGCGATCTCCGACGTGCGGACGCTCGAAGACATCGTCGACGCGGACATCGGCCCGCGGCTCGCGCAGGTGCGCGTGCTCTCGGTCTTCGCGGGGCTCTCACTGCTGCTGGCCGGGCTGGGCATCCACGGCCTGCTGTCGTACGCGGTCTCGGAGCGCATCCCCGAGATCGGCCTGCGCCTCGCTCTGGGCGCGCAGCCCGGCAGCATCCTCAGGATGGTGCTCGGCGACGGCGCCCGGCTGGCGCTGATCGGCGGCGGGCTGGGGCTGCCGCTCGGATATGCCGCCGGCCGCACGATCCAGGCGTTGCTGGCGGGTGTCACGCCCGGCGACCCTGCGACCTTCGCCGCCGGCCTGGCGCTCGCGCTGCTGATGACCTTGACCGGGAGCCTGGCGCCAGCGCTGCGCGCCCTGCGCGTGGATCCGACTGTCGCGCTGCGCAGCGAGACCTGAGCTAAGCTTCGACGGATGGGCTACCCCCGATCGAGTGCCGTTCCGGTGGTGATCCTGCTGGCGCTGCTGGCGTCGCCCCCGCCCGGCTCGTCCGCCCAGGATCCGGCCGCGCCGGCGCCGCACAAGAGCGTCTACGGAAAACTCGAGCGGGTCGACACGGGCCTGAATGGCCTCTTCATGCGCTCCGATTCGGGCGAGCGGTTGGCGTGGCGATTCGACAAGGCCGTGATCGCCGAGGTCGCGCGCTTCAAGCCGGGCGATTCGGTGATCGTCATCTACCGACAGGTCTCGCCCAGCGAGAAGCGGGTCACCGCGGTCGCCTTTCCGGGCACCGCCGACTCTCCCGTCTACGTGAACCTGACCGGGTGGCGGGTGGCGTTGCGGAGCGCGCCGGCCACCGACGGCAAGTGCGGAGCGCCCGACGCGGGGCCGATCAGCGAATCGACGATACCGATCGGTGGCCGGGGCGAGGCGGTGGATGCCTGCTGGTGCTGCGCGCCCTCGGGCGAGGTTTGCACCCCCGGCACCAAGTCCGGCCTCGGCCAGGCCTTCCTGGTCCGCTGTTTCCAGTAGCGAGTAGCGACGTAGTTCCGATGCAGCACCGTGGTCGGCTTCTCGCGTTGCTCGGACTGGCCGCGCTGCTGGGTTGCCAGAACGCGAGCCCGCCGTCGACACCATCCACGCCCGCGCCGCCGGTGGCGATCGCGACACCGGCCCCGACGCCGCAGCCCGCCAACCGGCCCCCCACCGCGACCATCTCCGACTGGCAGCCGCGCACCACGGTGGTCGCGGGCGGAACCCGGGTCGGCTTCGGCGCGCGCGGCAGCGATCCCGACGGCGACCGGCTGCGTTTCAAATGGGACTTCGACGACGGCACCGAGGATACGGGCGAGGCGCTCTTCCACGTCTTCCAGGAAACAGGCAACTTCACGGTCCGGCTGACCGTCAGCGACGGCCGCGGCGGAAGCGCCAGCGACGAGGTCAAGGTCCGAGCGCGGCGCATCGAGGGCGAGTGGACGGTGGTCAACGCCAAGCACATCCCGATGACCGCGACCATCAAGCAGTGGCCGAACTCCAATTTCATCGCGGGCACGACGACCGATCGCTCGACTTTCGAGGGGCACCTGCTCGATCCCTACGGCATCCGCATCGAATACTGGAGCGCCGACGACCGCTGCATCTCGAGCGGCAGCTACGAAGGCTCGATCTACTCCAGCATCAACGAGATCGTCTTTCCGGGCAACGGCTGTAAGAACATCCGCCTGCTGCGCTGACGGCGGAGGGCCGGACGCGACGTACCGCTGGTCCACAATACCCCATGGCCGGTCCTCTCTACGATCTCCTGCCACCCGGCGAAGCCGGGAGCGACGAGCTGCTGGGACGCTTCCTCGACTACGTTGCGGGTAAGGGTCTCTCCCTCTATCCAGCGCAAGAGGAAGCCATCCTCGAGCTCTTCGAGGGCAAGAACGTCATCCTGAACACGCCCACTGGCTCGGGCAAGTCGCTGGTCGCGTCCGCGTTGCACTTCGCTTCGCTCGCGCACGCTCGCCGCTCGATCTACACCTTCCCGATCAAGGCCCTCGTGAACGAGAAGTGGATGGCGCTCTGCCGGGAGCTGGGGCCGGAGAACGTCGGCCTCTCGACCGGAGACGCGACCGTCAACCGCGACGCGCCAGTGCTGTGCTGCACCGCGGAGATTCTCTCCAACATCGCTCTCCGAGAGGGCGCGGGCGCCGACGTCGACGACGTGGTGATGGACGAGTTCCACTGGTATGCCGACCGCGACCGCGGCGTCGCCTGGCAGGTGCCGATGCTGACGCTGCCGCAGGCGCGGTTCCTGCTCATGTCAGCCACGCTCGGCGATGTCGCGTTCTTCGCGGAAGACCTCACCAAGCTGAACGGCCGGCCCACCGCTATCGTGAAGTCGGTAGAGCGCCCCGTCCCGCTCGACTACGCCTACTCCGAGATCCCGTTACCGCAGATGCTCGAGAAGCTGGTCTCCGAAGACAAGGCGCCGGTCTACGTCGTCAGCTTCACGCAGAAGGACGCCGCCGACAGCGCACAGGACTTCACGAGCCTGAACCTCTGCACCCGCGAAGAGAAGAACGCGGTCGGCGAAGCGATCAGCGGCTTCCGCTTCACGAGCCCCTACGGCCCCGACGTCCGCAAGTGGTTGAAGCAAGGCATCGGCGTTCACCACGCGGGCCTCTTGCCGAAGTACCGCGTGCTGGTCGAGCAGCTCGCGCAGCGGGGCCTCTTGAAGGTCATCTGCGGCACCGACACGCTCGGCGTCGGCATCAACGTGCCGATCCGCACCGTGCTGTTCTCGCGCCTCTGCAAGTTCGACGGCCAGAAGACGGCGGTGCTCTCGGCCCGCGACTTCCACCAGATCGCCGGCCGCGCCGGAAGAAAGGGCTTCGACGACCGCGGCTACGTGGTTGCGCAGGCTCCCGAGCACGTCGTCGAGAACCTGAAGCTCGGCGAGAAAGCCAAGGACGGCAAGAAGATCGTGAAGCGCAAGCCGCCCGAGCACAACTTTGCCAACTGGGACCTCGCCACTTTCAAGCGGCTGATGGGCGCGCCGCCGGAGCGTCTGACCTCGCGCTTCGATGTCAGCCACGGGATGCTGTTGAACGTCCTCTCGCGCCCGAGCGACGGCTGCCGCGCGCTGCAGGACCTGATCCACGAGAGCCACGAGACGGACCTCAAGAAGAAAGCCCACTACAAGCGCGCCTGGCAGCTCTTCCGCGCCTTGCTGCAGCGCGGTATCGTCGAGGTCGTCCCGCGCACCGAGGCCGGCGCGCGGCTGCGCGTCAACGTGGACCTCCAAGAAGACTTCTCGATGGACCAGACGCTCTCGCTCTACCTGTTCGAGACGATCCCGCTCCTGGAGGCCGAATCTGAGACCCACGCGCTCGACCTCTTGACGCTGGTCGAGAGCATCCTCGAGAACCCGGAGCTGATCCTCCGGAGGCAACTCGACAAGCTCAAGGACAAGAAGGTCGCCGAGATGAAGGCCGAAGGCCTCGACTACGACCACAGAATGGCCGAGCTCGACAAGATGGAGCACCCGAAGCCGCTCCGCGACTTCGTCTACATGACCTTCAACGCCTTCGCCAACCGCCACCCGTGGGTCGGCGAAGAGAACATTCGCCCCAAGTCGATCGCGAGAGAAATGTTCGAGGGCTTTCGCTCCTTCTCCGACTACGTCCAGGAGTACGACCTCGAGCGCGCCGAGGGCCTGCTGCTCCGCCACCTGAACAGCGTCTACAAGGTCTTGAGCCAAACCGTACCCGACACCGTCAAGACCGACACGGTTCGCGAGATCGAGCTCTACCTGCGCGACATGCTGCGCCAGGTGGACTCGAGCCTCTTGGACGAATGGGAGCGGATGCGAGATCCGAGCTGGATGGCGAAGCCCGGCGCCGAGGTTCGGCCGCAGCGTCCCGAGGAGCCGCCCGACATCACTCGCGACCCGAAGGCTTTCACCGGCGCGATTCGTACCCGCATCTTCGCCTTCCTGCGCGCCTGGTCGATCGGCAAAGACGAAGACGCGCTGGCATTGCTCGAATCCCCCACCGACGCCGAACCCTGGACGCCGCCGCGATTGCGCGCGGCTCGCGAAGCGCATCGCCTCGAGCACGGCGGCCTGCGCCTCGATCCCGAGGCGCGCAACCTCCGGCACACGCACGTCGAGGTCCTGAAGGATCGCGAGGTGTGGAAGATTCAACAGATCCTGGTGGACGCCGAAGGCGTCAACGACTGGGTGGCGGAGTTCGAGGTGGACCTAATCGCGTCGCGCGCCAGCGCCGAGCCGATGCTGCAACTCATCCAGCTTGGTAGCTTCGGGACGCCATGAGCCCGCAGCCGCCACCCGAACGGTTCAACGCGGCCCGCCATCTGCTGGCCCGGAACGCCGGGCGCCCAGCCAAGCTGGCCTACATCGACGACACCGAGCGCCTGAGCTACGGCGGCCTCGCCGACCGGGTGCGTCGTTGTGCGGCCGGCCTGCTGGCGCTCGGCCTGAAGCGCGAAGAGCGTGTGCTGCTGGTCCTGCACGACGGCGTGGATTTCCCGGTGGCCTTCCTCGGCGCGCTCTTTGCGGGCATCGTGCCGGTGCCGGTCAACACCTTGCTCACGGCCAGCGACTACGCCTTCATGCTGGCGAATTGCCGGGCGCAAGCGGTGATCGTCTCAGCCGCGCTGTGGCCGCTCGTTCGCAGCGCGATGGCCGCGGGGCGCCTCGAGCCAATCGCCGTCGTTGCGGGAGAAGGGCCCGAAGGCACGCGCTCGTTTGCGAGCCTGCTGCAGCCGGAGCCGCTGGTGGAAGCGGCGGACACGCTGGCCGACGATATCGGTTTCTGGCTCTACTCCTCGGGCTCCACCGGTCGCCCCAAGGGCACCGTGCACACACACGCCAACCTGTACTGGACCGCTGAGCTCTACGGCACGCCGGTGCTGGGGCTCGTCGAGAGCGACGTGGCGTTCTCCGCCGCCAAGCTGTTCTTCGCGTACGGCCTCGGCAATGCGCTCACGTTTCCGCTGAGCGTGGGCGCCACCACGCTGTTGATGGCCGAGCGGCCGACGCCGGCTGCGGTGTTCAAGCGCTGGACCGAAGAGGGCGTGACCGTGTTCTTCGGCGCGCCGACGGGCTATGCCGGCATGCTGGTGTCTCCCGACCTGCCGGCGCGATCGCAGGTAGAGTTGCGGCTGTGCTCGTCGGCAGGCGAAGCGCTGCCACGCGAGATCGGCGAGCGCTTCAGCCGGCATTTCGGCTGTGACGTCGTCGATGGCCTGGGCTCGACCGAGATGCTGCACATTTTCCTCTCGAACTGGCCCGGCGACGTGGCCTACGGCACCACGGGCCGTGTGGTTCCGGGCTACAAAGTGAAGCTGGTCGCCGAAGACGGCACTGAGCCGGCAGCCGGCGAGATCGGCGACTTGCATGTGAGCGGGCCCAGCGCCGCGCTCATGTACTGGGGCAACCGCGACAAGTCGCGCGCCACGTTCCAGGGCGAATGGACGCGCACCGGCGACAAGTACTCACAGGATGGGAGCGGCCGCTACGTCTACGCCGGCCGCAGCGACGACATGCTCAAGGTCAGCGGCGTGTATGTCTCGCCCTTCGAGGTGGAGGCCACGCTGATGCAGCACCCGGCGGTCCTGGAATGCGCCGTCTTCGGCAAGCTGGACGCCGACGGCTTGACCAGAACCAAGGCCTGCGTCGTGAGGAAGCCCGGCCACGAGGTCGGCGAAGACGAGCTGAAGGCCTTCGTGAAGGAACGCCTGGCGCCCTACAAGTACCCGCGCTTCATCGAGTTCATCGCCGAGCTGCCCAAGACCGCTACCGGCAAGATCCAGCGCTTTCGGCTGCGCGAGCGCGAACGCGACGATCGGTGACGACAGCAACCACACGCGCGCTGCCCGGCGTGCAGTTCGCACAACTCGAATGGCGAGGTCAACCACCCGGCTCCGCAAGCGAGACTAGCGACGGCCGTCGGCCCGGTCCGCTACTTCCAGAACTGCCACCACCTCTTGGTCAACTTCCGTTCGCAGGCTTCGCACACGCTGCGACGGAGACCGTTGACGTCGACGACGACGCCTGTGGCGCAGGGGTTGGAGCACACGATGCAATGGGAGAGAGCCGGCGACTGAACCGCGGCATCTCTCCTCGCTCGAGTTCCACGCCTCTTCGACCGGCCGGGTCCGTTCACGAGCCACGACGGGTGATTCCGGCACCTCGAACCCCGCTTCCCGGAGGAGACGCCACCATTCTTCAGACTGTCGTTGGTCCAACTGGATCGGCTTGTGAGGCTGGTGCAGCCACATTTCCGTGTCGGTGGGCGAAAAGATGGAACCGACGACCCGAGTCGGCCCGGGGCAACCCTTCAGGCAGTCGTAGCGATACTCCAGCGGTCGCCCGCCGTAGCCCTCTCCGGGGGCGTTCCCGGTCCCCACGAACTCGAGATAGCAGTCATGCACGACGCGGCGAACGCGGCACGTGCCGCACTCGAGCATCCAATACAAAGTCGGCATCGCCATCGGTAGGTCCCCCGGCACGAACCGCCTCACGCTCAATCCTGCCGGAGGGACTCCATCGAATCCACCCCGGGAGGAGACTACCTGCGCTCCGACCGGGGCTCCTTGTACCCCCGAGCAGCTCGACGCTTCGAGAACGCGTCGATCTCCTGCGCCGTCGTATGAACCAGCCGATGCATCGCCTTCGCCGCACGCTCGCCGTCGTGGGCTTGGATGGCAGTTCATCTCGCAGTTCCCCGTGTACGTCCGACCGTTCTTCGTGGCGACGGGGCCGCGCGGGCATTCTCTCGACGGCGACATGGCGTGGACCGAGGGGTTCTTCGGAGGGCTGCAGGTCGCGCGCGGGCTCGGCGTGACCGTGGACGGCTTCGCGCTCCACTGCTACACCGACTTTCGGCAGACCGCCGAGGACGGCGCGAAGTTCGACGCCAAGGGCTGGTACGCCGTGCTGCACAAGGGCGCGCGTCGAGAACGTGATCAACGATCACTGGGCGATCATGGGCAAGTACGACCCCCAGCACCGGACCAAGTTCGTGATCGACGAGTGGGGCAACTGGTACCGCGGCGGCACCGAGCTCGGGCCCGAGTACATCCTCAGCCAGGCGATCACGCTGCGCGACGCGCTCCACACGGCGATCACGCTCGACGTCTTCAACCGGCACGCCGACAAGATCGAGATGGCCAACGTCGCGCAGACGATCAACTGCCTGCCCTCGCTGTTCGCGGCCGTCGGGGACAAGTACACCCGCACGCCGGCGTACTACACGTTGGAGATGTACCGGCCCCACATGGGCGCGCGGTTCGTGCCTTTGCGAATCGACCTGCCGGACCTGACGGTTCCCTTGCTCGAAGGATCCGGTCGGCTCCCCCGCCTGTCGGGCTCGGCTTCCGTTCGCGACAAGAGCCTGACGGTCACGCTCACGAACCCGTCGCTGCAGGACGGCCTCGTCACGCGCATTCGCCTAGCCGGCAGCGCGCGCCTGCGCGAAGGCCGCGGTTCGGTCCTGACTCATCCCGAGATGCACGCCACCAACACCTTCGACAAGCCCAACGAGTTGGGCCCGGCGCCGCTAGCGGTTTCGATTTCGGGTGCGACAGCGACCGTCACGATTCCCAAGCAGTCGGTGGTCGCCCTGTCGCTCGAGCTGGCTTAGCGCCAGCGAGATCACAAAACGGCAGTCGCGTGGAATTGAGGCCGTCTTCGGGCAACATTGGCCCGGTGCCGAGGCTCCCGCCGCTCTTGCGGCTCGCGTCGCTCGCCATGTCCATGGCCGGTTGCGCCGAGGAGCGGATCATCATCGAGGGTTCGATCACGGGCAAGGACGGTCACGCCCTCGAAGCTGCGATCGTGACCCTGCATTACCAGAACCGGGCCCACTTCGAGGGCAGCGACGCCCGCGGCGCGTTCCGGATCGGCGTCGAGCGCCAGCCGCTCGGGGTGGCCCCGTTGCGCTTGGCGGTGTCTGCCGCGGGTCATGCGACGATCGAGACACGGTTCCCGGAGGGGGGTTCCTATCGCTGCGAGATCACGCTCACCGAGGGCTCCTCCGGGACGGCGCGGACGGTCGTTCCGTGGGCCCTTATCTGCGCGAAGACCGAGAGCAGCCCCTCTCCGCCCGACACGAGGCGCTGAGAGTCGCGGTACCTGGACTGCAGGGTGAGGGTGTTCGGCTGTGGAAGCAGTCAGGTACGAGCCGCGTTCGAGCGGATCGCCAGCGAAGCCAGCACGATCGACATCCTGGTGAACAGCGTGTAGGGCGGCTACGAGCGCATGCTCGAGGACGGCGTTTTCACGTGGCCCAAGCCCTCTTGGGAACAGCCTCTCTGGCGATGGGACGCGATGTTCAGCGCGGGCGTTCGCGCCCACTACCAGGCAAGCCAGCTCGCCGCGCCAGCGATGATTGCCCAGCGGCGGGGACTGATCGTGAACATTTCGCATTGGGCGGCACAGAAGCACATCGGCAACGTCGCGTATGGCGTGTCGAAAGCGGCGACCGACAAGATGACCGCCGACATGGCGACCAAGCTGAAGCCCCACGGCGTGGCCGTCGTCTGCCTGTACCCTGGGATGGTTCGAACGGAAAAGGTCATGGAGGCGGCCCAGTGGCTCGACTTGAGCAATTCCGAATCACCGGAGTTCATCGGACGGGCTGTCGCCGCGCTCGCAACCGATCCGGATCTGCTTCGCCACACGGGCAAGGTCCTGGTGGCCGGGGCTCTGGCAAAGGAGTACGGCTTCACGGACATCGACGGCAAGACTCCCGGGCCGTTGACGCTCGCCGACGTGTGACGGGCACGGACGCTGTCGGGCCCCGAGAGGTTTACTGCCGCGGCTACTTCCGTTTCCCGGACAAGATCCGCTCGATCTGCCGCAGATGGTTGATGTCGTGCCCGGCCGTCATGCGGGCGAGCCGCTCGATCGTCTCTCGTCCGCGCTCGGAATGCATCCCATGCTGCTTCCACTGCTCGGGCGTCAAAGACTCGAGCAGGCCGAGATTGGCTTCGCGGACCGCCCTGAATTGCTCGACCGACTTGCGCGGATCGCGCTTCTCGTAGTGCCCGCTGGTCGCCCATGAATCCTGGTCGTAGGCCGCGACGGGCGTGCCCGGCGCGCCCAGAATCAACCGGAGACGGAATCCGATCGCGATTTCCGCATCACCCAGGTGCGCCGCGATCTCGCTCACCGACCACTTGTCGACGGCCGGCCGCTTGCGCAACCTGCTCTTTGGCACGCCTTTGATGAGCCGCTCGAGCTTCTTGGCCGTCGCGGCCTGCACGGCTAGAGGCTGTTTTCCTTCAACGTGGGCGGTGATCCGTTGAATGTACTGCTGCGCCGTCTCGTTCATTGCGATGGTCCTCCTTGACGCCGAACACTGTAGAGCGTCAATAGGGCGCCCTGCCGTTCAGGCCGAGTCGCCCGGACGCCGCTGCCTCAAACGGCCTGCGCCCAGCGCCAAGCCCACGCCAACGATGAGAAGTTGGGTGAGGGCCGCCGCGGCCCCGGTCGAC